>JAUVJK010000095.1 GCA_030592425.1 Candidatus Moraniibacteriota bacterium
CACCACCGCGCAAGGAAAATATCCACGATCAAAAAAATAGTCGCCATTGCAGGAAGCGCAAAAAGTGACCACCACCAATATTGAGTATCAACACCAAAAAAAGAATTATAGTGTACGATGATCTGAAAATCCTGCGGTCGATTATAGTATGCTGCCACTACCCACAAAAGAATATTAAAGACCACGAGCGAGATCAACATCCATTGAATAATATCATTACGAAAAAAGCTTTGTGTATCTCTCTCATTATTTTGTGCTCGTTTTTTTACATTTTTGATCATAACAAAACTTTCTTACGACGATTATTCAATTTTCACAGCAGTCGAAGTTGATGCTGATGGTAATTCTTGTACTTTCCCTAATTTCCGTTCAATATTCCTACTTTTTGATGACGCTTTCTCGATCGTATTACTTGCTTCTTGTAGCTTCTTCTGCGTCTTGTCCAGAATATCACCAAATAATGTAAATTCCTTTTTTACAGCGCCAAGCACTTCCCACACTTCGCTTGAGCGCTTTTCGATTGCAAGTGTGCGGAAGCCCATCTGCAAACTATTCACAATCGCGGCAAATGTAATTGGCCCTGTCACAATAACACGGTATTCTCTTTGCAATGTATCAGTAAGACCTGGGCGACGCAGCACTTCAGCGTAGAGACCTTCGATCGGTAAGAACATGATCCCAAAATCTGTTGTATAGGGGGGATCAATATATTTATCACGAATATCCTTTGCCTCTGCCTTGATCCGCATCTCCAGTGCTTTATTTAGTCGTTCCACTTCTTCTTTATTACCAACTTCTGACGCATCTACAAGACCTTGATAGTCGCTCAGTGGGAATTTTGCATCAATCGGCAAATAGAGTGTCTTTTTCTCATCATCTTTTGCGGGGATCTTGATCGCAAATTCGACGCGATCAGCAGAGCCTTTTTTTGTTGCAACATTCTCTTCATATTGTTCTGGTGTCAAAATATCAGCAAGGAGATTACCTAATTGTACCTCGCCCCATGTTCCACGCGTCTTCACATTTTGTAATACCTTTTTAAGGTCACCAACACCTGTTGCCAATGTCTGCATTTCACCCAAACCCTTGTGCACGATCTCAAGCCGTTCACTTACCTGCTTGAATGATTCACTGAGACGTTTCTCTAATGTCTCATGAAGTTTCTCATCAACAGTCATACGCATCTTCTCCAACTGCGCTGTATTATCTTTTTGGATCCCTTCGAGACGCTGTTCGATCGTTTTACGTACAGCTTCCATCTTTTCATCATTACGATCGCTCACTTTCGTCAATCGTTCTGCAAAAACCTGAAAATTCTTATTCTGCGTTTCTGACAGATTAGAGATCTGTTTATTGACATCATGCGAAAAACGCTGGATCGATTGCGCCAGCTCTGCACGATTTTCCTTTGATTCATCACGCATAACACGCTGGATCGTTTCTGTCGCCTCTGCAAGATCAGCAGTGACATCATCCTTCTTATCAGATCCCCGCACATTTAAATAGACCAGTACGATACCGATCACGATCAGAACACTCAACAATGCTATTTCCATAGTAAATATCTTCTAAATTCCAGATCATACAACAAACTACTCTGGAATTTACTTCTTAAAGTCATTAACAAAATTCTCCAACTTTGGCATACGATTGATCACTTCATCTGTTGGCCCTGTAAGGAATTCCATGAGAAAACGATCCATCATATCCATACGATATTTCATTTCTTCGGTTGTCAAGATCATATAACGCACTTCTTTCCCGATCTCTGCTTCGATCTCTTTGACCAAATTGCTCAATCGCACACGGCTCACATTGTCCGCAACGAGAAAAAGATCGATCTTACTGCGTCCATAATTCAGAAAGACACCACTCACAAGTGCCAACTGCACATTTCCAATACTTTTCAGTTTGCCTAATGCGTGACATTGCGGATATGCATTAGCCTTTACAAAAAGACCTTTAAGTTCTGGGTAATACGTAAATTGTGTATTAAGCTGATAGATCTTCTTGCCTTTTCGTTTCTTTTCTTTGAGAAACTTGATCTTTGTCAGCGCTACACATTCCTTACGCGCATCCTGTGATTTGATCATATTACGTTCTTCTTTCCCGATCTCTGCTTCGATCTCTTTGAC
>JAUVJK010000042.1 GCA_030592425.1 Candidatus Moraniibacteriota bacterium
AACACCACTTCTACACAGCATCTGAAGCAGAAAAAGCTAAAGTGATCGCCAACTATCCAACGGACACTTGGCGCTATGAAGGAGTCCCATATTATGTCCACAGTACTACCACTGTAACTTCAACACCTGTGTACCGTTTCTGGAGTGAAGAATACAAAGGTCACTTCTACACAGCAAGTGAAACAGAAAAAGATCTTGTCATCAAAAAGTATCCAGAACATATCTGGAAATATGAAGGTGTAGCGTGGTATGTACAAAAATAGACTGATCTTGAAAACAAAGAGTCTTTACTTAGCGTAGAGACTCTTTTTGTTTTTTGTTAAGAGCTGTCTATAGGACATATATATTCATAAGTGCTCATTATGAAAAGTATTTCACAATAGATCGTGGATTTATGCAAAATATTTAGTCTGTTTTAATCTGCTACGTAGAAACATTGTGAGAGTATATCCCAGTATTTTTGATTGATATGCTGTGTGAAGTACTGTACACTCTAATTTGGTGGGAGAATGAATAATTTATAGCTACAAGAATTTTCTGCTTTATAGCAGATTGGAAGATCCATTGTGTAAGGTTGATATTATTTATTTTTTTAATTCATTTTTAATTGATCTAATAACATATTCCTATGGCGATAAAAAAGATCCGGAAAAAAACAAAGATCGTTGCAACGATCGGACCAGCCTCCCAAAAGCCTGCTGTTCTCAAAAAATTGATGAATAGTGGTCTCAATGTTGTACGTCTTAATTTCTCACATGGTGACCACGCAGAACATGGCGATCGTATTAAATTGATTCGAGAAGTCGCTGCTGATGTGAATAAAAGCGTCGCAACACTTCTTGATATTTCTGGGCCAAAGATCCGTATTGGAGATTTCGGTAAGGGTGCAATTACCTTGCGTAATGGACAAAAGTTCACACTTACAATAAAGAAATGTGTTGGAACAGAAGAAAGGGTTTATGTAAATTATAAGCTATTATCGAAGGACATCTCTGTTGGTGATACAATTCTCCTCGATGATGGCGCACGCAAACTATATGTGACAGCTGTGAAGGGAGATAATATCGAAACAAAGGTGATCGTTGGTGGCATGATCCGTTCTCGTCGTGGTGTGAATTTGCCTGATGTGAAATTGAGCATTGCATCGATCACAGCGAAAGATCGTAAAGATATCGCTTTTGGTGTGCAAAATAATATTGATCTTTTTGCGCTATCATTTGTGCGCAGTGCAAACGATGTCAAAAAACTACGTGGTATTTTGGAAAAACTTGGATCACAGGCAAAGATCATCGCAAAGATCGAAACAACTGATGCTATTGAAAATATTGATGCGATCATTTCGGTAACGGATGGCATCATGATGGCGCGTGGTGATCTTGCTGTTGAAGTAGGACCAGAACACGTACCGCATTATCAGAAAGAAATTGCACACAAATGTAATGTTGTTGGAAAGCCAGTGATCGTTGCGACACAGATGCTCGAGTCAATGATCGAAGCTCCCGTGCCAACGCGTGCAGAAGTAAGTGACGTGACAAACGCGATCATTGATGGTGCTGACGCGATCATGCTTTCAGGTGAAACAGCGATTGGAAAATATCCTGTAGAAGCTGTCGCTATGATGGCATCAATCGCAGTACGCACAGAACGCGGTCTCAGCAGTATTTTCATCGAAGACAATGATGATCATTCACAACGGACAGTGAATGCAGTTTCGCATAGTGTTGTAGAAGCTGCAAATGATATCGATGCGGCGGTGATTGTTGCGCTGACAGAATCAGGGTTTACAGCGCGTAAGATCTCGCGGTATAAACCTTCACAAGTAATTCTCGCACTCAGTCCTTGTGAATTAACACGACGTCAGCTGATGCTCTCTTATGGATGTTATCCACGAGAGATCAAAAAAACAAAAGATTTTGATGAGGCACTTAAATTTGTCAAGAAATTTGTACAAAAAGAAGGTTTTGCAAAGAAGGGAGATCGGATCGTCATTGCTGCTGGTGTGCCATTTGGTAAATCAGGGACAACGAATATGATGATCGTCGAAACTGTATAAGGATTACTTTGAGGTTGAACCTCCAAATGATATACTTCACAGCATGAGGAGAGTTACCTTTGTTAATGATGAATTTCATCGTATTTTCAATCGTGAAGTTGAGACATGAGATAGCTTTTACAAAAAAGTGATAGTATACGTTTTTTTAGAGAGTCCGAAAGTCTTCAATGCAATAAATCCAATTGACAGTATTTGTATCTACGGAAAAAGAATTTGAAGGTTGAACGTTCAAATGACTTAAATAAGCATTACTTATGAAAAAGAAAATTGAAAAAATGATTAGTGTCGCTATAGTATCATTGCAAAAAAATAAGCAGTGGTCGGTTTTTGATTTGCCACATATTTCTGTGGAACGCCCAAAGAGTCTGACGCATGGAGATTGGATGACGAACATAGCGATGGTTCTTGCAAAGAAACTCAAGAAAAATCCGTTGGAAATCGCAGGGGAACTAGTGGAAGAATTACAGAAAAATGATGATACCCTTATTACAGAGATCAGTGTTGCTGCACCTGGTTATATTAATTTTACACTTGATGCATCACTGTACAGTAAGACGATCAAAGAGATCAATGATACTGGAGATGCCTATGGACGAGGACATATATTGGAAGGTAAGACAGTTTGTGTCGAATATACGCAGCCAAATCCTTTCAAACCTTTTCACATTGGTCATTTGATGAGTAATACAATTGGAGAGAGTATAGTACGATTGATTTCGGCGCAAGGCGCACGTGTCGTGCGGGTGAATTATCAAGGCGATATTGGTCCACATGTTGCAAAAGCACTTTGGGCGATGCGGCGAGATGATATTTCATTAGATGATGCAGAATTGATTGGGAAAGCTTATGCAACAGGACATGCTGCTTATGAAAGTGATCCACAGGCAAAAAAAGAGATTGATGTGCTAAACAAAGCAATTTATACTGGTGATGATGAAAACTTGATGGTACTTTATCGACAGGGACGGGAAACAACACTTGCGGCATTTGAAAAGATCTATGCACTTCTTGGGACGACATTTGATGACTCTTTTTTTGAATCAAACGTCTGGGAACGCGGTAGAGCAATCGTAAAGGAAAATACGGGTACGATCTTTGAGGAAAGTGACGGAGCTGTCATTTTTTCTGGTGAGAAATATGATCTGCATACACGTGTTTTTATTACGTCAAATGGATTGCCAACCTATGAGGCAAAAGAATTAGGATTGGCACTGACAAAAGAAGAAAAAATACCAGCAGATCTTTATTTGATCATAACCGCTGTGGAGCAAGAACAATACTTCCGTGTTGTGACAAAAGCAATTGAATTAATAATGCCATCACTGATTGGGCGTATCGAACATATTTCACATGGTATGATGCAACTGATGACAGGGAAAATGTCATCACGCAGTGGTAATGTTGTGACAGGTGAATCGCTCATCAAAGATGCACAGAAATTAGCGGGAGAAAAACTTAGTGATCGTGTTGCGACCGATATTTCAACTGTAACAATTGACGCGATCGCTGTCGCGGGGATCAAATTTAGTATTTTGAAACAATCACTTGGAAAAAATATTGCCTATGATCAAGATGTAGCATTGTCATTTGACGGTGATTCAGGTCCTTATATTCAATATACGTATGCGCGATGCCATTCGATCTTGAGTAGCGCACAGGAGCAAGGTTTCTCTGATGATTTCGATGAAAATGAATTGATTGGTGATCTGGAACGCTTATTGGAGCGCTTTACTGAGGTGTTAATGCAAGCAATGAAAATGCGGGCACCACACATGGTAGCACAATACATTCTTGAGCTTGCACAAGAGTTCAATACATATTACGCTAAAATCAGGATCCTTGATGAAAGTGATCATAGATCCTATCGGATTGCTTTGGTGCGTGCAACAGCGCACGTTCTCAAGAACGGTCTCGATGTTCTTGGCATCAAAGCGCCTGAGCGTATGTAATCATATATTATTTCCTCTTTTTCTTAATTACTTGGTATATTTATTATGAAAATTGGTATTGATGCACGCACGATCCTTAATCCAGCAAAATGTAATGCAATTGGTACGGGTCATTATTCTTATCAGTTGATCCGTCACCTTTTGGATCATGATACAGAGAATGAATATGTCCTTTTCTTTGATTTTCGGGTACGAGAGAAAGATATTAAAAAGTTTTCACGACCAAATACAAAGATTATCTTCTATCCTTTTTCAGATTATAAAAAATTTCTTCCAGGCGCATATAATGAGATTCTTGGTGCTGCGACACTCAATAAGGAAAATCTTGATCTTTTGCATGTAACAAATGCAAAAGATCGTGTACCAACGAGTTATAAGGGGAAAATTATCGTAACGATCAATGATCTTTCTGCGTTGACTGTTCCGCAGTCGTTGCCACGTGTGCGACGTGCGCGCGACAAAGCAGTGATCAATTATATGGTAAAAAAAGCAACACATATTATTGCATCATCACAGTCTGTGTGTGAAGATCTGATAAAGTATTGTCAGATCGATGCAAAGCAGATGAAAGTGATCTATGGTGGCGTTGATCAGAGATTTTTCAATGAAATCCAAAATACACAGAAAGTGATCAAGAAGTTTGATATCACGAAAAAATATATCTTGTTTCTTGGGACGCTAGAACCAATAAAGAATATCGCGCGTCTGATGCATGCATTTGCGCTTTTCAAAGGAGAACGATTGCAAAAAATGGGGAAGAAACGCTGCGATTATCAATTGGTCCTTGCTGGAAAACGTGGTTGGCTTGCGCAAGAATTTAAGCAAATTTCGAAGGATCTTGGGATCACGAAAGATATTGTCTTCACTGGATATGTGATTGGAGATGAACTTTTGCCACTTTTTAAACATGCAGAATTCTTTGTTCTCCCATCTGTTTACGAAGGGTTTGGAACAACGCTTCTTGAGGCATTTGCAACAGGAGCACCATCAATCGTATCAAAAATAGGATCTCTGCAGGAAATTGCTGGAGATGCTGTTCATTTCGTTGATCCGGTGGATACAAAAGAGATCGCAGCAGCAATGACATTGTTTAGTGAAAATAAAGAATTACGTGAATCTTATCGTCAGAAGGGATTAGAACGAGCGAAAGAATTTGATTGGAATAAGACTGCAAAAGAGACGTTAGCTTTGTATGAAGAAGTTGCAAATTCGTAGAAAAAAATGATATAATCATCTTATGGCAAAGAAAATAACAAAAAAGAATAAAAAAGAGAAAGTTTTTACGAACAATGATGTTATGTCACTTTTGGAGAATATGAGTGATGGCATTGAAATACTTGCTGAAGCGCAGGAAGGAACACAAAAAACAGTAAAGGCTGTGGAGCGTCGTCTTGATTCAATGGAGAAGAAATTCGATAAAATAGATAATAAATTCGATAAAATAGATAATAAATTCGATAAAATTGATGGAAAAATGGACATGATGCAGTCAGATATAACTGACATTAAATTTAAGGTTGATAAGAAGGTAAGCTATGATGATTTTAAGAAGTTAGAAAAGCGCGTTATTCATTTGGAACATATGATTCCTTAATAATTTGTGATCACCCTTGGACTTTGGCAATCACCAGAGAATCGCTTCACAGTGAAGTGGAGGGCATGAGAAGAAATCTGTTTTGTTAACAGGGAATAGATCTCATCGGGTGCGCCCGTTACAGTGCAAATGAAGAGCTGATAGCGTTTAGATGATAGTCTCTAGGGGATTTCCCTACAAGCTAACTTCTAAAGACTGAAAGCTGAACTACGGTGGTACCACGGTTTTTTTCAAGAGATCGTCCGTAAGAATAGAAGAGCAATCTTTTATTTTTACGGACGTTTTTTTAATACTGCGAATGTACAAATCTACTACGAATAATACGAATAGATAGAATGCATAAGACTGGTCATATTCAAGTGTAGAGTAAAAAAATTATTCCTATCTTTTAATAATTATTAATCATTTAATAGAAATTTATGACATTTACACCACTTAATCAAAAAAGAACAGTTGTACAACGAGAAAAGGAGATTCTCTTGTATTGGGAAGATAATGATATCTTCAATAAATCTGTAGAACAGCGATCAAAAGAAAATTGCTATACTTTTTATGATGGACCACCATTTGCAACGGGTTTGCCACATTATGGTCACATCGTTGGACAAACAATGAAAGATGTTATTCCTCGGTATTGGACGATGCGCGGCAAGCGCGTAGAGCGAAAATGGGGATGGGATTGTCATGGCTTGCCAATTGAGAATATTGTAGAGAAGGAATTAGGAAGTAAGAGCAAAGAAGATATTGAAAAAATTGGTGTAGCAAAATTCAATGAATTATGTCGCACAAAAGTTCTTGCGTATGTGGACGAATGGGAGCAGATCATCCCACGTCTTGGGCGGTGGGTAGATATGAAAAACGCCTATCGTACGATGGATCGTGATTTCATGGAAAGTGTTTGGTGGGTCTTTAAGTCGATCTATGATAAGAGCCTTGTTTATGAGGATTATCGCTCGATGCATGTGTGTCCGCGTTGTGAAACAACACTTTCACAGAGTGAGGTCGCTGAAGGTTATATGGCTATTAAAGATCTTTCTGTCGTTGCGAAGTTCCATCTCTTACCTGGACAGAAGATTGCAGGGAGAGACCTCGATGAGAATACATTTATACTTGCATGGACAACAACGCCGTGGACACTGCCAGGAAACGTCGCTTTAGCTGTCGGTGAGGATATTGCATACGTGATGGTAAAAGATGTGTGCGATGATCCGTCACAAAAAGACGCCTATTACATTCTTGCAGAAGATCGATTCGAGGAGCAGAAAGGACATTTCCAAAATGGAGGCGGAGAGATTATTGCGTCAATGAAAGGTTCGGATCTTATAGGATTAGCTTACACGCCGCTTTATGATGCGTATGCACAAGAGAATGGTCTTAAAGATCGTGAAAATGGATGGAAAGTATATAATGCGGACTTTGTGACGACAGAAGACGGTACGGGTGTCGTACATATTGCACCAGCATTTGGTGAGGATGATATGGCATTAGGGAAAAAGGAAAAACTACCATGGGTACAGCATGTTGCCATGAATGGGGTCATTGCCAAAGCTGTTGGTGCGCCACTCGCTGGTCTACATGTGAAACCAATCGATGATCATCAAGCGACAGATATTGAGGTGATCAAAGATCTTGCGCATCGAGGACTTTTGTTTCATAAGGAAAAATTTGAGCATAGTTATCCGCACTGTTGGCGATGTGATACACCGCTACTAAATTATGCGACATCTAGCTGGTTTGTCTCTGTGACAAAAATAAAGAAACAACTTTTGAACAATGCGCAGGAGATCAA
>JAUVJK010000045.1 GCA_030592425.1 Candidatus Moraniibacteriota bacterium
AGCATGTGCGAAAACTGTCGAAAAATAGTACGTATAGCTATTCAGTGATCTTGCCAAAAGAGATCATTGCGAAGTATGGGTGGCGCAATAAGCAAAAACTTGTGATCGAGGACAAAGGCAACGGACGCCTCCAAATCCGTGACTGGAGAAAACGATAAAGCTGTTCGAAATATCTTGCACGATTGAGAGCGGACTAAAAAACCTTCAAATAGGCAATTTTGTAATATTTGAAGTGATTGACAGATGATATAGTAAGTGCTATAGTAGTCTGTTGAGAAACTCTCATCCATCATAGTTTTTATGATGAAATATCTACATTTACAACCGGAGAAAAAAGTGGAATTACTTACACCGAAGTATATTACGAAGGAAGTATGTCAGCAGGCTGTTGAGGCTGCGCTTAGCCTTACCATGGTCAAGGGCGGCGTCCTGTATAACAAATTGAAACGCCACCAGTGCCACATCGTGGTTTTGGTACCAGCAATGGCAGATGCTCGTGCAGATGATTATCCTGATTGGCCAGATTATCCAACGCGAGCTGAGCTTATTTACGAACAAAGTGTTGGTAAAGACCGAGGCTGGGGGCATAAGTATGACAGCATCGCGCGTTGCAAAGCTCTGCAGCTCTGGACAGGTCGCAATGATGATCGCACAGGGCCAATACCGCATCTTCTGTTCTCAGGGGATACACAGTACTGGGGCGGCGTTTTTCGTCGGGGCTTTGTTGTCACATGTTCTGGCGTTCAGCCACACTTCGACAAGATGATTTCTGGGGTGACTTCAGATGGTATTGTCGCATTGGCATATGATGCCTTTGTAAAAGACCCTGAGGTACAGTCCGGAGCTGACTTCCTGAGCTAATCACGCGAATAACTTTTCGCACACAACCACCTAATCAATAATGAAAATTGTTGAGAGGGTGGTTTTTACTTTTCTCTGATGAGGTTTTGGATATTATAACGGTTTTACTTGCAAAAACCGTTAATATGTAGCTAATCTAATGTATATTAACGGAAAACTTATCAAAAACCGTTAAAAAGTTAGTATATTATGATATTTTAACGGTTTTACTTGCAAAAATCGTTAAAATATGCTAGGATTGTGGCATGTTAACGAAAAAACAACAAAAGAATATTAAATCCTTGAGAGAAGACTTTCTCTTACTATCTGCAGGTAAAGAGCAATTATTGCAAATAATCTCTGAAGCGGAGGTTTTTGAGCAGGTTTATAACTCAAATGCTATTGAGAACTCGACTTTGACGATTGAAGAAACGGAGAAGATTCTCTTGGAAATTGATCTTGATCGTTATGTTTCTGAACGGGAGATCTTTGAAGCGAAAAATTTAGCGCGTGTTACAGAATACATCAATAAAAAAGCAAAGGATAAAGAACTTGATAGTGACATGACATTGTTTTTACATAAAGCATTGATTTCGAGTATTGACAATGAAATAGCGGGAAGATTTAGGAGAGAAGGAGAATTTGTGAGAGTTGGCAATCATATTGCACCAGCACCAGAAAAAATAGAGAGAAATATTAATAATCTTTTTTTGGAATATAAGTTTGATACACGTACACATATCAGTGAAAAAATTGCGAAATTTCATTTAGCTTTTGAGACATTTCACCCATTTAATGACGGCAATGGTCGTATTGGGCGATCTCTCAATAATTATTTGTTGATTAGAGATGATTTCGTTCCTATCAATATTAGATTCATGGATCGAGCAGAGTACTATCGTGCTTTTAAGGAATATAACTTATCTGGAGATATAGGAGTCATGGAAGGTATTATCTACAGAGCGCTTGTGAATAGTTATCATAAAAGAATTGCATACCTAAAAAATCTAGAAATTATCACGTTAAGTGATTATGCAAAGAGAAGTAAATTATCTCATGCGAATTTGATCAATAAGGCTAAGCGACAAACGATCTCAGCATTTCGTGAAAAAGGTGTTTGGAAGATTGGTGTTGATGAAGGTGTAAAAGCCAAATAGATAACAGGACTTTATTTCAGGCAAAAACAAAACCCCGGGTTTCCGGGGTTTTGTCGCTGTAAAGGAACAGTGAAGTTTTGTTTCAATCTTTTCTTTTAGTAGCCTGCAGCCGATGCGTATGGCTGGAGATTTTGAAGTTGAGCGTCTGATAGTGTGTGAGCACTAGCAATTGCTTCATTGATCAAGGTTTTGGAAAACTCCACTGTGTCACCGACGTAGAGTGGGCCAGTGTGGCCAACATTCTTTTGCATGTAGTCTTCGATATAGACTTTGTGCGCGCCAGTAAGTGTAGTGTCAGGATTCTTTTCGAGAGAATTTGCGAGTGCACGTCGCGCGAGATGTGTTACACCGTCTCCAGTTGTTGCTGTCTCTACAAATGATTCACTTGTTTCGATACTTGTGTCAGCTGGTATTTCTTCTGTTGGTGTTACTTCGTCAACTGCGTCAGTCGTCTCATCCTCTGTAGATGCAGCTTGTTCTTCTGCGAGTTTCTGTTCTTCTGCTTCGATCTTGTCTTTGACGCTCATTGCGCCAGCTTTGATCTTGGCAAGAAGTGCAGATCCTGCTTCTTTCGCAGCATCTTTCTTTTCTTGAATCTCTTCCTCGGTCATTTCTGTTGATTCTTCGGTTGCGTCTTCTGTCACTTCTTCTTGAGCGTCTTCAGTTGGCTCCTGTGTGACTTCTTCTGCGTCATCCGTAGATGTTTTCGTTGTTTCCTCTGTTGGCGCTTCTTCTACTGCCTCATCCGTATTGTCAGTGGAAGCGGCGTCTTCAGTTACCGTACCTTGCTCGTCCTTCTCATCTTCAACGAGTTCGTCAAGACCAGTCGTATCTTCCGTTACTTCCGGTGCTGTACCGATCACAACAGTATTTGTCGTGTCAACGTCTTCAGCAGAATCTTGTGTTGCATCTTCATCAGAGATCTCTTTCTCTTCAATTACAACACTTGTTTCTGTTGTATCCGTTTTTGCTACTTGTGGTGCATCTGTTCGTTTTGAATAAGAGTAGATGCCGCCAGCAAGGAGTGCGACGATAATGATACTGACGATAATGCGGAGATTGTCCTGAAACCATTGGCCAATGCCACCGCTTTCATTTTCATCTTGAACATCATCATCTTTAGTCTCTTGGTTTTGTTCTTCTGTCATATGAAACTTCACCTTTCTAGTATGTATGAGTAAATAAATTCGCTCATACTAAGTAATTATATTGTTAAAATACAGCTTTCGTTGAAGCTATCGACTTAGCGTCTGTTCACAGTCTCCACCATCTGCGTAAAACACGAAGATCACTTTGCATGTGAGATTGTAAACAGACCCAAAGTGTGAATAACAAATTAATTGTACAGGTGTCTAAAAAGCCCGTCAACTAGACAAAGTACGCAAATTTTGTTCTAATGAAGGACAGAAAGGTAAAAGTGTGGTCCAATAAATATTTCTCGCACATTCTATGTTTGAAACAATTCTCTTGATCATTGTGATCATCATTTTCATCGTCGGGATCGCTGGTATCGTCTTGCCAGGTATTCCAAGCTTACCCGTGATCTTCCTTGGCGTCGTGATCTATGCTTTTTTTACAGATTTTGCAACGGTTGGGTGGAAAGCGATCCTTGTAATTGGTTTGATTGCACTCCTTGGGACGCTTTTGGATTTCTTTGCAACGCTCCTTGGTGCAAAAAAGTTTGGTGCAAGTCGGTGGGGACTTCTTGGTGCAGTGGTCGGTAGTATCGTTGGCATCTTTTTTGGTCCTGTTGGTATGATCATCGGCGCATTTATCGGCGCAATCGTTTTGGAATATTTCAAAGATGCAAATTTCAAAAAGTCACTCGGTGCAGGTGTTGGTACGTTCATTGGTTTTATTTTTGGTACGGTGATGAAAGTCGTCTTCGCGATCATGATGATCATTCTTTTTTTCTTCGCGTTATTCTAGAAAAATACACAACATGTAATAGTTTGTGCATGTCTATAAAAATATTTATTACAAAATATGTTTTGTAAAAAGTTATCCACAAAAAAAGTTTTTTGCTATTGCACAAAAAACTTTTTTTGTTGTATAATTTAGATACAACATGCTGTTGCAAAAAATATTGTAACATCATGGAACACAAAAATATTTTCATAAAAATATTGTTTGTAATAACAAATAAAAAATAGAAAGCGAGGTGACAATTATGGCAGCAAAAAAGAAAGCAACAAAAAAACGTAAAGCAACAAAGAAAACTGCAAAACGTAAGCCGGCTAAAAAGACAACAAAGCGAAAGGCAGTAAAGAAAACTGCAAAACGTAAGCCAGCAAAAAAGACAACAAAGCGTAAAGCAGCTAAAAAGACAACAAAGCGTAAGGCAGTAAAGAAAACTGCAAAACGTAAGCCAGCGAAAAAGACAACAAAACGCAAGGCTACGAAAAAAACTGCGAAGCGTAAACCAGCGAAAAAGACAACAAAGCGCAAAGCAGCGAAAAAAACAACACGTCGAAAGCGTCGCTAGTTTCGTTTTTCGATTTCAACATACAGGAATCCCGCAACAGCGGGGTTTTTGTTTTTTCTAACGAAGTCATTATGCTAGAGAGACCATTCGCAAATGCGCCATTTGTCGGCGAGATCTTTGTGGAAGGTAATTGTTGCCGTGGGGAAGTGTTCGAGGATTGCTTTTTGGAGTAATTCTTTTTGATCAGGGTTGATCTCGTAATAGTTTGTTCGTGGTTGGTGTGACGATGCTTGCGTATCATTTAAATAGAGAGCTTTTGTTTGCATGAGGAGCTCTTTGTAGTGTGCAAGACCATTCTCTTGTGACCAGAGAGCCTCTGCTGGTTCGTACGCGAGTCCTTGTGATTCTTCATGACATAGAAGCGTTTCTTTGATTGCTTCGTCGACGTAAGGAAGATTGGCAATGATTGCAAGAGAGGGAATAGTAGAAAGTTTAGGAGCAAGTGGTGAATTCATTAGTGGCGTTAAGAGATTGCCCTCAAAAAAAGAAATATTCTTATCGACGTTGTGTTTATGCGCATTTTCTTTTGCGATTGCTAGCGCTTTTGGTGAGATGTCCGTTGCAAAGAATTGATAGTTGTCGGTATTTTGTCGTTGCGTTACGAATTGTTTTGCAAGGGTAATGATGATATTACCAGATCCTGTTCCAACATCAATGAAAACTTTTTGAATATTGTGTGGAGATTTTTTTGCATGTGCAACAACAAGATCGATGATCAGTTCTGTTTCTGGTCGTGGAATTAATGTGTCTGGTGTGACAGCAAAATCCAGACCATAGAATTCTTTTGACCCAAGAAGATAGGCGAGTGGTTCACCGCTCTCTCGTTTTTTGATCAGTGATGTGATCTGCTTTGATTGATCTTCTGTGAGAGTGTGCTCGGGATGCGCAAGGATGAACGTACGTTCTTTTATGAGGACATGCGCAATGATCAAGTCACGATCGATCGCAATATTTGTACTGCAATGCTGTACGTCGGCAATCGTTTTTTGATGAGGCATGTTTAGGGTATCAGAAGATTAGTAACGCACTATTATTTATTGTATTTATTGCGCGCTTTGATTCATTTTTCTTTTGATGTCTTCTTCTTGTAATGCTGCAACGATCTCACCAAGATCACCATCGAGAATTGTTTCGATATTACTCCAATTCTGTTTGATACGATGATCGGTAATACGATCTTGGGGAAAGTTGTATGTACGAATTTTTTCACTACGATCACCCGTTCCAACTTGTGAGCGGCGTGCATCACCAATTTCTGCGGCACGTTTTTCTTCTTCGCCTTGCAAGATACGAGAGCGGAGAACTTTAAGCGCTTTTGCCTTATTTTTATGTTGTGATTTCTGATCCTGACAAGAAACAACTGTGCCAGTTGGGATATGTGTAATGCGTACAGCGCTCATGGTTGTGTTCACAGATTGTCCACCTGGTCCAGATGAAGCAAAGGTATCGATGCGCAGATCGCTTGGTTCGATGGAGATATCGACTTCCTCTGCTTGTGGGAGGACGGCAACAGTTGCTGTTGATGTATGCACACGCCCTTGCTTTTCTGTTTCAGGAATCCGCTGTACACGATGAACGCCGGATTCATATTTCATTGATTTGTAAACGGGACGTGCATCACCACTTGCTGTGATCTCAAAGATGATCTCTTTGAATCCGCCAACACCTGTCGTGTGGGAATCAAGGACAGCGATCTTCCAATTATTATTTTCTGCAAAATGCGTATACATACGATAGAGGTTTCCAGCAAAGAGACCAGATTCATCACCACCAGCGCCAGCACGGATCTCAATAATGATATCTTTGGTATCATTGGGATCTTTTGGCAAAAGAAGAATTTCTAGATCTTTTTCACATTGTGCAATCTTTGGTGAGAGTGCAGTGTTTTCTTCAATTGCCATTTGCTTCATTTCGGGATCATCCTCTGTATTGATAATCTCTGCATTGCCACGCATTTCACGATCAAGTTGTTCGTATTGGGTGATCTTGTTGATCACAGGGTCCATTTCTGCTTTTTTCTTGCCAAGCACTGCGCATTTTTGCGGGTCAGATGTAACTGTGGGATCACTGAGTCCAGCGATGATCTCATCGTATTCTTTTTTTACTTTGTCGATAATATCTTTCATGATAGATAGGTCATTTTTAGTAAGAGGAATTTTTGCGATGTGAAGAAAGTATCTCTTCATCACATTTTGTACTATACTTGAGATAATGACGTGCGTCAAAAGATGTGCACGTACAAAGCGATAATTATATTAAGATCATTATTATGAAAAAACATGCGATCACACTCTTTATTATTTCACTCTGTGGCGTCC
>JAUVJK010000092.1 GCA_030592425.1 Candidatus Moraniibacteriota bacterium
AAAGGATAATGAACATATGAATAGCAAAGAAGAGAGAAAATATTTCCATGAGATCGATGCGGATGCAATCAAAGACACAATTGTGATCATTGATATTGATGGTACCGTTGTGTGTAGTTCGCGTAGTGACGCATCAAGCGATGTGCGACGTACTGTCGAGGAGCTTAAAGAAAATAATTCGGTCTATGCATTTTCCAACAATTTCAAGGGAAAGCGTTCACGTGCTGTTGCAAAGGATCTTGGAATTTCTTATATCGAATCACCCTATCGCAAGCCAAATCCAAAAATTATTGATTATATAAAAAAAGACAAGCGAGAGCTTGTCATGATCGGCGATAAGTATCTCACAGATCATCTTTTTGCACGTTTTACCGGCGGACGATTTATTCATGTGCGTCGCTATGAGTGTGATAGTGACAGCTGGGTATCACGCACTGCATGTCTTTTTGATGATGCTATTTATGCGCTTGCAAAATTATTTTGTATTGTCCGGTGAACGTACACTTGTTTTGATGTAGATTCCCGCGCTCCACAGAGAGAGGATAAGCGCGATGATCCCCGTGATCTGTGCGGCACTTTGGAGCCACGACATATGTGGATAGATGAGGAAAAGGAGGATGAAAACGATCATAAACATTTGAAAGGTCGTTTTCCATTTTGCACTGGTGATCGCTGGCATGGAGACGCCACGAGTTGCAGTGTAGCTTCGCAGAGAATCGATTGTGAGATCACGTAGAATAAGCAGGAGGATGATGACCTGTGGTACAACTTTGAATTCAAAAACGAGAATAAGTAAAGAAAAAACGAGAACTTTATCGAGGAGCGGGTCTGCCATCTTGCCAAACTCTGACACGACGTGCCATTTCCGTGCAAGATAACCATCAACAAAATCAGAAAGGGAGGCAATGATAAAGAGGGTAAAAATTGCTGGCATATATTTCTGCGCATCAATGAGGAAAAGTACAATGATGATCAGTGTGAAAACACCTCGTGCAATCGTGATGATATTTGGGATCTGTTTTTTGGAAAACATCTTTCTTAGGTTTTAGGAATTAGGCTTTAGCTTTTTAGGTGTGTGTCATTTATAATTTAGCATTCAGCATTTTGTCTCCTACCAGAATGTTTTTTTGATGCCGAGGAGATATGCTATGCCGTTGATGATCGGGTTTGCAATTGCTGCAAATATGAGGAGGAAAAGGATATCCCATAGTGTCCACTGTACAAATGGGAGAGTACAGACAATGAAGCCAAGAATATAATCAATTTGGTCAAGGGGAATAAGCGGTCGTCCACTTGCAACACCGAGTTGTCGTTTGAAAAAGCTTGCGACACCGTCACCAAAAAGTGCGCCAAATCCCGCGGCAGCACCAAAGAGGATCGTCATAAGAATATCAGGTTGTTTGATCTGCTCAAAGAATGGGAGAAAATATTGGGTAAGTGCAATGATGACACCGATGAAGATGCCCGTAAGGAGGCCACGAAAGGTCTTGTTGGCGCCAAGGATCGGGTGACCACGAAAGGTGTGGCCGCCATCAAGCGGAAAGGCGAGCGTCGGCCAGAGATTGATCCGTGCAGCTACGATAGGGATCATATTTGCAGCGAATGCTGGAATTG
This sequence comes from Candidatus Moraniibacteriota bacterium, assembly GCA_030592425.1. GTDB lineage: Bacteria > Patescibacteriota > Minisyncoccia > Moranbacterales > JAUVJK01. The sequence continues at coordinate 1,615 of JAUVJK010000092.1, forward strand.
CGAGATAGAGGAGTGAGAGGAAGTGTTCAAACATAGGCGTAATTAGAAGTCTTTCTATTGTAGCAGGGTTACGTGAAAAAGGAATGTATATTAGGCGAAGGAGAAAAAAGTGTCTATAATAAGTAAATGACACGAAAAAAGATATGAAAGAAAGCTAATTATCTGTGCGTAGTAGAGAATACTAGTGGTCTGGGTGATCATTTTAATAAAGACATGAACGAGCGTTTGTATAATCAACAAAGTGATGAGGAGTTAGCAGTGATTGCACGTGATGATCCAGCTGCTTTTGGTATTTTGATGGAGCGATATGAAAGTAAATTGCTGCGCTATATTATGCGGTTGTCTCACAGTACAAAAGAAGACGCGGAAGATACTTTGCAAGAAAGTTATCTCAAGGCTTATCAAAATATTAATAATTTTGATGAGGCACAATCATTCTCCTCATGGATTTATCGTATTGTCCATAATGCAACGATCAGTGGATGGCGAAAGGCAAAAGCGCGTCCACATGGCAATGCTACTGACGTAGATGAATTCTTTCTTGTAAATATTACTGCCGACGACGATGTTGTTACGAGAGTTGATCAAGAGATCACAGCACAGAATGTACAAGAAATTCTTAACACAATGGATGAAAAATATCGTACTGTATTGATCTTGCGTTTCATGGAAGATAAAGACTATAAAGAAATATCTGATATTCTCAAAAAGCCACCTGGGACGGTCGCGACGCTCCTGCATCGAGCAAAAAAACAATTTGGACAAAGACTCACTGAAAATCCAATCGCATAATACTACAACTATGACTGAACAAAAAAAGAGTACTGCACAGTCAGTCCTCGAAACAATCGAAAAAGAACATGTTGCACCAACGCCACG
>JAUVJK010000002.1 GCA_030592425.1 Candidatus Moraniibacteriota bacterium
GTACGTGTCCATCGTAAGATCAAGGAAGGTGAAAAAGAGCGTATTCAAATCTTTGAAGGCATGATCATTGCAGTTAAAGGTGGTCAAAGCAGTTCCCCAATGATCACTGTGCGCAAAGTTTCCAATGGAACAGGCGTTGAGATCGTTGTCCCTGTCTATTCTCCAGCAATTGAAAAAGTAGAACTCATAAAACGTGCAAAAGTCCGTCGCGCAAAACTCTATTACATTCGTGAAAAGGCAGCAAAAGCACTTCGATTCAAGTTCAAGGATATGAGGGGTGAAGCAACTACATCAGAGAGTAGTACCACAAAAAAGGAAGCCGAAAAAACTCTTAGCGATACTTCTACTGAAGATGTTCTCAAAGAAGAGGAAGTTCCTACAGAAGAGGTCTCAAAAGCAGAGGCTAAAGCATAAATTTTCTTTAAACGGGCTCTTGCCCGTTTTTTGTTTTCGTGATATTTACAAAAGAGCAAAAAGCCTCTATGATAGATAAGTCGTCAATTTGCCCAGGTGATGGAATTGGTATACATGCTAGGTTGAGGGCCTAGGCTCTCCGGAGCGTGCGGGTTCGAGTCCCGCCCTGGGCACATACAGCTACATGAAAGATATTGACGTTCGCTTCTATTCACTGTATCTTTGATATAAAGTTTGCATTACAAGTTATTAGGCAGGCATGCTTAGCTCCCGCCAATGGGAAAGGCGGGCAGGTTGTGGTCAAGGAGAATGATATCGATTTAATAACAGATTAGTTTTAAAATAAGTAGTTATATTATGCACGCTTAGCTCAGTTGGTTAGAGCATCTCGTTTACACCGAGAGGGTCGGGAGTTCGAGTCTCTCAGCGTGCACACAATGAAAATGCCGAGGTAAACTCCGCCTAGTGGTGGATGATTAGCAATATAACCTTCAACAATTTCTTGTCCTAAGCCGAGGTAGCTCAGTGGTAGAGCAAAGGACTGAAAATCCTTGTGTCGAGAGTTCAATTCTCTCCCTCGGCACAAGAAATTGTGACGGGAAATTCATTCCCTCGGCATAACATTGTATAAAAAGAGAATTCCAATTTATCTGGGACCGTAGCTCAGCGGTTAGAGCGACCGGCTCGACAAGTTCATTCTAAATTGTGTTAAGAATTATGTAATTCAGTATGAATGTTCTTAGCAGGGCTGCCTGAAAAGTAATTTTCTGGTGAATATCTGTCAAATTCGGGGAAATCTAAAATTTGATCGCATGATCAGATCAAGACAATCCCGAGCCAATCCATATATCCTACTGATGTGTGGCAGGTGTAGAGACTAGACGGCAGACACCCTTAATTCGTTCATCAAATGAAGGGTGAAGGGATAGTCCAGCTCACAAATTTGAAAAAAGTTGCGAAAGCAATAGTGAGACGCATAACCGGTTGGTCGCAGGTTCAAATCCTGCCGGTCCCACCACAATCGCTCTCGAGCGACGTGGCGAGCCACAAATAGCACATCCATCTCGTTAATGCAGGCGCGCCTGCCTAAATTTTTTATTGAAGATAAAAAACTTTGGCAGGCGAGTGTCGTATAGTGGTTATTACACCACCTTGCCAAGGTAGAAACGGCGGTTCGATTCCGCTCACTCGCTCAGTTTAAAAACATCCCCTACTGGGGTGTTTTTTATTTGTGAAAATAATACGAAACATTTATACTAAATAAAGGGTACTACTAAATGTAACCATTTATCAGATTAAAATAATGCGTAATTTCCTTCGTAGAAATAAAATTCCGATTGCAATCTACAGTATTGGAGCGATTTTTGTTGTGCTTATTTTACTATTTATCCGACCAATTGAACCAACTCCCTCTGGTGCAGATCTTACAATTAAACATACATCCCCATTTGCTGATGCTGGACTGAGAAAATTACCAGACGCGCCTCACCAATCGCTACCTATTGCACAGCTCCCTGCCCCCGACATGGAGCGTATAAAAAGTGAGGGATGCATCGCAGATGGACTTCTTTCTGGTTATAATCGTACCAGTAAGGATCTTAAAGTCATTAATAATTCTGAGTGTTATTACCTTCACCGCGCTCTCGAAACATGGCTTGATGCACCGGATTTTGAAAAGGCACGAATGATCAAAGGAAAGATCACAAAGAGTAACATGATCTATGGTATGTTCATTGCAGAGGCAATCAATAAAAAAACAAAATATCACTATGAAGAAGAAGGTCGGCAGTTTAATTTTGCAGAAATGTGCCGAAAAGGAAGTAAAAATTTTTGGGGTGAACATACCTGCAAGCCATCCTTTGAAGAAAAGGAGTATCGTGCATATCTTAAACAGATCACAGAGGATGCAATGGATATAGGTATCCAAGTATTCATGTTTGGACAAATTTATCTACAAGACGCAGACGATCTTGATGACACTTATGCGCCAGAGATCATTGAAGAAATGCACAAATATGCAGATGAGAATAATATCAAGATCATCATTGGAGCTCAAACAAATGACATTGAAGAGGAAGAATATTTACGTCTCTTTGATTTCATCGAGGGCGGTACAGGACTCTCACCTAGCGGTGCTATTGAGAATAATGCCTGCTATTCTCGCTGGTACAAAAAAGAAGGCGATTGGTGCTGGGCACTCTTGTGGCATGAACAGTTCGCATCCAAAGCAAATAACGTTTTAATTCATCTTGATTGGAGTGGTCGCATTGGTGATGATATGAGTACATTCACACGCATGGATGAAGATCTGCGCCACCAAACACTTTCAGATCTCCATAGTAAATTCACCAATGACAATATTGGGTTCCTTTTCCCACTTCTTACACCGCTACATAAAGAAAATAATGGCTGTCATGGACCACGAAAAAGTTTTTATTCACCACACATGAAATATGAATGCAAAGATCTCGACACAATCAATCAGATCCTCTCTCAGACAGATGAATAGCAGTATGATATACTATCATAATAAGTGTATAAACTTTTTTAATGAATTAACTATTATTTTATGAATAAGAATTTTATCATTGGCGGTGTAATTATCTTTGTATTATTTGTTATTGGACTGATCTGGCTGGCAAGTCAGGATGTAAATCAGACAAGCGAAGAAGCTGATGTGCTTAGAAATACATTTGTACAATACGCGCAAGAACTCAGTCTTGACACAGAGAAATTCCTCTCAGATTACAATAGTGCGGATATTACAGCGCGTGTAGAGGCAGATACGAATGTTGCAAATACCCTTGGTGTCAATGCAACGCCAACGTTAATGATTGATGACAAGAAACTACAATATAATACATATGATGACATTAAAAAGCTTATTGATGCAAAAATTGCGCAAGATTCAATTCAAGAGATTACAGACCCAGCCCATACGAAGGGTTCAGATACTCCAAAGGTACTTATAGTTGAATTTAGTGATTTTCAGTGTCCAGCATGCGCTACCTTTACACCTTTTGTTTCACAGATCATTGCTGATTATCCAAATGACGTTGCTGTTCATTATCGTCATTTCCCCCTTCCGATGCACCCTTTTGCTGATGAAGCAGCGCAAGCAGCTGAAGCTGCAGCAGAACAAGGAAAATTTTGGGAGATGCACGATCTCCTCTTTGACCGCCAAAACGATTGGAGTTAGGTACGGTCATAAAGTTTGTAAAGTCGAAAGTCTCTAAAGACACAACAAAATCACATAATCCAAGTAGTCCAAGAAATAAGCTGTTTAAGAGCTCCAAATCAAGAACTGTGCCTTATTTTAGGGCTTTTCCTATGCATTCCCTTGACAATTTGTGCTATATATGCTAGTATTCTCCGTTGGCCAATAAGGCTGTTTTTTATTGACTGCCCTTTGGACAATTATACAATTCTCTCAATAATTGCGTAATGCCAACCATGTTTAGTACGAGAAAAGATTTCGAAGTATCGTACGCATGCTAAAGATTATTACCGCGTAATGCGGATATCATTAATACTATTCCTCCTAGCTGTGGTTGTGATCTTCTGGGTTCAAACAGCTAGTGCTAGCGCAAATGAAAAAAACTACCAGTACGATAAAACTATATTACTCACAAAAAATACACAGATCCCTTCCTATTTTGCTTATGCGCAATATGAAGTCTCAGAAAAAACACTCCTTACAAAAATAATCCCCCAAGATACATATCTCCAGAAAGAAGAAATTAAAGAAGAAGCTGTATCTACTCAAAATTCATTTACAATTAACGCATCCGCTTATACAGCATCTGCTGATGAATGTGGCAATAGTAAAGGTATCACTGCTTCTGGTGAACTAGTTCGTGCCAATTATACACTCGCATGTCCTCCACAATATGCATTTGGCACACAAATCGAAATTGAAGGATATGGGACATTCACATGTAAAGATCGTGGTGGCGCAATAAAAAATAACCACTTTGATATTTATATGGAAACAAAGGCCGAAGCATTTGCATTTGGACGACGCATGCTCACAGCATACGTTGTTAGCTAGCACAAAAAACACTTCCCGTATGGGAAGTGTTTTTATATGTGCCGCGGGTGGGACTCGAACCCACACGACGTTGTGCGTCAAGAGATTTTAAGTCTCTCGTGTCTACCAGTTCCACCACCGCGGCATGTATTGCGTAAAATGAATATTGAGATCCGGAGCGGATTTGAACCGCTGTACAGGGTTTTGCAGACCCTTGCCTAACCGCTCGGCCACCGGACCATAATTCAATACTTCAATCTTTTTAATACCATTTCTTTTTGCTGAGAATTCTTTTTTATTGCCATCTCTCTTGAGCGTGCCTGTGCTAATGTCGTATATGCTTCATAATATAAAAGATCAAAAGGCTTATAGGGCTTTGTTGACTTTACCGTACCAGCGATATGCATACTGAATCGCTGTTGTAAATCTGATGTTGATCCAACATAAACCCAATTACTACTTCTACTTTTTAGAAAATATACGTAATACATATAATTTGTTTTGCCTCCCTGTGGGAGATCACCCGAAGGGTGACAGACCCTTGACACGTCGTTCGCGAATCACGTGTATTGCCTAGCCGCTCCTCCCTACGGGAGACAGGCGGCCACCGGACCATCTTTATCACTACAAGATTTAGATTATCAAAATAGAGTCCTTACGTCAATCGCGACCATTGCTCATATACTCGTTTTATGCTAAAGTTTACGTGTCCTGACATGACTGATATTTATAGAAGTGCTGTATCATCACTCTTTTTGTACCTCAACAATTAAACATCAATAGGAGATTCAAATGTCTACTCAAAGATCCCAAACAATTCTTCCAGTTAAACAACATGCCAAAAATGGAACTATTTCCCAACATATTTTAAAACTCCTTGGACTACGCCTCTGCGCAATGATATCAGTACGTGTTTTTAAAGAGAATTTTGTGAACAATTTAATTGTTTACGGCATATCAACTGACACATCCCTACGCTCAGAGAAAATTATTGACAATGGACGATCTGGTGACATCAAAACGATTGCACTGCTCTTGTATCCTGAGAATCCAAATGATCCAAAAAGTAATAAGTCACGATTGCGGGATACTGGTTCACTGTATCGATGCGATATAAAAGTTCTTCCACAAAGAAATGCCCGCAAGTTAGCAGTGTCCATCGCAGCCAATCTTAAAAGAGGTTATCAAATTACAAAAAATGCCACTTTTGAGCTAACGCCACTAGCCTCAAAAAAGATGTCTAAGAACATTCCTCGCCAATCAGTCGATGTCCTAGTGAACGGCATTGAAATTCTCTTATCTTCTTTGAGCGATTGCCTCAAAAACATTCGGACCATTACAATCCAAAAAGATAAAGGATTTCTAACACAGGAAGATTCGTGCTCAGATATCCGTGAACAGTGCCTAATACTTGAACGTCTCAATATGCGAATTGATCAAAAGTGTCACGCATTAGACATTCAGGGCATTCACTATTAGTGTCAGTATAAGAACATCCACTTTCGCAATATCTATCTAGCTCGCTGTTTACAATAACCAGCGAGTTTTTTCTTGCCTTAAAAACTACTCTTTGCTACAGTAACAGCATCGAATAATTGTATTCGTATGGAAGATCGAGCCAAGAAGCTCGATTTTCGTGTTCCTGAACAACTTATGGTGAAAACTATGAAACTTCAAAAAATAGCACTCCTCTCCGTCTATCATAAAGACGGTATCGTCGAGTTTGCCCAAAGACTGATCACGCTCGGCTGGCGCATCATTTCATCTGGTGGCACTGCCAAAACACTATCTGAAGCTGGCGTATCCGTTGAGGACGTTGCCAAACTCACAGGTCGTAAGGCAATTCTTGGGCACCGTGTTGTCACACTGGACCCAGCAATTCATGGTGGACTTCTGGCAACAGAAGATATGCGTATAGAGCTCAAAGAACTCGGATTCCCCTGGATTGACCTTGTCTGTGTAGATCTTTATCCACTCAAGGAGGCCATTGTAAATCCAGAAGCGACCACAATGTCTGTTATTGATCAGACTGACATCGGCGGTCCAACAATGTTGCGTTCTGCAGCAAAAGGGCGTCGCATTGTTATCGCTGACCCTGGTGATCGTGCAGAAGTACTCACATGGATCGAGAATGGCCAACCAGATAAAGAGTCCATGCTCACAAAGCTAGCAGCAAAAGCTGAGGGCATCATCGCTGATTACTGTCTCGCTTCTGCTCGTTTCCACAGCAAAGGAAAAATTGATGGCATGGTCGGCACACAAGTGCGTGAATGCAAATATGGTGAAAACGGATGGCAAAAACCAGCCGGACTATATACAACACAGACAAATGATTCACTAGCAGTCGATCAATTCTGTCTCATTACAAAGAACAAAGTTCCGGGATTTGTAAATGAATGTGATCATGACCGACTACTTCAGACGATCACACATATCGCAGCAGCATTTGATCTAAACTATGGAACTGTTCCGTATATCGCAGTTGTCGTAAAGCATGGCAATGCCTGCGGTGCAGGCATTGGCGAATCACCGATTGATGCCCTAAAAGGGATGATTGATGGGGACCCAATCGCAATATTTGGCGGCGTAATGATCACAAACTTTCCGATTGATAATACTGAGCTTGATTGTGTGCGGACTTACAAATCCACAGAGAGCAAGCGCTTTCTTTCTGGAATCATCGCACCACAAATTTATGATGACGCCTCAGAAGAACTTGCAAAGAGCAACTGTTATCTCCAAGAAGTTACAGAGCTCGAAAACTTAACGCAGGAAAGCCTCCTAACAGGAGCAATGCTACGACCAGTACGCGGAGGCTTCCTCAAGCAACAAGCCTTCACATTCGTACTGAATCTCAGTTCTGAACTAAACAGTGTCACAACTGGATTTGCACTAACTTCGGCACAGCGACAAGATATTCTCCTTGCGTGGGCAATTGGCTCAACAAGTACAAGTAATACCATCACGCTCGTACGACACGGTATCCTTATCGGTAACGGCACCGGACAACAGGATCGAGTGAAAGCTGCTGAACTCAGTGTTGAAAGGGCACGGAGAGGAGCTCACAAGATCGAAGGTTCTGTTGCCTATTCTGATAGTTTCTTCCCATTTCCAGATGGCGTTGAGGTCCTTACCAAGGCTGGCGTAAAGGCAATCTTTGCATCAAGTGGCTCCAGGGGGGATGAAGCAGTTGTAGAACACTGTGTAAATGCTGGTGTTACGCTATGCATGTTACCTGACACAGTCTGTCGCGGATTCTACGGACACTAAGACCCTTCCCCGGTTCATTGAACCATCCACACGGAGACTCTCTTTCTATCACAGAAGAGAATTCTCCGTTTTTTATTATCTACATATTAAATTCTTGCTTTTCTCCATTAATCACGCTAAAGTACCCCTACCAATAAATTGGTACGAAAAGCTAGTAATCTACTAGTTTTGTTATTTTAAAACTCAATATATGGGGTACTTGCCATGACCACAAATAAATTAACCGAGCTAAATGCAATCAGCTCTATTGATGGACGCTATGGGGGGAAAACAGCTACATTGAGATCTACCATGAGTGAGGAAGGCCTGATACGCAGGCGTTTATTCATGGAGATCCTCTACTTGATTTTCCTCAGCCGCAAAGAAGGCATTGATATTCCACCGATCACCGACGAGGATGCAGAATCACTTCTCAAAATTCCGAAAAATACTGATGCGCCAGCGATGGTGAAGCATATTGAGAAGACGACCAATCATGATGTTAAGTCTACGGAGTATTATATCGTTAGCTGCATCAGAGGCACAGAACTCGAGAAGTATATCAATTATGTGCATTTCGCTCTCACATCAGAAGACACAACCAATATCGCCCTTGCCCTCATGGTAATGGAAGCGATCAGTGAAGTACTCCTGCCAAGTTTAGATGACGTGATGCACACACTCAGGTATATGATTCTTGCGTATGCAGATCTTCCGATGCTTTCACATACACATGGGCAACCCGCATCGCCTACAACTGTCGGAAAGGAGATCTCTGTGCACTACAAGCGCCTGGAACGCCAAATAGAAAAGCTTAAGCAATTTATTATTCTCATCAAGCTTAATGGAGCATCTGGAAACTATAATGCACATCAATCTGCTTACCCACAAGAAGACTGGCCTAAGTTTACCCAAGACTTCACTGCTTACCTTCAATCTGAGACTGGGATCAAGCTGGAAGCCAATTTGCACACAACACAGATTGAGCCGTTTGACGCGTTTGTTGAGCTATTTCAAATTTTCCACAACATCAACATGATAACACTGGATTTCTGTCAGGATACGTGGCAGTACATCAGTGATGATTACTATGGTCTCAAGCCAAAGGACGGGGAAATTGGCTCCTCAACGATGCCACACAAAGTAAATCCTATAAACTTTGAGAATGCCGAGGGTAATCTTTTGATAGGCAACGCGCTATTTGACTGCTATTGCAACGTACTGCAGAAATCACGTCGCCAACGCGATCTCAGCTGTTCAACCATCTCTCGCACCTTTGGAACAGCATTCGCGCACTGTCTAGTTGCCTATAAATCATTGCAAGATGGTCTTGGCAAGCTACTGGTCAACAAAGCTGTTTTGAATGATGATTTGGAGGGCAACCCAGCTGTAATTAGCGAGGCTCTGCAAACGATCATGCGGGATAATGGAGTTGACAAGCCTTATGAAGTTCTGAAGAAATTTACACGAAGGAAGTCCCACGTTACACTCGAGGACTTCCATACATTTATTGATAAGCTTGAAATTGATGATTCCCTCAAGGAGCAAATGAAAGCTATTACCCCATCGAACTATACCGGGATCGCAGGCACATTGGCAAAAATGGCTGAATAACATTCATTAACATTTTTCCAATAGTCAACCAGGGGAGCATCTGCTCCGCCTGGTTTTTTAATTTTATAATGAGTCTTGATGATTTTCTTGCCTTTTCTAGAAAATTCATATAAAGTACCCATATCGAATTATTTCAATTCGTAAGAAGGAATTAAGTAACAAACTTGATTCTTTTTCGTTCTTGAACAACTTATAGGTATCGTATCATGGAAATGAAAGTGGGTATTTATCTCGGAAGTGATTCTGATAAAGATCTCTTTGAAGCTTCACAAGCGCAGGAAATCCTAAAATACATGGGAATTCCTGCATCCTCATCTATTGCGTCTGCTGATCGCAATCCCATCAAGCTTAACGAACACTGCAAAGATGCAGTCGACAATGGAGTTGGGATTTTTATCGCTGCAGCAGGGCTTGCAGCAGTTCTTCCAAGTATTATTGCTGTAAATACTGCACGACTTTTCCCTGTCATTGCTGTGCCTTTACCAGGCGGTACAGCCCTTGGCGAGAGTGCGTCACTGCTAACATCCCTTATGAAACCATCAGGCGCACCAATTCCTGTTACTGGAGCATTCGGCAAAGCGGGCTTTGATAATGCTGCCCTCCTTGCCGCGCAGATCATCGGTCTCTCGCGTCCTGATATACAAGCAAGACTCCTGCGCTACTTTGCAGATCAAGACAGCATTCACAAACCTATCCAGAGTAATTTCTGGACAACCACACCAAACACTGGAGAATAAACATGAAACAAGGTCAATCTTTACACTCATCAGATCTACCCGATCTGCAACTCCTCAGCCGTGGCAAAGTACGAGACATTTATGCATGGGGCGATAATCACTTATTAATCGTCACTACTGACCGACTGTCCGCATTTGACGTCATTCTGCCCCAAGCTATACCTGGAAAAGGAGAAGTGCTGACACGTGTAGCCAACTTCTGGTTCAAGCGTACCGAAAACCCGGTCCCCAACCACCTGTCCAACCTGCCACTTGAAGGAGTGGTTTCGGATCCTGATGAACGTCTCGCCTTAGGTGATCGCGCTATCGTTGTCAAGAAACTGACGCCACTTCCAGTCGAGGCTATCGTCCGCGGCTACCTAATCGGCTCTGGATGGAAAGACTATCAAAGCAGTGGCGCAGTCTGTGGTATCGAACTGCCCAAAGGCCTCCAGTTGGCTGACAAGCTACCCGAAGCCATCTACACTCCATCAACCAAGGCTGAAGCTGGTAAACACGATGAGAACATCAGTTACAATAAAACTGTCGTTCTGCTTAGTGAAGAATTAGCAGAACAAGTGCGTGACCTCAGCCTACAGATCTACACCGAAGCTGCAGAATATGCCCTGACTCGGAACATCATCATCGCTGATACCAAGTTCGAGTTTGGCTTGGACACTAACGGTGCACTCCATCTGATCGACGAGGTGCTGACACCCGATTCCTCCCGCTTCTGGCCAGCAGACCAGTATCAACCAGGTATGAGCCCACCGAGCTTCGATAAGCAATACGTTCGCGATTATCTCGAAACTCTGGACTGGAACAAAAAAGAACCTGGTCCCAAATTGCCCGAAGAAGTCATACAAATCACAGCACAGAAGTACCGCGATGCGGAACGACTACTGACAAGCTAATTTCAGCAGTTCGCAAAGCTACAACGTCGCAGATTGCCTAACGGCAACTGCGACATTTTATTATCAAAATAGACAACATTATTTTTTTTTCTTAATTTTCTCTAAAAGTTTCGGGACAGTACTAAAGTCCTTAATCAATGTTTCACGTAAGCTTCCATTATAAAGTGCTGCTGCTGGATGATAGAGTGCAAAATAATCGCGGGAGCCGAGTCCTGATACTTCCCTTCTAAAAGAGTTACCATGTGCCTCAGAGATTTTTTGTCCTGGCACAAAACGCTCAAGCGCATGACGACCCAGTGGCACGATCAATAAAGGATCAATAAGATCGATCTGTCCACAAAGCCACATCCAACAATCCTCAACCTCCTGCGGTGATGGATCACGGTTGTCAGGTGGTCGATACTTCACCACATTTGTTATATAAATATCTTCACGAGACAGTTTCACAGATCCTAGCATCTCATCAAGGAACTTTCCCGCCGCACCAATAAACGGTTCACCTTTCTCATCCTCTTTCTTCCCAGGTGCCTCACCAATAAAGACAATATCTGCGTCAGCACTTCCCTTCCCAGAAACAACATTGATCGCCGTTGCTTTTAGTTTACAAGTACACATCTCATGCATCGATGTGTTCAATTTTTGCAATTCTCTTTTCTTATTCATACACTTAGGATACTAAAGTCTCACAGATGATTCAAATTCAGCTATCTCAAGATATCAAAAAATAACATTGCTAAACGATTTCCCATTCACCATTATGATCAATGATTTTTCCATCCATCTCAAATCCACTCGCTAAAGGATGTCCACCACCCCCAAATTGATGTGCGATTTTTGATACATCTACACCTGCATCCTTCTGCGCTCGCAAACTCGCTTTGATCCGACCCTTACTGATCTGGAAAATAATCAATGAATACCTTGTGTCTGGAACAGTGCTCAAAATCGAAGCGACTTCCTTAATATCCTCTGAGGAAGGCTGTTGCCCATTGAGATCTTCACTTGTCAGGGCAGTAACGATCATACCGGTCTTTGTATCAAGGCGCGCTTTTTCCAAAGCAGTTCCCCACAACTTCAGTGTTTCAATTTTTTTATTTGCAAAAACGCGCTCCATAATGCATGACGTATCAGCGCCATGCTGCATCAGATCTGCTGCAGCCTTCATGACATGTGCCGACGTATTCGCATGCTGAAAGCCACCCGTATCTCCAAGTATTCCAAGTAAAAGCGTTGTTGCAATTTCTTTTGTGATAACAAGCTCTACAAAAATAAAATATTCATACAAGATTTCACATGTCGCTGCATAGGTTGGGTCGATGATCAAAACATCTGCATCAAGAACAATGTCATGATGATGATCAATTGCCACTGTTACGCAGTCCTCATTAAGATTTTGAATAATATCGGCAAAACCACGATCAACACTATCACAACCGATCACAACATCATAAGAAGAAAGATCGAGGTCATCAGGATGAGAGAAATGACCATCTAACATATTGATTAAAAATTCAGGGAAAGGGCTATAACAAGCAATTTCTACGATGATACTTTGTTCCTCGAGATATTCTTTCATGGCCAAAACAGACCCAACAGCATCAGGATCTGGTCGTGTATGCGCTACAAGGAGAAGTTTCTTTGCATGCGCTACAATATACTGCAGTGTGGTGAATTCCTGTTTAAAAGCGTGCATGTCATACGTCTTCGCGGATCAATCGTTCAAGTTCATCTGCCTTTTCCTCGATATCTGTCTGAATAAAACGAATGCGTGGCAATGGTTTCATATGCAATCTCCGATTAAGATCTCCCTGCAATGCATACATCTCATGCGCAAGGGTTTTGAGAACATAATCAGCTTCTGTCACTGGGAAAATACTAATGAACACATTAGTGTATCGAAGATCGACAGAGGTGTCAATTTTCTCGATCGTTACAAAGATACCAGACTTAAAAGTGATATTCTTTATTATTAATTCGCCTAATTCTTTTTTTAAAAGTTGATTAACCTTTTCAATTCGTTCTGACATAATGATAAAAAATTATAGTAAAATTATTTCTTATAAAAATCAACAAACAGACTGACTGCAAGCTAAAGCGCTATAGCAATCTTTACATGACGATTTCTCAATCAGATATGGTTAGTAAAGATTATAATTTCTTCTCAGACAAACATTGTATAGACTTGTGCCCCAACCAGGAGTCGAACCTAGATCTGATCCTTAGGAGGGATCCGTTCTATCCATTGAACTATTGAGGCATATCATGGCGCAACAGAAGTTACTTACAACGTATTAATGCGATTCTAGCGCATAATGACATTCCTGACAACATTAAATAGAAAATTTATTGCAAAATATTATTGAGACCCTAGGATCTTACTTATTTTATGTTTCATATTATGCCATATTTTTCTATATTTGCCAAGTTATGTGAGCTGCATTCTAACCCTAATCTTAATTTCTTTCCATAAAAAGACATTGTCCCTGTATAATTGTTTAGCGTCAAAACATAACAATTAATACGATGAAGAGATTTCTCACAAACATATTACACCAGATTAGGTATCAGGGATAGCTATATTCAAAAGATCAAAATTCTTACAGAAAACTATCGCCAAGATGATTGGTGTGTCACCAAGTACAATCTCACAAATTTTGTTTCACGTGAAACAAAATTTTATACTTTTTCTTAAATCTTATATTTTTTAAATGCTAAAAATTTAACCAGTACTATATTTAGGTAAGCTAATTTGTCCAGAAATATTCTATCCAAATAAATGAAAAAATAACTACAACATTCCTTCTTACCACCCCAAAGATGAGATCTCTAAACAATTATGAAAAATAAGAAAATAAGCTATGAAAAAATACGCCGCTATTAATACGTCATTATTCAAAATGCTCTTACAGCATTAGGTAGAGAACACTTGCGGTAAAAGCGCATCACTATAAATAAGATAGTTCTTAGGAATAATCCTAATTCTATCATACAAAAGAACTGTCTCATCAACAGAAAGTATTTTTAGTGAGTAAAATTTAGGTATTCACAGAGATGGCATATAATAAATTTTATTGTTTCACGTGAAACAAATTAGTTACAACTTTTCTAACCACTAATAAGACAACTTTTTCAAACTCCACAAGACAGTTTTATTCATCGACGAAAACTAATGAAATAAGCTGATCAAAATTATATAGTGTGATAACTAAGTAAATATTACAACCAAATATCTAAAAATCATGTAGAAAATGCTAATAACTCGCAAGAAGTATTAAATGAGGATGAATTCTAGTCTTTTTCAACATATTTTCTTATTACTGTCAAGTCTTTGATGTAATTACACAAAAATCACTGACTATTGATATACTTATATATTGCCTATAACTCTCACATACAGTCTACATCGGATTAGGGTGTTAAGAACTAGCAAATAAGAACCAAAAGGATGATAATAGTAATTATTTCAATATAATTAGTTAAAATACACTTCTAATTGATAATTTAATACAATTAGAATCTCTTATTGTATAAACTATTTCAGGCTGATTTACTCAACATTATAGTAAGAATTTGCGCATATTTAAAAAAACTGTTTTGAAATAGGGGAGTATAGATCATTAACTTCCAAGATCACTAAAGTTATTAACAGAAATAACTATTCCTTTTCCAAAATTTATGGTATGATTACATCATAGAAAAAATATGCAAGCACAAAACAAATACAGTTTAGTGGAATTACTACCAGCGGTCACAATTTTTGTGGTACTGCTTTTAATTTCCCTCTCAATGCATACGCTTGCTGAGACCCCTACAGATAGTGCTAGTATTTTCGAGGATAGAGATCAAGACGGCCTCAGCGATGAGGAAGAAAAAGCACTTGGCACTGATCCGCTCCTAAAAGATTCTGATGGTGACAGTTATTCAGATGGTGTCGAAGTAGAAAGCGGCTATGATCCATTGATCCCAGCACCAAATGATAGACCAGCAGTTAATGGCATGGGAGGGGAAGACCCTGAGCTATTAGAGCTAGAAGATAATGAGGATACAGAAGTTTCAGCAACAGAAGAGTTTACAGAGAACTTTAGTGATTATCTCGAGGAAAGTATTGCCTCTGGAAAAGAAGATATTTCTGTTGACGAGATTACGGCCATCGCAAATGCATCCGTAAGTGAGCCTCTCACTTTCGGACAACTTCCTGACATCTCAATGGATGATATTCTTATCAAAGAACAGAACTACAACAACCTCTCAGATGATGAACACCTAGAGAAAAAACGCCAAGATGCAATTGAATATTTCACAGGTAGTGCATTTATTCTTTCATCACATCTACCTGTAACGCCTGGCGGATCCACAGAGCTCATGGACGTCATGGATTATGTCATGTCCAATATGAATACGATTGGGACATCGGCACCATCCCCTTATCTTATAGAACTCGCAGATACCAGTGAGAAAGCATTAGATGACTTAAAATCTGTCGAAGTCCCACAAGAATATCTAGATGTCCACATCAGAGGATTACAATTGGCACGCTATGGCTCCATATTAGGTCAAGATATAGAAATGTCTGAAACAGACCCACTTTCGACAATCAGTACACTTTCTCAGATTCAAGGACTCTTCTCACTCTCTGGAGAATATGTAAATGAAATGACAACATTACTTAACGATATAAAGATTCTGGAAGAAGAGATCGATCTATAACCATATTTATTATGCCAAAAACAATTCTATTATCGTTACTTCTTGCTGTATTAATAGCAACAGCAAATACCAACTCAGTACATGCAGGCGCATGGGGAGAGGCTTTTGCAGCTGCTTCAGCTAAACAAGCCTGGGAAACGATGGAGAAACAAATTTGGGAAGCTGCAGAGGTAGCTGCGAAGCAGGCAGCTGTCATGATCATTAACGATTCGATTCAGATGCTCATGACAGGGAACAATGGGAAATCTCTAGTCATCTCTAATCCACAAGATTATTTATTTGGTGGCCCAAAACGTGATGCATCTGCGTATATGGATAATTTTTTCTCAGTAACAGCACGAGGAAGAGACTCAGAAGGGAATTACCATGCATTTGGTTCCACTGGCGCAGGCGGTAAAATGTCCTACGAAGGACAACTTGTCAATGGTGCGCGCGCGTCGCTTGGCATGTCCGGCGGCCAGACAAAAGGTGGTATAGATCTACGAAGTTATTGTCCTCCAAATCCAAAAGATGTCTTCGGCGATGGTAATTTTCGTTGCTTCAGTGCAATTACATCAAATCCATACAATAATCCCTACGGCTATAATCTCGCAGCTCAATCAGCCTATTCAAATCAATACCAGAAAAGCGCAAAAGCGGCAGAAAGCGTCTTTGTTGCAAATAAGGGTATTCGCAATATCAAAGATAGTAAAGGTAATGTGATCACGCCTGGTTCATTTGTCTTTGAAGTACAGGTTGGAAGTCTTAAACTCCCTCTTGATATGCTTGCAAATGCGGATGGAGCTGCAGCAGCAACCATCATGCAAGCTGCTGCAACATCCATCATCACTTCAACGATCCAGCAGGGCATTGGTTATGTAGCAAGTCGTGTCAGCAGTGAGATCAACAAACCACTTAAACGTATACACGATCAAGTAGTAAGTAAAATTCCGATCAAGGGCCCCCAGATACAGTTCAACGCTTACGATGACAACAGCAATGCTACGGCCATTAGTAGTGGAAATAATTCTGGTAGCATCACAACAAGAGGGAGTAATACTATAACTGTTGGGAGTAAAGCAACTAACGCTAATCCTACAAATACTTGTACTGGAACATGTCGACCATCTTCCGGAGAAAGTTGTGAAGATGATGGTGATGACACACTGCCAGGCTCATGTGGCTCAGGATATATCTGTTGTGGAACAGCGCCAAAATATTGGTGCAATAAAGCAGTATCAGTTTGCTATAATACTAAAAGTGACTGCGAATACATAGAAGGAGTTGGAGAGTGCGTTCAAGGAAATACTTAAAGAATTTTTTATCAAGCAAAGCATATTCTGTAAAATAGACTAATTTGAACATAAAACTGAACTACTTTTTTCAATATTATCCGCCCGCCTAGAAGAAATTAACCTGAGCATAGAACATTGGAATTACTAGTATGAAGTTCTACAGATTATAAAAAGCCCTCATCCGTTGCGACGGTTGAGGGCTTTGACTCTATATTTTGTCTAATTTGTTATTAGATGCAGGGCGAAATAGTATGCATCCAGTTCCTTCTTGTGTCCTGGAAGATAGATTTTCATCGACTTCATATAATGATTCGATGAAACATTCACTGACCAGCCAGTCTGACCATGATGTATACATGCTTTTTTGACGATCTTCTCGAAAGAGGATTGCCCAATCGGCACCTTTGCCAGACAACATTCTTTTGCAACAGAACTATCATAGGCATACACGATATCATACCTACTGGACCGTGCTACGATCAATCCCTTTCCTTTTAAAAGTCCACAAGATTCAGGAACTGATACAAGCTGCGAATATTGGCCTCCAACACGCGACCCTAGATTATAACTTTCTGCCAAGGTGCTTTGTGAAAGGAATACAACTGAGAGGAGTGTCAACATTGTTATGTGATATCTCATGATTAATATACTCCGGCTCGCTTGAGCATAAGAACCTTACCCACAATATAGGCCTCTTTTTCTGAGGTATACTTATGCGGAAAGGGATATTTAGGATGACCAACACCTCGCGTTTCCACGAGAACCCAATATCGTTGACCTGGCGGATGAAGAACACAGACCCAATGCTCACGTTTACTCCGACCAGCAATCGCATACGAGGTTGCCCCATTGGGTTTAACTAAAATGAAGCATCGGGCATCATCTTCCTCAACGTGCATATAATAGATCTTCCGTCCGTCGACGAGTTTTTGAACAAGATAGAACTTATTCATCGCTCTGATCGGAATTCCATATTCTTTATCAACACTACCATCGGGTAGTTGATTACTTGTTGCACACCCATTCAATGTGAGACCAACAATAAATAATAAAGAAATCATCTTTTGAATATTCATTCTGAATCCTCTTTGTTAATGAACGCGGAATGCGAACTCTATATCATAGCAGATTTCTCTATCTATGTCAATGGCTGAGTTGTAAAGCTTCCTGTCATAACTTCATGCAATTGTATTCTAGAAAATACCCCATTATTTATCTAGCATTATTAATTAACCAAAAAAACACTCTTTTGAGTGTTTTTTACTGTGGGCGATACAAGATTCGAACTTGTGACCTCTTGCGTGTCGAGCAAGCGCTCTAACCAACTGAGCTAACCGCCCTGAAAGGAGAGATTATCCCTCCTAAATATCTCTATTTCACATTTTCTTCCTTTTTTTGTTCATTCTCTTTCACGACATTCTCAGTTATAGCGTCTGTTTTATCAGAGGGGACTTTGTCAATATTTTTCTCATTTTGAACGTCGTCCTCACTTTTATCAGTCTCAATGTCATCTTTCTTCTTTTCTTCTTCTGTTACCGGTGCAACATACTCTTTTCCTGCCACAATCGCATCAAATTCATCTTTTTCAATGGTCTCAACTTTAAGTAAACGCTGAGCGATCTTATCCAAAGTGCTGCGATTATCAATGAGGATCTGCGTTGCCCGCTTCTTTGCATCAAGAACATACTTTGATACAGCATCATCAATTGCAATCGCCGTTTTTTCAGAATAATTTCTCTCCTCTGAGATCTCCTTCCCAAGAAAGACCATTTCTTCTTTTCGCCCAAAAGTGCGGGGCCCAAGGTCACTCATTCCATAACGCGTAACAATATCATGTGCCATATGTGTCACTCTTTCGAGATCATTCGATGGTCCTGTCGTCACATCGTCAAAGATCAACTCTTCCGCAACATACCCACCGAGAAAGACGGAAAGCTCATCAACAAAATATGCGCGAGAGTGTAGCGTACGATCGTTTTCCGGAACTGCCAATGTATAACCCCCGGCACTACCACGAGCGACAATCGAGACTTTATGTACAGGATCAGCATTCTCAAGCTTTGCCCCTACAAGCGCATGTCCACTTTCGTGATAAGCAATAATCTTCTTTTCTTGATCGGTAATGCGACGGCTTTTCCTCGCTGGTCCAAGCATTACTTTCTCGATCGAATCGATAATATCATCCATTGTAACGATCTTTCGATCATTACGTGCTGCAAAGAGAGCTGACTCATTTAATAAATTCGAGAGATCAGCACCAGAAAAGCCTGGTGTACGTTGACCTATACGACGTAAATTCACATCTTTTCCAAGTGGTTTATTTTTACCATGAATCTTCAGAATTGCAATGCGTTCTTCTATATCAGGCAGATCCATTGTGACACGTCGATCAAAACGACCTGGCCGCAGGAGTGCCGGATCAAGGACATCTGGACGGTTCGTCGCTGCAATAACGATGACACTTGAATTCGTTTCGAAACCATCCATCTCGACAAGGATCTGATTAAGTGTTTGCTCTCGTTCATCATGACCACCGCCAAGCCCGGTTCCACGCTGACGACCAACGGCATCAATCTCATCAATAAAAACAATTGCAGGTGCATTCTTCTTCGCTTGTTTGAAAAGGTCACGTACACGAGATGCACCAACACCGACAAACATTTCTACAAATTCTGACCCACTAATATTAAAGAAGGGAACACCCGCCTCACCAGCAACGGCCTTTGCCATGAGCGTCTTTCCCGTTCCTGGAGGCCCGAGAAGAAGAACTCCCTTAGGAATTTTTGCACCCATATCAAGGAATTTTTTTGGTGCTTTCAAGAAATCGACGATCTCACCAAGTTCTTCCTTTGATTCTTTCGCTCCTGCTACATCTTTGAATGTTACACGATTTTTCTTGTCATTTGGATCAACCATCCGCGCACGGCTAGAGCCAAAACTCATCGCTTGATTGTTACCACGCGTTGCTTGTCGCATCATAAACCAGATCAAACCACCAATCAGGAGAATTGGAATCATGAAAGGAAGAATATTTGTCGCAAAGATCATTCCTGTTGAAGGACCCTCTAAAATAAGCTCTACTTTATCAGACTTCTGCGCTTCAACACCATAATTTGTTAGTGTTTCTGTAAGAGAACTCTCTGTCTCTTTACGTGTTTTCTGCTCTGTTCCGTCTGTTTTCTCGACCTCAAGATCATTTCCATTTACCGTGATCTTCGCAACTTCTCCAGCATTGATCTGTTCAACTAATTTTGACAGTGAGATCTCCTCTGGATCACTTACATCGCTCATCATCAGAAAGATGATTCCAGCGATCAAAAATAAACTCGCTGCAATGTACCAAATATTTTTTAATTGATTTTTTTCCATATAGAAATTAACGTGATTTTAAATATAATTACCCTCATTTCAAGTAATGAATTATCATTCTATCATTACTTAGTTGTAAACTTTACTGTATCACCTTTTCGTTGCATTTTCAAGCCTCTCATCTTCACATTTTGATGCTTGTTCTTAATACTTGCAATTGCCTTATGAAGCTCTGCAATATTACGCGATGTAACGTTAATGTCATCTTTTTGGAGATATACAATAATCTGATGCAAGCGGACACGCTGCAAAGCACGGTGACATGAACAATAACGCTTTGCAGAAAAAGCCACTGTAACCTCACAGAATTCAGCGGGAAGGTACTTTCTCGCCATTTCCTCAAGGTAATTATAATCAACAGAGACCTGGTCTGCTGTTACGGAAAGGGTTTTGATAATCTCCCTATTAAATCCTTTTTGTAAGAAAGGAAGGAGTTCATTTCTAATATGATTACGTGTGAAAGAATTATCACTATTTGTTTTATCCTCTGCGAAAGTAATATGATGATCTTCACAATACCTCAGAATATCCTTCCGTTGAACTTTTAAGAATGGTCGAATCACCGCACTACGACGATGTCGCATCCCTTGCAATCCGTTTAGACTCGTCCCACGAAGAAGATGTAGCAGTAATGTTTCAGCCTGATCATTTGCATTATGAGCAACGACAATATGATCAGCTTTCTGCGTACGTCGGACCTCTTCAAAATATGCATAACGTTGCTTTCTCCATAGAGCCTCAGACCCCTCCAACCCTTCGTTCTTGATCATTTTTACATGAAGAGGGAGGTGATACGCCTCACAAGTAGCTCTTACATTATTCTCATCAGCATCAGAAGCTTCTCCGCGCAATCCATAGTTAACGTGCGCAACAACGAGCATCAGATTTTCTTTCTTTGTTAATTGTGCCATGAGGTTAAGGAGGCACATGCTGTCAGCGCCACCAGAAACACCAATGAGCAAGCTATCACCACGAGACCACAAATGCTCTTGCGCATTGATATTTTGTACAAATTTTAGAAGATTCTTCATAGAAAAGCCTTTCTAGTCACAAAATGCATTCTTACAATCGCTTAAAGGGACCATAAAAAATAATCATTTGTCATTATGGGAGCGAATGATCGTAGCGATCTCATTTACGGCCGTATTAAGTGCGCCATCACTATTGATCACTGTGTAATCATACAGATCTATGTGCTTAAGCCATTCCTTTGTATACGCCATACGTTCCTGTACATACTGCTCGCTAGCATTGCTACGCCCGCGAATACGTCGCTCAAGTGTTGCAAGATCAGGTGTCATCAAAAAAATTGCGATGATCTCAGGAAAGAGTTTCTTTGCCTTTTCAACACCTTTATAATCAATTTTCCAAATACCAATACCACCAGCATTCTGAACACGTGTTAATTCAGTCTTTGTCACACCATAATATTGTCCATTGTAATGTTGTGCCCATTCAAGATAATTGCCTTTATTTATTCCAATTTCAAATTCTTCGCTCGAAATGAAATAATAAGGATTTCCTTCCGATTCACCATCTCGTGGCGAACGTGTCGTTGTCGTAATAACAACATTAACACCAAAGATTTTATCAAGCTTTTTAATAACGGAATCCTCTCCCGCACCCGAAGGGCCAGAGATAATAAAAAGGTTCATGCAGGTAGTATTCACTATTTATTTAACTGAGAAAAGACTGGGCAAGCGCCCGAGCATCACCACTATTTCTTTTCTGTCGTTTTTGTTGCGCTTTTCTCTGGATTATTTTTTTTCTTCGTCTCGGTCTGTGTTTTTAAAGGTTTTTTTGTTGCTGATTCTGTATTTTCGTTCTCACTTTCTGCAACGATAAGCCCATCTACCAAGACGAGTCCCATACGGTGTTCTTTTGCATCAATCGAAAGAATTTTCCAATTGAATTGCTTCCCGACAGCAATCATATCTTCCATCTTCTTACCAGGAAAATTTTCTTGAAACTCACTCACATGCGCAAGGCCATGAATGTCACTATCGAGATAAACAAATGCACCAAAGTGATTGATCTTATCTACTATCCCTTCATAAACCTCACCAATCGTATATTTCTCAGTGATTACACTCCATGGATCGCGCTTAAGAGCTTTCATCGATAGAGAGATTCGTGTGTCATCAATACCAATGATCTTTGCTTCTACTGCGTCACCAACTTTTACAAGCTCGCGTGGATTATCAATCAATTGCCATGCCAATTCTGATATATGAACAAGCCCCTCTAATTGATCACCTTCTTCACGTCCTGGTGGTTGAAATTTAACAAAAGCACCAAAATCAACAACGCCACTCACTTCGCCCTTAATAACCTCGCCTTTTGCTAGTTCAGAAATAACTTTACGTTCTTGTTCACTCTGTGCAGCTTTTTCAGAAACGATGAGCTTTTCAGCGTCTTGATCGGCATCCAAGATACGCACACCGAGCTCTTGATTAACCAATTGCTTTAAAAGTTCAAGAATTTTATTACGATCACCATCATCAACACGTGGATAGTTTTGACTCGACAACTGTGAAACTGGCAAAAATCCCGTAATACCGTTTACTTCTACCATCAATCCTCCCTTATTTGCATCAAGGATACGCGTTGAGACTGTATCTTCATTCTTCATTTTATTGCGGAGATCCTCCCAGGCCTTTTCATAAGAAGCCTCACGAATCGATAGCTCAATATAGCCATCATCATTCTCAAGATCGATCAACGTCGCCGTTGCTTCATCACCAATTAGCATCTTTGCGTTCATTGCAAGGCCATCTTTTGTTTCTTTTCCCAAAACAATTCCCGTACCAATTGGCCCAAGATCCAAATAGATCGCGCTCGGTGAAACATCAATAACAATACCCTTTAATACATCTCCAACGGCAGGAAAAGCCACAACTGCCTCATCTGTTACAAGATCATCCATCGTCATTGCCTTATGAGAGGGATTTGCAGGTTTTTCTTCAACTACAACTTGTTTCTTTGGAGCATCAGCTGTTTGCACATCTTCTACGATCTTGTCGAGAAGATCTTGTTCTTTTGTCATATTATTTAAAATGCACATGTGACACAAAACATGTGACAGCATTAATAATTATAATTGCGTGTCTTTTATTAGCAGAAGATATAAACAAAAATACCCACAAAAGTAGGTATATGAAGACAAACGCCTAATGCGCTAGACTGATTAGACTGTCCAAAAATTATCTGAACAGATCAGCTATAAGATTGTCTAAATAATTACACTTCGTCCCGAAAGTATACCCGATAAGTATAAAAAATGCAAGGCGACAACTTCTCTCTCATCATCTTTTCGCTCGACACCTTATATTCCTTGTGATACTATTATAAATACATTTCAATTCTAAACGTTTTATTTTCTTTTCTCTATAAGAGAATTTTTTGATGCTATGATCATTCAATACTATGGGCTTTCTTGCTTCAAAGTCACAACAAAACCAGAGGGACGTGGCGGAGCAGATGTTATAATCTTTTTTTCACCCTTTGATAAGGTCACTGGTTTGCGTCCACCGCAAGGAGCTGCGGATATCGTCTTCATACCACATCATTCGCCAGCATTTAATAATGTAGCATCTCTCAAAAATGATCCCAAGATCTTTGATATGCCTGGAGAGTATGCTATTAATGGCGTAAGTGCAATTGGGACACAGGCTCTGGCCGATCACGATAATGGATCACAACGAGGCAATACAACGATTTTCACTGTTCAATCTGAAGGGTTGACACTCTGCCACCTTGGAGCACTCGGCACAGACCTCAATGCGGAACAATTTGATCACATTGGTGACATTGATGTTCTTTTTGTACCAATCGGTGACAACATTGGTATTACTGCAAAAATGGCAGAAAAAGTCTGTCGTAGCATACAGCCACGGATCATCATCCCGATGCATTATAAGATCAAGGGTATAAAAGAAGTTCTCAATGATAAAAAGGATTTTTGCGCAGAAATTGGCAGTTGCCCGAAAGAATCCCTCCAAAAACTTACTATTAAAAAGAAGGATATTGAAGAAAAAACCATGGAGGTTACACTTCTTGATACAATTTAAAATAGAAATAATAGTATGAGTCTCGATAAAAAATTAGATGAAATCCGCAGGAAGCCAGAATACATTCGCAAAAGATATGTCTGGATAAGCGTCATCCTATGCATGATCTTTGTTCTTATCATATGGTTCTTCTCCTTAAAAACAAATTTCTCTAATACAAATAATGAAAATACACAACCTTTTACTGATATTCAAGAACAATTTAATGAAACAGAGGGAGTTCTTCCACAAATGCCGTCAATCGAAGATTTTGTGACAGCAGAAGGACAAATTTCGCCAGAAAATACATCAAAAACAACTTCTCAAGAGCAACAACCACAAATTTCTGATACCAATACGACAGAAGATGTCAACACTTTCAGTGAAAAGGAAGCTACATTAGAAGAAGACTCTCGTAACCGTGAATAACATCTATTATCCATTAGATTGAACTAGAATGCCAAAAAACAACGACCCAGAACAAATGGTACATAAAATAGCGGAGCCGATGCCAATTGTAACAGAAATGAAACGCTCTTACCTCGAGTATGCAATGAGTGTCATTATTGCTCGCGCACTTCCTGACGTTCGTGATGGACTCAAACCTGTCCATCGCCGCATCCTTTACTCGATGTGGAAAACAGGTCTCCGACCAAGTGCAAAATTTCGTAAAAGTGCGACGGTTGTCGGTGAAGTACTTGGAAAGTACCATCCGCATGGCGATACAGCAGTTTACGATACAATGGTTCGTATGGCGCAAGATTTCTCCCTTCGTTATCCACTTGTCTGGGGACAAGGAAATTTTGGTTCGATGGATGGTGACAGACCAGCTGCATATCGTTACACAGAAGCAAAACTGAAAAAAATTGCCGAAGAAATGCTTTTTGATATTGAAAAAGAAACTGTTGATTTTGTTCCAAACTTTGACGGTCTTCATCAAGAGCCATCTGTGCTCCCTGCAAAATTGCCACAACTTCTTCTTAATGGATCTATGGGAATCGCTGTCGGAATGGCGACAAATATCCCTCCACACAACCTTCGTGAACTCTCTGAAGGTATTGTTTACCTGATCGACAATCCAAAAGCAGACGTTGATAGCCTCATGAAATTTATTCCCGGGCCAGACTTTCCAACAGGTGGCGTAATTTACAATGCTACTGATGTAAAACAGGCTTATGCAACAGGACGTGGAAAGATCGTCACGCGTGCAAAAGCACGCATTGAGGAAGGTAAGCGCGGGCTCTTTACGATTGTCATCACAGAAATGACATACCTCACAAACAAAGCAACTCTCGTAGAGAAAATTGCCAATCTCGTTCGTGACAAAAAAATCATTGGTATTAGAGACCTACGTGATGAATCATCGAATAAAGATGGCGTCCGTGTCGTTGTTGAACTAAAGAAAGAGGCTTACCCGCAAAAGATCCTCAATCAACTCTATACACTTACGGATCTGCAAAAAAACTTCAATGTAAACATGCTTGCACTTGTCGATGGCATCGAACCACGTATTCTCAATCTTAAAGAGATTCTTGAACATTACATTACTCATCGTACAAATGTTGTTATACGTCGTACAAAATTTGATCTCAAACGTGCAAAAGAACGTGCACACATCCTAGAAGGACTCAAAATTGCTCTTGATAATATCGATGCTGTTATTGAAACGATCAAAAAATCAAAAACACGCGAAGATGCTCACAAGAACTTACGAAAAAAATTTAAACTCTCTGATCTCCAAGCTACAGCAATCCTAGAAATGCGTCTTCAAACCCTTGCAGGATTGGAGCGTCAGAAGATCGAAGACGAACTCAAGGAAAAGATTGTCCTAATCAAGGACCTCGAAAAAATCCTTGCGAGCAAGAAACTCATCAAAGGGATTGTAAAGAGTGAGGTATCACAGCTCGTAGAAGACTATGGTGATGCACGACGAACACGTGTCATTAAAGGTGTCGTTGGTGAATTTAAACAAGAAGATCTCGTACCAAATGAGGAGGCAATCATTACAATGACAACAAACGGCTACGTCAAACGCATGAGTCCAAATGTTTATCGTGTGCAAAAACGCGGTGGCAAAGGCGTCATTGGCGCAAATACAAAAGATGATGCAACTGTAGCGCACATGTTATCGATCATGTCTCATGACAATCTCATGTTCTTTACAAATTCTGGAAAAGTCTACCAAACAAAGGCTTATGAGATACCAGAATCCAATCGAACATCACGTGGCAATGCACTAGCAAATTTCCTTCAACTTTCACAAGAAGAATCTGTTACAGAGATCATTGCATTCAACAAAGGTGATCAATTCAAATTCCTTCTCATGGCAACGCGTTATGGCGTTGTAAAGAAAGTTAAGATCGAAGACTTCGATAATGTTCGCCGTAGCGGCCTAATTGCCATCAAACTAGAAAAAGGTGACGAGTTAGGCTGGGTAGAACCAACAACTGGTACTGATGAAGTAATCCTCACAACCAAGAAAGGTATGGCAATCCACTTCAAAGAAAAGGATGTTCGTGCCATGGGCAGAAGCGCTGCTGGCGTTCGCGGCATTCGACTAAAAGGCGATGATGGCGTTGTCGGCATGGATACGATCTTTGCAAAACAAAAAGGAACGCAACTTTTTATCATGATGAAGAAAGGACTTGGAAAACGAACAGATCTCAAATTCTACAAAATTCAAAAACGTGGTGGCGGTGGGATCAAAACAGCAAAAATAACAACGCGCACAGGTGAGATCATTAGTGCACACATCGTAAATGCTGATGATGAATCGGACATTGTCATCACATCGGCCAATGGACAGATCATGCGCACGCCTCTCACTGATATCTCCGTTCTAGGACGAGCAACACAAGGGGTAAAGATCATGAAACCAAAAGCAGGCGATACAATCTCCGCTGTGACAGTGCTCTAAGGAGAATACACTTGTCACGTCGCTCGACACAGTCGTTCGAGAACGACGTGTCTCGTGAGCGACGTGACTTGCATCATTGTAAATATGTGCTATAATTTCTCCGTACGATAATTAATAATCCTCGTGCGTAGTGGTATGAAATACGACTACGTTGCAGAAAAAAAGACTATGTCACTTTCATCACGACAAAAGACAAACGCGACAAAAGAAGTAAAACGCCATGATACTGATACTGGTTCTCCAGAATATCAAGTAGCTCTCTTTACAACGCGCATCAAGAAACTAACAGCACACCTCAAAAAGAACCCAAAGGATTTTCATTCTCGTCGTGGACTTCTCAAAATGGTTGCGAAACGTCGCAAACTCCTAGAATATCTCAAACGAACTGATGAAAAAACGTATAAGAAACTTGTAAAACAACTCAATCTGAAAGAGCGAAAAGCATAAGAGGAGTTTAAAATACATATCTTCAACCATTCCTTCCTTGGAGTGGTTTTTGTACCATTATGCAAACAATGATACACTAAGATTAATCATTTATAAAAAATTATGTCAAAATTTAAAGAACAACGTGTTGGTGTCCTTGTTGACGTACAAAATCTCTATTATAGCGCGCGTGTCCTTTACGGGAAGAAATGCAATTTCAAAAATCTCCTTACAAGCGCCGTTGATGGCCGCAAGTTGATTCGTGCAATTGCCTACGGCATTTCGACAGAAGAAGCACACGAAGAAAAATTCTTTGAAGCTCTCGAAAATGCTGGTTACGACGTGAAAACAAAAGACCTTCAAATTTTCCCTGGTGGTCAGAAAAAAGGAGATTGGGACGTTGGCATTGCTATGGATGCTGTTAAAATGTCCCAAAGTCTTGATGTGGTGATCATTGCTTCTGGTGACGGGGATTACATTCCCCTCGTTGAATACATCCAAAATACGACTGGCGCTCGTGTTGAAGGCATCGCTTTTGCAAAATCAACGAGTAATCTCCTTATTGAGCATTTAGACGATTTTTATGATCTCGCTGACAATCCACGCAAATTTTTGATTGGCTAACATTACCCCAGTCACATTCACAACAATCTCCTACTGAAATATCTCGGTAGGAGGTTTTTAACTCTAGATTGTCTCTTATACTATTATTCACTTTATATTCTAATAGAATTTTTTCGAACAATAATCAGATTGACAGTGCATCATATATTACCTACACTACACTGTAGGTAATTTTTTATTGCAAAAGATCTCACTAGAGCTGTAGACACACTTGTTTTCTTAATTTAATTGAGTATACAAGCGTGTTTAGACCTAGAGGAATCTTTTGTACAACATAATATGACAGAAGCAAAAAAGTGGTCGCTCCAAGTTGGTGATCGCGAACTCATCATTGAGTCTGGATGGTGGGCAAAACAAGCTAATGGTGCTGTGACCGTACGTTACGGAGATACACAGATCATGGGAACGGCCGTTATGAGTGAAGGTATGGGATTTGCACGCGCATATTTTCCACTTATGGTGGACTATGAAGAACGTTTTTATGCAGCTGGCAAGATCAAAGGATCTCGCTTTATGAAGCGAGAAGGACGCCCAAGCGATAACGCAGTTCTTACTGGACGCATTGTCGATCGTACGATCCGACCACTCTTTAATGGACGTATGCGTAACGATGTACAAGTTGTTGTTGGTGCACAGTCTTTTGACGGAGAGAATGAGCCAGATACACTTTGCGTAATCGCAGCATCAACAGCTCTTTCGATTAGTGATATTCCTTGGGGAGGGCCAGTTGCTGCAGTACGCGTTGGTATGATCAATGATGAAATTGTCATCAACCCAACAAAATCACAGCTCGTTGATAGTACACTCAATCTCACACTTGCCGGGACAAAAGACATGATCAATATGATCGAAGCCGGTGCACAAGAAGTGTCAGACGATGATATGATTCGTGCATTTGAAGCAGGACATAAAGTAATAACTGAGATTGCAACATTCATCGAGAAAATTACAGCAGAGATTGGAAAGGAGAAGACAGCTCCATTCCTCATGAAACTTGATGATGATATCGAAGAAATGATCCGCACAAAAGCACTTGCAGCGAGTTTGGAAGATGCTCTCTATGGCAATAAATCTGAAATCGCAGCACAAACGACAGCAGCAAAGGCTACAACAAAAGAAGCCGCTCTTACAGAGCTCGGCGATAGTGTCCCTGAACTTTTCGAAGATGCCTTTGAACTCGTTTTTGATGAGCTTGCAGATGAACTTGTTCACAAAAATATTTTAGAAACAGAAAAACGTCCAGATGGTCGCAAGATCGATGAGGTACGTCAGATCACATGTGAGGTTGGTGTATTGCCACGCCCACATGGTACAGGTGTTTTCA
This sequence comes from Candidatus Moraniibacteriota bacterium, assembly GCA_030592425.1. Classification (GTDB taxonomy): domain Bacteria; phylum Patescibacteriota; class Minisyncoccia; order Moranbacterales; genus JAUVJK01. Next base: position 29,628 of record JAUVJK010000002.1, read on the forward strand.
CCCGTGGCGAAACACAGGTACTCAACGTGACAACACTCGGATCACCTGGAGATGAACAGATTATTGATACAATGGAGGTAGATATCAAAAAACGCTATATCCATCACTACAACTTTCCAGCATACTGTGTTGGTGAGGTACGCCCAAACCGTGGGCCAGGCCGTCGCGAGATTGGTCATGGTGCGCTCGCAGAAAAAGCTCTTTTTCCTGTTATTCCCGAAAAAGAAGACTTTCCATACACAATTCTCCTTGTTTCGGAAGTTATGGAATCCAATGGGTCAAGTTCAATGGCAAGCACATGTGGTTCAACACTCTCACTTATGCATGCTGGTGTGCCGATCAAACGACCAGTTAGCGGTATTGCGATGGGCATGATCACAAATAAGACTGGTGATTTTAAAGTTCTCTCTGATATTCAAGGCGCTGAAGACCACTATGGCGACATGGACCTCAAAGTCGCTGGATCCCAAAAGGGCATTACTGCACTTCAGATGGATGTAAAACTTGATGGCGTAACGCTTGAAATGCTCAGCGCCGCAATCAAACAAGCAAATCTCGGACGAGCACATATCCTTAGTGAGATGCTCAAAGTAATTCCGGAACCGAACAAAGAGATGTCTCCGTATGCACCACGTATCACAACGTTGCACATTAATCCGGAAAAGATTCGTGATGTGATTGGCAAAGGCGGGGAAATGATCAACAAGATCATTGATGAAACTGGTGTCACGATCGATATTGAGGATGATGGATCCGTATTTATCGCATCAAGTGATAAAGACGGTTCCGAAAAAGCAATCCAATGGGTAAAAGATCTTACACGTGAAGTAAAAGCAGGAGAATTATTTCAAGGAAAAATTACACGCATTATGAATTTTGGTGCGTTTGCAGAAGTTCTTCCAGGTCAGGAAGGTCTTATTCATATTTCACAACTCTCTGACAAGCGCGTTGAAAAGGTGGAAGATGTTGTAAAAGTAGGTGATGTTATCCCTGTTCTCGTTCAAGAAATTGATGATCAAGGCCGTATCAATCTCTCATTGAAAGATGCTCTCAAGAAACAAAGTGCTTCAACAACACAGGAGCCAAAACTCTAGTAGCAAAACACGCGAACCTGCTGTATAATAAAGACACTTAAAATGTGTCTTTATTTTATTACACTCAAATATCTATGTTCGGTAAAAAGAAAAATCAAAATAGTCAATCTCTTTCACAATCTTCCGATAATATTTCTGTCCATACCATGCAAGACGATATCAACACAATGAACGGGAAGCCACAAGCAGCACTAGAGCAACTAGGAGATTCCCCTAGCAATGCACAGCAACCGACAGTCGCGTCAGCTCCTCAAGAGACTAAAAGCGGTAAGCCATTTGTTGTTACAGCAGCAAAAATAGCTACATCACAAAAACAATCGCCAGAAAAAATCTCAGATGTTGATGGAATAATTCCAGAGCCTAATACTCTAGATCATTCCAGTCCTTTTGCTGATACAGATTCAATACCTCCTAGTGCCACATCTGAAGCATCTCAAGAAAGCGTCTCAATAGCTGCACAACAACTTGCAGCTGACAACACTCAATCAGCAACGCCTCAGTCGAAAAGTAGTCTACCAGCAAATTCACCTTTTAATGCACCACCAGCTAATCAAGCTGCCAAATCTCTCCCTCAAACACCAACTGTAGGAAATCCACCGACGCTTGAAAATGAGATCTCCAAGATTCAACAAGAGTATGGTGAAATACAAAATTCAGATGATACCCCAAAAGCAAAAAAAGCTTCCTGTATATTATTTATTTTTATTATTCTTATCATTTTGATCATTGCTGGCAGTGGTTATTACTATTGGATGTCACAAACACCAGATGCGGACACAACACTTGTCGAGATCGGAAAAGATACCTACAATGACATCGTTAATGGCGATGACACTATTACCAAGGAAGTAGATCAACAAACGCATGAATATTCTCAAACACTTCCTCATTATATTTTAATCGATACACAAAGTGATACAGCCCTTAACGATTTCACTCAAAAGATAGAAACAATCAAAGAAAATATCAGGACACAACAACCGCTCAGCGCAATTTCCTTTATTATTACTGATGAAAATAGTAAGCCTCTTTCATTTGATCAATTCGCACTCTTAACAGGCATAACGCTGCCACAAGAAGTATTAGATCAGATTGATGAATCATTCCTTCTTTATGGCTATTATGATAATGGTGAAGTCCGGCTTGGTCTATCAGCTCAAACTATTGATCCTGACTTAGTACTCAATGCAATGAAAGATGCTGAGCCGACACTTGTCATGGCTCTCAGACCACTCTTTGCTGGAGAAGTACCCGAAACAACAACTCCGACATTTACTGATGGCATATACAATCAAACACCTATTCGCTATGCGAATCTCAATACCATTGAAACACTCTCTATTGATTACGCAACCTATTCTGACGACCTCGTGATCGGAACAAGTAAAGAAACGATTCGGGCAATTATTAATACACTCTAAAAATTTCATTTCTATTCCTTTTTAAGTATTTTTCTTGGTTATGCACATGATATTCATTAAAATGTGAATATACTGAGTAAATTCATACGAAATAGTGGATAACATGTGGATAAGTTTGACAATTTTATTAAGTAATTTTGTTAAAAAATCGATCAAATTTTCCATAAACAAAAAAGCACCTAGTTTAACTGTCAATTATCCTTCTATTAGTGCATTATTGGCCACATCATATTGACGAAAGCCTTTTTTCCTGCTATAATGGATTTATCAGATGACAAAAGCACATTTAAAACCAATATGGTAGAAGTATTTCCAGTCACAATTTCCCCCTATTTGTGATTGGAATACTTCTACTATTCTATAGAGACACAAACATGTGATCTCTCGTCAGTATTTCTCTCGCTGACACCAAAACAAAAATAAAAATCTTTTTAAAACAAAAATAAAAAATAAAAAGTAATCAGTTCTTTACAACAGGGGGCATCCATAGAATAGTACGAAGGAAAAAGTTTCATTTTGATTCAAAAGAATCATCGAAGAGAAAATGAAATGAAAAGATATGTATAAACTCGTATGTGAACCTGGTAACATAGAACATTGCGTTTCCTCACCCGGACGTAAGATATGTTCAACAGTTACATACTGATATATATCAATAGTTGGGCACCACCCACATATTATTATTATAGGGGCTCGGTGCCCAACAAATCCATTTAGATAAATACTCATAAATGATTTGTTGGTAATTATCTCGTAAAAAACACCGTCATGCACGGTGTTTTTTATTTACTTCAATAATAAAGCCTTTTAAAGGAATGTCGAGAGCGCATTGGCTTTCCTCTATGAGCAACTTCACGCTATACTTACATTATGCTATTTGATCATTTCAAAAAAAGGTCACACGCCTCCGTAGGAAAACACGGGGAAGATCTTGCGACAGTTTACTTGAAAAAAAAACATTATAAGATACTCACGCGCAACTATCGCAACAAATACGGTACACAAGTTGGCGAAATTGACATTATCGCCAAAAAGAAAGACCTTCTTATTTTTGTAGAAGTAAAGACACGAACCGTTTCATCTTCTACGATCGAACAAACACTTCCAGAGGAACAGATCACTGCAGTGAAATTACAACGATTACAAAAAGCTGCAACAGTATATCTCCATGAAAATAATGTTATCAATTTACCACATCGATTTGATGCAATCAGCATCAAGATCTTTAACAATAATGAACAACCACCAATCATCGATCATATAAAGAGTATTTTTTTATAAAAGGAAATAATATATTTTTTACAATGCTTCCAAAATAGACAACTTCTCTTGATTTTGATACACTAAAACTATAAGAAGACTAATAAACAAGCTTATGCCTCTCTCACAAGAAGTCCAAAATAGCCTCAAAGAGCAACTCCTTTCAACAAAGGAACGTATTGAAGGTGAATTAAGTCGCTTCAGCAAATCATCAGCTGATGGCACTGAATTTAAGACAAAGTTTCCAGATGATATCGGATCAACAAATGATGAAAACGCTACTGAGGTAGAAGAATATACTGACAATCTTGCAATTGAAAAAGATCTCAAAGAACAATTAGATGATATAAATGACGCATTGAAGAAAATAGAAGCTGGAGAATATGGCAAAGATGAAGAGACAGGGGAAGACATCAATCCAGAACGACTGCAAGCATACCCAGCAGCACGTACCAATGTGCGTGATACCGCATAACTCAGAGGATTTTACATATCTATGTTACATAAACTTCAAAACACGTCCTTGATTTCTGGCGTGTTTTTTTGTATTTTTCTAATTGCTATCGATTTTGTGATCAAATATATGATCGTTCATTCAGATCTGACGTACTTCTGCAATAATGGCGTGGCACTAAGCATTCAATTGCCTGTATTCCTAATGATTATGCTTTGGATCATCTTTGTAATAGGATTCTCTGTACACATCTACAAAGAAAGGAGTCGTTCTTTGCGCACACTTCTGCCATCATTTCTCATCCTTGCTGGAGCCATCGGCAATGCAATTGATCGATTCCTCTATAGTTGTGTCATTGATTACATTCACTTTTTTTCTCTTTCCGTTTTTAACTTTGCTGACATACTTATCACAATTGGTGCTATACTACTAGTATGGGATCTTTTCCACGAGAAGAATGACCATTCCACATAGAACAAATTGTGATAATTGTTAGCGGATTCCCCCATATTATATTAATATTCGTTATTAGAAATTAGTAATTCGTTATTATCTACATCATGTCATCAACTGTCTTTTCTGCAGCAACGATTGGTCTTGATAGTGCATTTGTTGAGGTAGAAGTCGATGTTCTCACAGCCGGCCTGCACAATTTTACGATCGTTGGACTCCCAGACACAGCGATCAAAGAATCGCGTGATCGTGTATCGGCAGCGCTAAAGAATAGCGGTTTCAAACCACCACATCAGTGCGGGCGCATCACCGTCAATCTTGCTCCAGCTGATCTCCCAAAAGTCAGTCCTATTTATGATGTCGCAATTGCTCTCGGTCTCCTCCTTACAACAGGCCAATTAGCCTTTGACCATACAAACAAACTCTTTATTGGCGAATTAGCACTTGATGGGAAAATTCGTTCCATTCATGGCGTTCTCCCTATCGCACTTTTTTGTAAAGAACATGGTATCACACAATTATTCGTACCTCAAAAGAATGCCGAGGAAGCAAGCGTCGTTGACGGCATAACAGTCATTCCAATGACAGATCTCGCTGGACTCTACGCACATCTTAGTGGCAACACACACATCACACCACAAGAAACAACAAAATTTCAGGCGGTCAGAAAGAACGATGGTGAATCACTTGATATGAGTGATATCAAAGGACAAGAACACGCTAAGCGAGCACTCGAAATTGCCGCAGCTGGTGGACATAACGTCCTTTTCAATGGGCCTCCTGGATCTGGTAAAACATTACTTGCGAAAGTCTTCCCATCGATCATTCCATCATTAACACTCAACGAAAGCCTTGAGGTCACAAAAATTCATTCGATTGCCGGCCAATTACCAGATAATACACCCTTGATCATTGAACGCCCTTTTCGTGCACCGCATCATAGCGCATCAGCTGTTTCTCTCATTGGCGGTGGAACCTACCCAAAACCAGGTGAGATCTCACTTGCACATCGTGGCGTACTTTTCCTCGATGAATTCGCGGAATTCCCAAAGAACGTGATTGAAAGCATGCGCCAGCCACTTGAAGATGGTCTCGTGAGCGTTTCGCGTGCCCGTGGAAGTGCGACATTTCCAGCACATTTTATCTTAATTGCTGCAATGAATCCTTGCCCATGCGGCAATGCCACTGATCCTGATAAAATGTGTATCTGTACACCTGCCAATATCGCAAAATATGAACGCCGTATCTCTGGTCCAATCCTTGATCGTATTGATATGCATATCGAAGTGCCGCGCCTTGCAGCAGAAAAACTAGATGATATAACACCAGGAGAAGCAAGTGATCACATTCGAAAGAGAACATCTTCTGCACGTAAAAGACAACAAAAGCGCTTCGATAAAACAAAGATCATCACAAATGCTGAAATGAATGCTCGTGATATCAAAAAATATTGTCTGCTCGACAAACAATCACGTGATCTCCTCACAACAGCAGCAACATCATTAAAACTAAGCGCTCGTGCCTATCACCGCACGATCAAGATTGCCCGCACCATTGCTGACCTTGGAAATGAAGACGTGATCATTCATACACATATTGCAGAAGCACTTCAATATCGCGTCCATACAGAGTGAGGACGAGAGATTAGGAAAGATGACTAAGAGGTCAGAAGTGGCAAAAATAAACGAAGTTCCACACAAACTATTTATTGATGCTTTATTATTGTAATTAATCACGTGATTAATTGGGTAATTAACGGGATGAGGAGCGTCTCTTTATCCTCTCATACCACGTACAAAGCAAGAGCTAGCATTAGACTTGACCATCGCCATTTCACACGCTAGAGTATGAGAACATGAAGCGTAAAAATTATCGTCTACGAAGAAAGATCAAACTCTTAGTAGCCTTCTTTGCTCTTGTAGGAGGTGGCATTTTTCTCTACTCTTCTTCACAAAACAAACCAGACGATCATCAGCATTTTAACAGTGAAACCAAAGACAACATCACCGTTATAGATGACCGATCGACATTTATCATTCCACAAACACAAGCAGAAACAATCGACCTCTTTTTGCAAGAGCAAGCGATCAAAATCGGAGAACATGATACGTTCAGTCATGATCGTAATGATACTATTTTCTCTGGAGAGATTCTCACGATCACACGCGGAAAGAAGGTTATACTACTCGCCGACAATACACAAGAAGAATTCTATGCACGCAGTTACTCTATCAAAGAAGCGCTTAAACAAAAAAATATTTCATTGGGAACATTCGACATCATCACACCACCGTTGATCAATGCTCTTTCATCACAACAGGAGATCGAGATCATTCGTGTCCGTGTTGATGAAGAAGTACGCACAAAAAAGATTCCTTTTGATACCATTGCGCAAACAGATGATAAAATGGGTTGGCGAGAAGAAAAAGTGACGCAAATTGGTACTTCTGGATCAAAAGAGATCATCGAACGCGTATCTTACCATGATGATACCGAAGTAGGTCGTGAAGTGATTAGCGAAGAGATCGTTTCGAAACCAACAGATGAGATCGTTACAGAAGGGACTTATGTAGAACTCGGAAAAAAACACAAAGGAGCAGCTTCATGGTATGCACATACTGGCACACTTTCAGCTGCGAATCCATGGATGCCAATTGGTTCCTATGCGAAAGTGACAAATACTGCTAATGGAGAGTCTGTGATCGTTCGTATCAATGATCGCGGACCCTTTGTCCCTGGACGCATCATTGACCTTGATAAAGTTGCCTGGCAAAAGATTGCCTCTCTCGGTGCTGGCGTCATCAATGTCAAAGTAGAAGAAGTCCTCAACTAATATTCCTTCTTTATTGACCTTTCACTTTTAACTTTAGACTAAAAATCCTATGCCGACAAAACTTGGCCAAAATTTTTTGATCGATACTGAGATCGCAAAAAAGATCGTGCAGTCAGCCAATATCACACGAGACGACATTATTATTGAAGTTGGACCAGGTACTGGCGCGATCACGGCGCTACTTGCAGCACAAGCAAAAGAAGTTTATGCCATAGAGTTGGATCGCTCTCTAGCCCAAAAGCTTGAAGAAAAATACACTTCTGTTGATAATATTCACATTATTCAAGCTGATATTCTCAAAGCGCAGATCTCAGAGATTCTCCCATCACGATCATATAAAGTCGTTGCAAATGTGCCGTACTACATCACATCAAAAATAACACGTCTCTTTCTCGAATCAAACCTACCACCAACGGAGATGGTCCTTTTGGTACAAAAAGAAGTAGCACAGCGGATCACAGCACAACCTGGCGCAATGAGTATCCTCTCTGCCTCAGTACAATACTATGCAGAACCTTCTTATCTTTTCACTGTACCAGCAGAAAGTTTTGACCCAGTACCGCGTGTAGAAAGCGCTGTTATTAGAATTGTCACAAAAAATGAGACTGGTCATAGCAAAGAGGAGCAACGACTTTTTTTCCGAGCAGTAAAAACAGGTTTTTCTGCAAAACGCAAAACTCTCTGCAATAATCTCGCAAATGGATTTTATACAGATAAGCCAGAAATACTCACGATCTTTGACACCATTGGCCTCGCACATAATATTCGTGCTCAAGAACTATCCCTAGAGCAGTGGTATGCACTTGTTGCGGCACTAGAACAGAAGGGTTGCTACCAAAATAGCGCCATATAGACCTGTTAGAAGAAAGATCCACGCAAGAACATTCCGTGAGGTAATGATCTTCATGCGTCCATCACTGGCAATAATGAGCCAAAAGGCAATACCACCACAAAGTACAGCCCATATAAATAGCTCCTGCATCCGCAAGAACACAACAGACAGAAAAAAGGAGAGGAGAACGCCGCTAGCAATGATCAAGCGCGCTTTTTTTGCGCCCAGAAGGACTGGCAGTGTCCACGTGCCCATTTTCTTATCACCTTCGATATCTTTCAGGTCTTTCAGTGGCAAAGAGATCGTCAAAACGATCACAAAAAGCGCACTGATCACAAATGGGAAGGAAACAATACTATATTGCGGTGTAAAAATACTGTATCCCATCAGAATAATGAGAAGGGAGGCTACCGCCGCGGTAAAAGAAGCGACAAGAGGGAGGCGTTTCAGCCGCAATGGTGGCACATTATAGAGCCAGGTCAACGCAAGATAGGCAATTATGAATCCTGCAACCTTTGGGTTGATGATTGCCGCAGAGAAAATCGCAAGTCCAGCAAAGAGCCATGCCATAAGATGATATTGTCCGACCGTAAAAGTCCCACGGATCAGTGGCCGCTCTTTATTTGAGATCCGATCTGTTTCTTGATCAAAGAGATCATTCACAAGTGTTGCACTGATCCACGCACTGACAACGCTAATACATAGCACAGCAAACGCACTGATCGTAAAAAAGTTGACGAACCAGATCTCATCCGTAAGGAGCATACCAATACCCATTCCAACACATAGAAGACCGACGTGATATACCATCTGTAACGGACGCATCGCAAAAAAGAAGGTTCGTGAACACGCGCGAGCCTTCACCCAAAATAGGAGTCCTGCGCTAAAACAAATGATAATTGTATAAAGAAGACTCATTTTAGCATTGAGAGCATTGAGGAATCCTGGCAGATCGTGAACGAAGATACGTGTTGGCGATAAAAATATTTGTGCAACGTCAGAGGCTTGTACTGTAAGAAGGTCTAATGACCAAACACTCCCGATGAGCGTAAGCCACGCCGGAAATGTACCAAGTACAAAAAAGACAATATAAGCAGGGATCAAAAAAAGGAAAGCTCGCCAAAAGCTCTTCGATACAACGATACCATAAATAAAGATCAGCATAAGGACAAGAGCGACTTCAATACGCACGCCATATGTAATACCATTGGTCGGATCATCACCGTAAAAAGTATAAAAACGTGCGACAAGACCGCGCAGTGAATCAAATTCATAATAACTCAGGAAAGATTGCCCAGGATAATATGCTATTTCGATCACGACATCGATCAATGGTGGTAAAATGATGACAATGAAACCACAGAGGAATACCGTCGCAACACGTTGCAATGAACGAGAAAAATACCATGCAAAAAGTGTAATGATAAGGATGAAGGTCAATGTGAAGAAAGTGAGTGTATGTGAAAATTCATAAAGATAATACGACCCTGATATCCGCGTATAACCAAAAACGCTATTCTCGACAAAAAGACGGACACCGATCAAAGCGAAAAATGAGCCGATCAAGAGAGGGAGAGAAACAGCTGTTCTTTCAATACGTTCGATCACGATTGTCAGTAGTTGATAGATTTTTTCTGCACTATTTTTCATTATGACATCCTTTATGTCTTATTTCCGCCATTGAACCCATATTTTTACTCCCTTCATGCTACCATCTCATCCGCATTGAGTGCAAGGTAAGATGTGCTACAATACATACATGAAAGACCCTATTCTTCACAATCTCAATGCACCCCAAAAAGAAGCTGTTACAGCACTTGATGGTCCTTTTTTGATTCTCGCTGGTGCAGGATCAGGAAAAACAAAAACACTCACACACCGCATTGTCTATCTTATGACAGTAAAAAAAGTACCTGCGCAAAGCATTCTTGCTGTTACATTTACCAATAAAGCTGCTAGTGAAATGCGTGATCGTGTCGTTTCACTCCTCAACACGATTACTAGTGAGAGAACGTCAGACACCTCACCATCACCGACATATTATAGCATCCCCCTCATCGGCACCTTTCATAGTGTCTGCGCTAAAATTCTCCGTGCAGAGATTCATCATTTGGGCTATGAAAGTACATTTAATATCATGGATGCGCAAGATCAAGAGGTCTTGATCAAGAAAACCTTCAAAAAACTTGATCTTTCCACAAAGCAATTTTCACCACGAACTGTTCGTGAAACGATCTCTCACGCAAAAAACGATCTTATTGATCCACGAGACTTTAGCAAGAGCATCGATAGTTATTATGAGGAGCGTGTTGCTGACGTTTATACTCTTTATCAAAGCGCACTCAAAGAGAGCAATGCACTTGATTTTGATGATCTGATCCGTCTGACGATCTTACTCTTTGAAAAGCGCCCTGACGTCCTTGCAAAATATCAAAAACAATTTCGCTATATCCTCGTTGATGAGTATCAAGATACTAATCATGCACAATACAAACTGATCTCGCTTCTGGCCGCTGTCCACAACAACCTCTTTGTGGTCGGTGATGACTGGCAATCGATCTATGCATGGCGTTTTGCTGACATTAGCAATATTCTCAATTTTGAAAAGGACTATACGCAAGCGCGTACGATCAAGCTTGAACAAAACTATCGCTCAACACAGGTAATTCTTGATGCAGCGTTCTCAGTGATCGAGCATAATACAGATCGCACCAATAAAAAGATCTGGACAGATAAAACGACAGATGAAAAACTCATTTCCTATGAGGCAAGAGATGAAATGGATGAAGCAACATTTATCGCAGATACTATTATAGCCCTTCGTGCAGAAGAAAAGAGGAAATTTGGAGACTTTGTTGTTCTCTATCGCACAAATGCACAATCCCGCCAGATCGAGGAAATGTTTCTTTCCTGCGATATTCCTTATCGTATTGTCGGTGGTATCAAATTCTATGCACGTAAAGAAGTGAAAGATATCGTTGCTTATCTCCGACTTGTTGATAATCCTCATGACCGTATCTCACTGGAACGTGCTATCAGCGAGCCTCGCCGAAGTATCGGCACAAAAACATTGGAACAATGGCTCACAGAAGCAGAAGAGCAGAAAAAAGATCCCCTCGCCTATGGCAGCACGCTTTCACCAGAGATCACAAAACTCGCACAAAAGAAACAAACAGTGATCACCAATTTCTGCAAGATGATCCTTCTTGCGACTGAGAAAAGGAAAGACCTTTCGCTCACAGAATTAATCTCATTCGTCTACAAAAAAAGTGGTTATGAAAGCGCTCTTTTGAAAGAGGGCACAGAAGGAGAAGTGCGACACGAAAATGTCCAAGAGCTTCTCTCTGTTGCAAAAAAATATGATCAACGAGAAAATGCTCTACAGGAGTTCCTCGAAGAAGTTTCTCTCGCTGCCGATACAGACAAAATTGATGCAGATGCTGACAGCGTCCATCTCATGACACTCCATAGTGCAAAAGGCCTCGAATTTCCCATTGTCTTTATTACAGGACTTGAAGAAGGTCTTCTCCCACACTCTCGCGCTATGCTTGCGCCAACGGAAATGGAAGAGGAGCGTCGTCTCATGTACGTTGGCATTACCCGCGCAATGGAAAAAGTACACCTCCTTTTTACAAGAGAGCGTCTCCTTTTTGGACAGACCCAGATGAATGCACCTAGTCGTTTCCTTGATGATATTCCACAACATCTTATTGAAAAGAATAGCGCAGAAGTAGAAAGAGCAGATAAACAATTTTTTTCACAAAAAAAAGAATCAATGACAGGTGAGAGCTCTGGAAATACACAGCGGTTCCTCGATGGTGATAAGGTCCGTCACAATGATTTTGGAGAAGGTGTTGTTGTCGCACAAGATGACGACGTGATTACAATCGTTTTCAAACAAAAAGGCCTAAAAAAACTCGCAAAGAGTGTTGCTCCATTAGAAAAATTATAATTTATGAAAAAAGAAGTAAGAAATATGAAATAAGACATCGTTATGATTATAACCTGCCTAATACTGCATCTATAATATGATCTTTCCTATTTTTCTTTAAAAAAAGAATTACTGAATTAAATCAGTAATTAATTCAGTAATTCTTTTTGTAACAAATCTTTGATGCCAACGAACAGGAGTTAAACAGGTCATTACTTCAGATTTCTTTTTTCATCATTCATATTTCTTCTGCTATTTCTGTTTTCCATGAAACTTCTTATGAACCTCTTTGAGACCTTTATTGGTTACATGCGTATAGATTTGCGTCGTTGTAATATTTGCGTGACCCAACATCGCCTGTACACTACGAATATCTGCACCACCCTGGAGAAGATCTGTCGCAAAAGAGTGACGCAATGTATGCGGATGTACATTTTTGATAATCCCAGCCTTGAGCGCATATTTTTTGACAATGCGCTGTACACTTCGTGGTGTTAACCGCAGACCTTTCGCATCCGCTTCCTTATTTGTCCCTGTTTTCACACGAATAAAGAGAGCTGGATCAATATCATGTCTTTTTGCCATATATTTTTCAATTGCTTTCCTTGCTGTATCAGAGACAAAGACAATGCGAATTTTGTTACCTTTTCCACGAATGGAGAATTCCTGTCGATCGAGATTGATTTGATCACGATCCACGCTAACAAGTTCTGACACACGCAATCCAGCAGAAAAAAGCAGTTCTAAGAGGGCTCGATCACGACATACACCAAGATTCTCACCTGAAGCTACCTCAAGAAGACGTTCTACTTCTTCTGGTTCGAGAAACTCAACCTGACGTTCTTCATTTTTTCCCACATCGATTTTGTCAGCACTAAGTGTTACGATGTCACGTTTTGCGAGATACTTTAAGAAATTGCGCAAAGCGATCACATGATAATTTTGTGTACTCGCCTTGAGAGGTGCGCCATCAACCATAGTAAAGCGATTAAGATAAAGACGATATTTTCGTACAACCTCAAGTGTGATCTTTTCTGGCGTTGTGATGTTATAATTTTCCTGTACAAACACTAAAAACCGACCAATATAATGTTCGTAATTTTCCACTGTTTTTTGACTCCGGGTACGTTCGATCTCAAGATATTCAAGATACTCTACGAGGAGTACTGAAAGTTTCTGGGACATAGATACTAACTAAGCTATGAATTACACCACAAGAACTATGAGGGGGAAACCATACTACTGTAGTATTGTACCATAAGTAACATTGTACCAATATTTTTGTTAAAAATCATTTTAGCAATGTGTTTTTACAAGAAATATCGCATACTTATCTCTTCTTTCATTTTTCGCACTTCTCGCTTTGTAACATTTGACAAGTGATGTTAATAATCTATAATGAAGTAACGATAAATTATTTATGGTATCTCGCAGATGATCCTTCAATTGCAAGGATCTCACGCTAAGAGCCTATTTAAGGGAAATAGCTTTATTATTCTCCATTCTGACGACCCTTCACCCGAAGAGAAGGGCAACAAAAAGTCGCCTTTACATCCTACGCACCAGCGTACCTTGACTTCGGATTATGCTTCTTCACGTATTACAGCAATTTTAGACATTATTCAAAATTACGCAGCTCTCTCAATTGTGATTGTCTGCGCTGTTTTAGTTGTCGGCATCAATACCGCTGCAGGTCTCACATCCGAGAAACCAAAACATGATTCTGCTGAAGATGCGAAATGGAACACTGGACAAGTGCGCGGCGTTGCAACAACCAACTTCTCCAATCCTCATGCAAAGAATGATGAGGAAACGATCGCAAAAGATGAGGGAGCGGCACTTCTAGCTGCCGCAGAAGAAAGTCAAACCCTCACACAAACACTTGCTGCAACATCTGTTAAAACGGATGCACAAGACCCTGAGAATGAGGGTGATGTGAGCCTCTATACAGTGAAAGATGGTGATACACTCGGCACGATCGCACAAAGCAACGATATCTCTATCCAGACTCTCTACTGGGCAAATGAGATCGATGATGTTGATGATATTGCACCTGGTGACACACTTTTCATTCTTCCTGTCTCTGGCATAAAACACACAATTGCTACTGATGATACAATCGATGTCATTGCCAAGGAATATAACGCGGATAAAGTACAGATCATCGCATTTAATCAACTTCCTGCAAATGGAGAACTAATCGTTGGTGCGGAGATCATCATCATCGGTGGCAATAAGGATCTTCCTGAGCCAGAACCTATCGCAACACCAACACTCGTCCGACGTGACTACGTCAGTGCAAATGGCGCAGAAACAGCAGCCCTTACTGGTGGCACAGAGAAAAGTCGCAAAGGTGGCAATAGTTTTCCTTATGGCTACTGCACCTATTATGTTGCACAGAAAAAGAATGTGACATGGCGTGGCAATGCCGGTGCATGGCTTTATAATGCAAAAGCTCAGGGCAAAAAAACGGGCTCAAAACCAAAAAGTGGCTCGATCGTCGTCACAACAGATGACCCCTACTATGGACATGTTGCCTATGTTGAGAAAGTAAAAGGGGATAGTATTGTGATCTCTGAAATGAACTATCGTGGTTGGGGAAAGGTCAATACACGTACGATCCCGATCAAAAGTCGCTCTATCCGTGGATATATCTATTAAAACAAGAAATTTGAACAGTGGAAGAGGAAATATAATCAATAGTACACATTAATTTGTGTGCTATTTTTTTCTAAAGTGACATTTATTGCAATTTTCTACGACTTATTTATAAAAGGCCTTTCTGATGCATATACACTTACAGCAACCCGTGTGCCACATCTTTCATAGACATATTTCGTTCCTTCTCATAAATGCTGTATAATCAATGCATGACAACAATTCCTCCACACTATACATCACCACTACGTGTTTCAGAGACTTCTGGACAAGAAGACTCCAGTAATACCTATTTTGAGCGCTGGGAAAAATATAGCACGCTTCCACTAGAAACACAGGAAAAGCTTGAGTCTGAGGAAAC
>JAUVJK010000022.1 GCA_030592425.1 Candidatus Moraniibacteriota bacterium
ACCAGCAAGTGTTCCAGCGAATCCTGATGTAATATCTTCTCCTACCTGTGCAGCAAAAGCATTCTGCGTCATTGCAAAAAAAGCAAAGAGCATTATTGGTAAGAGTGTCAGTATCTTTTTCATATTTGTTTTTTATTAAAAATTTCTCTGATGCTCTCATTATAGCACAGAATAATAATAATAATAAAGTTATCCACAGGACAGAGATCTGTTGTTCATAACAAAAAGAATGACATCATTAATGATGTCATTCTTTTTTGTTTCCCCTAAGTTACCGATTACTGTCTGCATCTCTTTGTTATAGAGAGCCTATCACTTTTTCGAGTTCATCAAAACTTGAAACAATTTTGTATGGGGATCCTTTTTCAAGTCGTTTTCTTTCATGAAAACCAAAATCCACAGCAATTGATCGCAAACCAACCTTATTTCCTTCGCGTATATCGCCGAGAGTATCTGTGACAAAAATACATTCATCTACCCTGAGATCGTGTTTCTCAAAAATATGATCAAATTTCGCGATCTTTGATGTATGTGTTTCGACACCCAACACTTCTGTGAAAACATGCGTAAAATTATTATTATGAAAATATACATCAAGTACAGCTTCTTGATTGGAAGAAACGATAAATAACGTAAATTGTTTTTCTATTTCCTCCAAAAATAATTTTATATTCTCTTCTAATTTTAGATAATCATATTCCTTACCCTGTTTTTGAAAATATTGATTAATATGATTCTTATTGATCCGATCGTGATCATGAACATTGCCATCAGACAGATCCCGAAATTCTTCCTTCGTCAATCCATTACCCACCGTCTCTGCCATCAAACCATACACCAATTCAAATGTGTCATGAATCACACCATCAAAATCAAAAATAATCGCTTTTAGTTTCATATGTAATAATATAGTGACTAAAACTTAATGGATCAAAGCCTTCATAATTATAATGAATAGACCAATTGAGGCCGATATGAATCCGAAAAGAATTCGTTGCATTAATGGTTTTCCAATGTGAATTGCCAAGCGAAATCCGACGATAAACAGGAGTAGAATACCAATAAACTGTGCGAGGTTATAGGCAAAAGCTAAGCTTATAATGCCGAGTAGCTCTAGAAAGAAAGGAAGTAAGATAAGATTGGAAGAAATGACGACAGCATATTCACTTGTGAGGATCTTGCGGATCTCTTTTTTTGACGGCGTCTCCTTATTCGTATAAGCACTGATATAATATTGCGAATATGATTCTGCTAACCAAATTGCTACAAGCGTAAAAAAAATAGAGAGGATCGCTATTGTACTTGGTTCAGAGTGTTTTTCGAGAAAAATGAGCAATGGCAATGCCGTGATCAATCCATAGATCTTATCAGAAGCATGATATGATTGTGGCGCTTTTATAATATTCATAAATATTTGTTTGTTCACGCTAAGCTTATCAAAGTGCGGTGAGGGAGGGATTCGAACCCCCGAGACCCGTGAGGGTCTAATGCTTTTCGAGAGCACCCCATTCAGCCACTCTGGCACCTCACCGTATATTCTATTGTTATCTCATTCTGATTCGCCCAGTTATACAACTGGGCGCCCGGTCGAATGACCTGGGCGAACTCGCGAGACCCGTGAGGGCCTAATGCTTTTCGAGAGCACCCCATTCAACCACTCTGGCACCCCTCCAAATATTTTATTGTAACTGTGATGGATATCTATCCAGGAAGAACACTATTTTTTTATTTGAATGCCCATTTCACCCGAAGGGTGATCAGCCTCTGGCTGGCAACCTCCGCCAGCCGGCGGACTGGCACCCCTCCATATTTATTATTATCTCAATTTAATTCGCCTTGTACCACAAATGGGAGGATCTAATGCTTTTGGCGAGCTCTCCGTTTCACCCAAAAGGTGATCTCCCTTCGGGAGGTATATCTCCCTTCGGGAGGCAACCTCTACCCGCAATGTTGCAACGTGAGCGAAACAGGCAGACTATCACGTCACCATAAACATCATAATAGCGTCAAAAAGCATTGAAAGCAATATAAAAAATAAAAAGCGCTCAATACTATGAGCGCTAGTACACTAAACAAGAAAAGTGTTATTCCTTATCATCATAGGAAAATCCATATCGAAGAAGTCCATAAAACAATAGGCCTCCTATGATCACACTAAGCGAATCAATCCAATTTAAATGCTCTGCAAGATAATGATTGATCATAGCATGTGAGCCTGTATGTGCCGATACGCCAGCACTGAACGTCACCAGCACAAGTAAATAAGCGATTTTTTTCATTTCTTTTTCTCCAGATCCAAAGATACGAAGACTCCCTCGTAATACACGATAAACAATCGTGCAAGTCATTTATAAGGAAGAGACTCTCACAACAAAATATTCCTCAAAGCAGAAGAAAGTTTCAATACACCACTATTCCCAATCCTCAACAATGATCTTCTTTCCCGACCGTCGCACAACAAGTTTTTGTTTGTCTCGCCACTTCAATTCACGAATGACCTCCACAGGAAGAGTTACTGCATAGCTGCCATTCGTCCTTTTTGACAACTTACGTATATTGCGATCCTCCAATTTTCTTCGAGCCATAATATTTTGTATCTAAAAAATTAATGATGTCATTAATGACCACATTAATACGGTCATTCTTTTTACATCTCTATTCTATCACATTAAGCCAAAAAACTACAGAATTAATTCTGTAGCTCTTTGTCTATCATTTTATTGGCGGAGAGTGAGGGATTCGAACCCTCGAGACCCGTGAGGGTCTAACACCTTAGCAGGGTGCCCTATTCAACCACTCTAGCAACTCTCCAAAAATTACTTTGTATCTTATTTACACTGAAGAACTGGTAAGTGGCCCTGTTAAGGTGTTCTTAGCTGGGGAAAATGGTAGTGTACGCTCCATTTTCATTCAACCGCTCCCTGCCTACCGGCAGGCAGGCGGCACTCCTCCGTAATATATATTCTTACTCTACAAAAACCAGTGTACCACCGTTATGAGCCAAGAGCAATACTCTTTCATTACACAAGAATTCCAAGTTGCGCTATAATAAAGACACTATTAATTCCTAGAATGTTTTTATGTATCTTCTTTTTGATAATATCACTGATAAGGATAAAGTTGTTGCGATTGATGAGCTTATCAAAGATTCTACGCCACGCCCATCTTTTTTCTTCCTCATGTCACTATCTATTCTCATGGCAACATGTGGACTCCTGATCAATAATTCTGCCGTTATCATCGGCTCAATGCTTATTGCACCGATTCTCTCTCCTGTTCTCTCACTTGCACTTGGTATTGTGATCGCTGATGGGAAATTGATCTCACGTTCTTTTTATACACTTCTCAAATCAATGGGTTATGCCATTGGACTTAGCACGGTCGTCACACTCATGTTGTGGAAATTTGCACATTTCAATGTTGGCGATTCTTTTCTTAATCCAGAGATCATGTCTCGTACAGAAGCATCAGTGATCTATCTCTTTATTGCGATCATTGCTGGACTCGCGACGGCATTTGCACGTGTCAAACCAGACCTCAACGAAACGTTGCCAGGTACAGCAATCGCTGTCGCTCTCGTACCACCACTAGCAACAATTGGTATCGGTGTTGCACGATTTGATATTGATGTGATCTCTGGAGCACTCTCGATGTTCGTTCTCAATACGATTGGTATTGTCCTCGCTGCAATGGTCATGTTCTCTCTTATGAATCTCTATACAAAGCGAAAAAAAGTTGAGCATTCTGTTGAACAAGCAGACGCAGAGCTCGAAAAACAAAAAAAAGACAGTGATAAAAAGAAAAAAAGTAATAGTCTCTCCTGATGAGAAGAGAGTCGATCAAAAAGTATAGCAATACACTTTTTATTCTATGTTCTAACGATGTACTTCTACTAACTTTGCCACATATACCAATCTTTTCAATGCTGTATAAATTGGTGTACATGTATAAAGCGTAAGTTGTGGTTCCTCTGTTTGTTCAAGAATCTCTATAGCATCAGCATCAAGAGTCTTTTGTTCAAAAATTTCATAGATATATTCTTTATCCTTATAGAATATACTGACACGATTACCAATATTTAGTTTATCTAGATCTTTAAAGATTGTATAGTTTATATTATCGCCAGGGTACCACCGATGCCCAGAGATCACAACATTACCCGATTCCTCATTGGGAAATGCTGTTGTGCGATGTTTACCAAGTCCACGACTGAGGTCGGCAAATGTAACACCATTTACGATCGGCGCCTCTATATTAAGGTTTTCCGTATTAATAGAAAGTGAAAAAATATCAAGTGGCAATTTTTTCTGCGTTTCGTTATTTTCACTATCCTTTGTACTAGCTGTAATCGATGTAACTATATTTTCATTTGTAATAATATTTGCAGAGACAAAAAAATTGTACCACAATAAAAAACCAACCACCATGACAGCAATACCAATAAAAAAATAAAAAAACCGACGTATAGCGACTAGATTACTCATGTGTCTATTATATCAAAAACCATTCCCCAAAGAAAGGAGAATGGTTTTGTGAAAAGCCCTGTATTTTTCTTATCGTATGAATAATGCTTTAAGAAATGCAAGAGGGTGTATCCCCGTTACCGCTAGAGTTTGCTCTGTGTTAGTAAACCCAAAATCTGCCTTAGTATAATCGTCATTACAATCCAGTGTAAGAGATGTTTCATTGTTCATAGAAGATCCCGTTGGATCATAGGTTTGGATCAAATGTGCGACGTCCTCTTCTTTAACCACTATTCTGTATTCTCCCTTCGGCATATTTTCAAATAAATAATGCCCATTGTGGTTGGTATTTGTCCTATATTCTTCATCATCTGAATTATTGTATTTTCCATCCTCTCCTGCCCATTCAGCTTTGACACGAATATTCTCTATACCTGGTTCAGAATCTTGTTGAATACCATCTCTATTGTAGTCGTACCAAATCGTGTTACCAATAGTACCTTTACAATTGTCATCAGAACAACGAATATTTTCTATACCTGGAGCAGGACAACGAATATTTTCTATACCCGGAGTCGCACCAAGAACCATCGATGGCACAACGAGAAATACTATCACAAAAAACCCATACGATACTTTTGAACTCATAATAAAAATATTATTTTTAAATTAATGTATTAATTATAGCACAGAAAAAAATTTTTGTCTGATAAGAAAGACTATATTGTCTTTTTTATAATGTACGTATTCCTAAATCTACGACTATCGTCTCCGTAAGTCGACACTTTCCGCTTATCAGAAGACGATATCTAGCTATAATTTTTTGTGTCCCCGGCAGGATTTGAACCTACGACCTTCAGCTCCGCAAGCTGACGCTCTATCCAGCTGAGCTACGAGGACAAAAATAAAAAAGCAACTCTGTGCTTTTTCTATATTACTAACTCTATACTCTTTCGTCAAATACGAAAGAATTGCTCCATTGAATAAAGGAAGTCTGGTTGCTGTTTCTTTTCCGGTACAAATTGTAAGAGTGCTTCACGTACATCAACAGGATCAAGCTGATGCAATGGAATGTGAATATATGGCACCATTTTCCCTTTCATGTGCAAACTGATCAAGCGTGTATGTGGTGGTTCATAGAAGATCCAAAAAGAATCCATATCATCAAAATCATAAATCTGATCACCAACTACAATACCGTCATACGTAATTGCATAATCACGGACACGTGGACCTCTCTCGATCATCAGAAACCCGACAAATCCAGCTAGAATAATAATAAACGCAAAAAGAATATTACTTGTAATGATCGCATATATGATCAGCCCAGCAAGAACAAGTGCAGCAATCAAATACCAATGTTTACCTTTAGGATGATGTGTGTGCTCTGGACCACGCCACGAAACGATTACGTCTTCGGGATGCTCACGCATATAGTGACTCTCCTCAACTGTATACTTAACGCCTTTATGCTGATAATCACGCTCTAGTTGCTCATCAATATCATGTTGTGTATAGAGTTTATCGATCTCTTTCACTTTGTAATTCTTCGTTTTGTGTTTTGCATTATGTTCCATGCAATTATTATATCATATTTACAAAGAAGGTGCGAACTGCTATGATTACTCTTGTATTTGGATAAAGTGCACACAGAGATGGCACCTGCCAAAGGGAAATAAAAAGAAGAATGTCTGAACATAGTGCTGGAAAAGTAAAATCAACAAGAAATTTCCTACCCTTACGACTAATTGGATATGAAGCATATCAATTGAAGAGCGATGCTCAGAGGAGAGAAAAATTCCTTAAAACAACTGAAGGTCGCCGATTGCTTAGACAGCAATATCGCGATATTATAGAGAATGCATAGCACGGAGAGATGGCAGAGTGGTCGAATGCACCGGTCTTGAAAACCGGAGAGCCCTCACGGGTTCCGGGGGTTCGAATCCCTCTCTCTCCGCAGGAATATAAAAGAGATGTTATTTTGACATCTCTTTTATATTCCTATGAAAGTGTGATTCGAAGTTTATGCCCCAGAGGGTAAATCCCTCTCTCTCCGCAAATGAAAGAATTACGTCATTAATGACGTAATTCTTTTTTATCCAACCCCTTGACAAAATACATCATTCATACTATACTTCCCTAGTGTTCAATTCTGGACACATCATTGACTTTACAACTCTTTTTTAAAGAATAACGTAAAGTTTTTTTGTTTTTTGAAAAATGAAATCATAGACCAGAGGAAAGAAAAATGACACAATTAACGACGGAACAATCCCAGATCCTCGAGGGCCTCATTCGCTCTTATCAAGAGAATCCTGAAAGTGCAAAAGGTTCATTGCTCGTACATTTGAACGATGAGCTTCGAGCAGAAACGAACAGACTGGAAAGATGTGAAACATTGTATGGTCACTCACAAACAAGTGATGGCAATGTCAGAAGCGAATTGTCCGATGCTTTCGCTAACACAGAGTCTATAAAGGGTCGGACGCTGTGCCTGAAACATCAAAGTCGTATCAACAAGATCCTACGTGCTCAACAGATGGTTACATTTGATACATTTGGCGAATGCGTTGAATGCGGCAGACAAATAGCACCAGCAAGGTTATCTGCCAAGATCGAGGCAATTCATTGTATCGATTGTCAAAATGTTCTGGAGCTGAAAAATGCTCAAAAAACTCGACCAAGTCTAGCATTCTAAAGATCTTACTTATGAGGAGGAATAATAATGCCAATGACACCACATATGTATGCCCACTTCTGTACAACACTTGAAGAAACTCGTATCAATGCCCAAGCATTGCAGAATTATGCAAATAGTTCACGAGACCCAAATCTTCAAAAAGTTGCCAAAAACTGGGTAGACAATACTAATCGCACTCGCAAAGATTTAGAGTGTTTCAAGAAATGATCCTATCGAGAAGACAATACCTACCTGGCCAGGTATTTTCTTCATAGGATTCATGGTACGCGCAGAATACGCTGCGCGTGCCACAATTCTATCACCAGGCAACAATGTTGACCTGGTTTTTTCTTTTCTTTTTTTCTATATTTCCTTGACAATAAATGTCTTTTATACTATACTAGTTCTTGTGTTAAAAACTATCATTTTATAGTTTGTAAATTTCATCACATGATATTTATGCACATTTTCTTTAACAAAAAACACCAAAGGAGTCTCATTCTATGACAAAAATTTTCAATGCACTCACTGTACAATTCCCAACAGCAAAGGGGATGTCAAAGCGAATAAAAACAATTCGAAGTGAGATCAATGGAACGATCGAGTATGAACACATCACAGGTTCATCGGTCAATCTTATTATCGAAGAAAATTTTCACACGAAACGATTCGCAAAAGAAGTCGTGAAAGAACTTAGCAAGACGTTTCCGCACGCGACAATATGGTTTTCTAATTCTGCCAACTATATTGGCACAAGGAGGAAATTTGATTCATCATTACTATAAAAAGATATTTCTTAATAATAAGTAATGATCCTTACAATAATGAGAGAAAGATAATATCTTTTTCTCATTTTTTTTCAGACTTTAAGTCTGTTTTTTATTCTTCCATAAATGATCTTACACTGTATATCTTATTTGCATCATCAAATCTTAATATTCTGATCTAGAGATCTCGATGAGTTGAATCTCGTCTGTCTTTGGCAGAAAAATGGAGACTCGGGTATACTGGATGTATGCTTACTTTTGATACAAAACTCAACTCCCTCCCACGTATTCAGAAGAAATATCTGCCAAAGTTGAAAAAACTTGGTATTGAGACCGTGCGTGATCTCCTTTATCATCTGCCATTTCGCTATGATGATTTCTCCGTTGTTGTGCCAACCTCTGATCTTTCTGTCGGTATGAATGTGACTGTAATTGGCACAGTGGTCCAATCTACTACACAACGAACATGGAAGCGAAAAATGACTGTGACAAATGTCACAGTCCAAGATAGTTCTGGTAGTGTTCGCGCCACGTGGTTCAATCAACCATTCGTTGGTGATCAACTCACAGAGGGAAAAGTTGTGCGCATGAGTGGCAAGGTCGCAGCTGATAAAAATGGTCTTTATCTTAGCAATCCTGCCTATGAACGTGACGCACGCACACCAACAAACACTGGACGACTTGTCCCTGTCTACCCAGAAACCGCAGGTCTTTCGTCGCGATGGCTACGGTGGCAAATTCAGATGATCCTTGAAAAACTTGATGCTCTCCCTGAGTCACTCCCCGATGATATTCGTGAAAAATATGATTTCCCTGATATCACAACAGCAATTCACAAGATTCATTTTCCAGAAGAATTACAAGATGCACAAAGCGCCCACCGTCGTTTTATTTTTGAAGAAATTCTTGTCATGCAATGCAAGCTTATCCTCCTTAAAATGCATGCAAAAAAAGATCATGCCATTGCAATACCTTTTGATGAAAAGCGAATTAAAAATTTTGTCGATCGCTTTCCTTTTGTACTTACAGATGCTCAGCGTAAAGCAAGCTTTCAGATCATTAAAGATCTCGAAAAAGATGTACCCATGAACCGACTCCTCAATGGCGATGTTGGCTCTGGAAAAACTGCCGTTGCAGCAATCGCCGCACTACATGCTTCTATCGCAAGCCATCAAGTAGCAATTCTCGCACCGACGGAAATTCTCGCGCGACAACATTTTGACACTTTCACGAAACTACTTGGCGATGAAAATATTACTTGTGCACTCCTCACAGGCGCTTACAAGATGTACGGTGAGCATCCTGCCCTTATTAAAAAGACAACACGACCAAAGATTCTTTCTCTGATCAAAGATGAAACGATCGATATTGTCATTGGAACGCATGCACTCATCCAAGATGATGTTCATTTTAATGATCTTGCACTTGTCATCGTTGATGAGCAACATCGTTTTGGCGTTAAACAACGTGCGGCCCTACAACAAAATACTACGCAAGTCGATGATGGACAACCAGCCCGTGTGCCACATTTCCTCACAATGACAGCAACACCAATCCCCCGCACGCTTACGATGGCAATCTGTGGAAATCTTGATGTCTCTCTTCTCGATGAGATGCCCATCGGTCGTAAACCGATCATTACAAAAGTCGTTGCGAAAACCAAGCGCAAATCGGCGTATGCATTCATCGAAAAACAGATTCAGAAAGGCTTTCAAGCGTACGTCATCATCCCCTTTGTCGAAGAGTCAAAAGCAATGGCAAATGTCAAAGCGGCTATCGCTGAGCACAAATTACTTCAAGAAGAAATCTTCCCAAAACTATCCGTTGGGATTCTCCACGGCAAATTGAAAGCAAAAGAGAAAGAAGCTGTAATGCATGATTTTAAAGAAAAGAAATGCGATATTCTTGTTGCAACAGCTGTTGTTGAAGTTGGCATCGATGTTCCCAATGCAACGATCATGATCATTGAGAATGCCGAGAGATTTGGTCTTTCTCAGCTCCATCAATTCCGTGGTCGCATTGGACGGAGTGAATACCAATCTTATTGTTTTCTCTTTTCTGATAGTTTTAACAATAAACGACTTCATGCTCTCGAAAGAAGTTCTGATGGCTTTGCAATCGCCGAAAAGGATCTTGAACTTCGAGGTCCTGGTCAGTTCTTTGGTACACAACAATCTGGATTGACCGATGTCATGACAGAAAATATTACCAATATAAAGTTGATTACGGCAGCACGTGATACAGCTCAAGAAATTCTTTCCGATGATCCTGCTCTTTCAAAATACAGCGGACTCGCGCAGGCACTTGCCCATTTTGATAAAAATGTTCATCTCGAATAGAAGGAGTCCACAAAAAGGCAGTATTAAAAAAACCACAGAAAGCCTGTGGTTTTTCTTGTTTTAAGAATATTTTTTCTTTTTATTATATTTTTTGATCGTCTGGTGATAGAGATCGATCATCTGCTGCGCACTTACGGCAACTGTATATTTTTTCCATGCAATTTTTTTTGCTCTTTCTCCAAAACCTTTACGCTTCACAGGATCATCAGATAATTTCTCAACCGCACGGACAAATGCATGCTTTTCTTTCACAACAAGAAAGCCTGTCTGATGTACCTTTACTTGATCACGTACACCTGTTGCATTGACAGCAACGATTGGAAGACCGGCACACATCGCTTCGGTGATCACCATTCCCTGTGTTTCAGATTCAGAGGCGTATACAAAAATATCACTCGCTGTTAAATAGCGTCCAACATCCTTTTGTGACACTTCACCAGCAAATCGCACTTTCCATAAGACATTATCCTTCCGTAAGTTTTCTACTAAAAGATCTTTCTGATCACCACTACCAATAATGATAAAATACATATTTTCATGTTGTACAAGAAGGCGTGCAACTGCATCAATAAGGAAAACTGCATTTTTCTCCTCACTCAGACGCATATTTGTTATGAGAACGATATCACCAGGTGCATACTGCAATTTTGTACGCATTTTTTCTCGATCTGCATCTGCAAAGAGCATTGGCGATACACCAGTTTGAATTGCTGTTATATGAGGATTTGTCACTCCCCATTTTTTGATCATGGGGATGATCGATGGTGTCGGTACGACAACATGATCTGCTTTATTGGCATACCGACGTGCATTGCGTGTCACATAAGAAACTGCCACTTTTGACGGAATAAAGGGAACAAAATGAACATAATAATTATAAAGAGTGTGCCACGTAAAGACAAGAGGTACTTTTTTCTTCCGTGCCCACCGGCGCGCTGTGAGACCCAAAAGATTTGGATGTTGTGCATGTACAATATCAATATCAAGATCTTTAATGATGTGATCGATCTCTTGTGAATGTGGCACAGCCAAAGGAAATCGAAATTTTACATTTATATCAATAGACGGATAGCGATAGACATTATCATTTGTATCCATATAGTCTTTCCATCGTGGCGCAAAAATAAAAACGGTATGACCGTTTTTTTCAAATTCTGCACGAAAACTTTCTATTGAACGCGTTACGCCATACGGATTTGGCAGATAATTATTCGTAAAGATCGCAATATTCATACGCACTATAGTTATATCATATTCCTCCAGCTATGCTTCCAAAAATTTTAAGATATCTTTAAAGATATTGAGTCCCTGTGCATCACCAATAAAGTTATGTGATACATTATGCAAAACACGCATTTCCTTCCTCTGTGATGCGATCGATGCATGGAGACAACTAATACTATCACGATCAATCAGGTGATCATGATGTGATTGAATGATCATACATGGTTGTGTAATACGATTCAAATGACGTGTAGATGCCTTTATCACACCATACGCTTCAATTGCGCTTTCAATAGGATACCGCTGATACGAGATCAATTGCGTCATACTAGGTCGTACACCAAGCGCACGCGGATACCGCTTTGTTTTGTACTTTGAGAACTTTTTGACAAGACGCGCAAGATAATACCCAGCGCGTTCATAACGCAATTTGTACGGTGTTCCCATCAAAAGGAGTCCCGAAACATCAGCGTGTCGTTGCGCAATATGAAGAGCAAGTGATCCACCAGCAGACATACCACCAACGTAGATCTCATCGTGATCTTCCATAAGTCCACTATAAGAGTCTTCTGCATCCGTAAGCCATTGTTTCCACTCAACGCCTTCGAGGTCTTCTGGCTGCGTACCATGTCCTGTTAAAAGTGGCGCGTAGACACTATAGCCAGCCTTATTTAAATATTCACCAAGTGCACGCATCTCATATGGTGTCGACGTCCACCCATGCAACAACAAAACAGCACGTTTATTTGTTCCGTGAAAATAAAATGGCTTATTGACGATGTGTGCATCCGAATAATAACGTGATAATTCATCTGCAGCATTCGATGACTTCTCACCTGTGAGAAATCCTGTTGCAGACTTTTCGACGTATTCTGTCATTGATGTCCGTGCTATCTACTACAATATCATGTATATAGAAGCTTATTTAGAGATCTATTAAAATACTTCATTGAAAAAAGAGGTACACACCTCTTAATTGGAATTATACAACTTTTCTGCATTTATGCAATGTTATTTGCCCGTATATCTTTATTTACTATTTGCCACTGTCATTACTGATCAGTTCCTTGTAATGAAAAAAATGGCATAGCCATTTTCCAAAAACGCTTCTTGTATAGTATATCGTCATGAAAGCGTGTCT
>JAUVJK010000053.1 GCA_030592425.1 Candidatus Moraniibacteriota bacterium
GCCGCCTTAACAGGTGGCGTAGCTGCTGCATCTGTAGGAATTGACCTGTTCCATTACTACAAGGAACAAGATACGCCAACGACTTCTCTATCACGTGAAGATCCCATGCATAATAAATCAGATATTTCTCAGACTCCTACAGAACAAAATGAAAGTCAAGGATTAAAAGAAAAACAGGAGATACTCACACCAAACGAGACAATTACTACCACACACAAAAATGTCAAAACAGAAAAAGAATTACCTATAGAGCAAGAGCACGAAGAAGTCATTGGGAAAGAGTTCATGAAGCAAGTACGTGAAGATGGCCATATCAATGTAGAAAGTGCCAAAAAAGCAATTTTTGAAAAATATTATAAACTTTACGGTCCAGATGGTCCCTATCATGAGAAAATGATGCAAGGATTGCGTGAAGGTGCTCAGTGGATCCACGAAATTGGTGCTTCTGCAAAAGAAGCTGACATTTCATTAGAAACAATGATGGCTATTGCTATAGGAGAATCCTATTATCAACCCTATGCAGCGTCATATACGAAAAAAAATGGAAAAGAAAAACTTCTTGCGAGAGGACCTTTCCAATTTATCAAAAGCACGGTCAAAGGAGCTCTCATGAGAATAAAAATCCCTCTACGTGTAGAGCCGGACTTTGATGATCCTTTTCTTGATGAACGTTGTGACTACAGTAAAGCTGGTCATGCCGCAGTAGCACTTCTCAATGCAAATCGAACGTATTTCAAAGGCGATCTTGATATTGCAAAAACAGGTTATAATGGATGGTCAAAACCACGAGATTTTAAAAAATCATGTAACACAGATGGGACAGAATGTACCTATGAAAATTTCAATCAGTGGCTTGAAGTGCACATCAATAATGACATTGATATTATTCGCAAACAATATGAACGCTCATACACGATTGGAGAAGGCGATACATTAGAAAAGATCAGTCGAGCACTAGATATCACTGAACAAGAATTACGTACTTATAATAATATTTCTTCGAATGATGATACGATCAAGAGCGGTGACAAACTTTTTCTTCCCTTTGATCAAGATGCTTTTGCAACTAAAATAGAAAAGATGTTTGCAAAAAAATGGAAACAAAATTTTGTTTACCCAGAAAAGATCAATGCGATAGAACAAATGTTAAAAGACACAAAATTACTTGATTCATTGCCATCAGAAAAAATTGCATACAAAGAATACACCGTACCACAAGAAATACTAGAATCGAATTATGTGATCAGATCTGGCGACACACTATCGACGATTGTTGATTTAATTGCGACACAACATACCGCCGCAACCAACACAACACTATCAAAGCGCATCATTCTTTCCCTTCTAAGGAAGACAAATGATCACACTATTGGGAAGAATGATACTATTAAAGTAGGTGATGTATTACATATAAACCTTCCACAAAAACAATCATTGTCTCTTGCTGCTATTGCGCAAGAATCAAGTATTCCAATGGATATACTCAAGAAACTTAATCCTTCTATTCTTAAAACGCATACTCGCCTTCCACACGATCTTGCAATTCGTATCCCAAAAAATATCTAGATAAGATCTATTATGCTACAGAAAAAACACTCGCTAATAAAGCGAGTGTTTTTATTTGTTGATTGATCTGAAAAAGAGACTATTCTACAGGTGCAATATCAACAACAGTTACTTCAAAGATCAACGTAGAACCTGGATCGATCAATCCTGGAACACCTTGTTCTCCATATGCTTGATCGGCAGGAATCACAATTTCCCATTGTGACCCTTTTTTCATCAGTGACAATGTCTCTCCAAAGCCAGGGATCACAGATTTTGGATCAAATGTTACAGGAACATCTTCACCACCTTTGTTAGAACTATCAAATTCTGTCCCGTCAATAAGCTTTCCGCTATATTGCACAATTGCTGAGTTCTCACCGACTGGTGCACCAGAACCAACAGTTTTTATTGTATAGAGAGAACCGTTCTTTGTCTTCACAACGCCTTCCGCTTGCGCATATTTCTCGAAATATGCCTCACCAGCAGCGATGTTTTCTGTTGCACTTACTTGTGCAACTTCTTCTGCTTCTTGTGCACGTGCTTCCATAATTTTCTGGGCCTCTTCTACCGTTATGCGCAGTTCATTGCCAGAAAGAACATCTTTAATTCCCTGTGTCAACATGTCATTATCAACACCTGCGACAGTTGAATCTTGTGTCAACATTTGTGCTAATTGCTGCCCAAGGATTATTCCTAGCGCATAACTCCATTTCTGTGAATCATCTTCACTTACTTCTGCAAATCCATTTATATTCGTTGCGTCTGTGCCAGCGTTCTTATTATGATTGTAATAGTACAAACCGCCCATAACAAGTACAGCAACAAGTACAATGATCCATGTCGCATTCCCTTGTACCTTTTTCTCTTCTTCTTTTGATGTTTTATTCTCCGCTGTCTCAACAGCTTCTACAGCAGTGTCATCCTTTTTTTCTTCCATACTTTTTTATTAATAATTACCGTCAATTCAGTATACCACAATCAATAAAAGTGAAAACCCCTAGAATTGCATTTTTATTTCTTTCTTTTGTGTGTCTATCACAGCCTCACAGCCCATAGGAAGACAGATCTGCGGATCTGTATGACCAAAATCCATATTTTGAACGATTGGGCATGTACCATTGTAACGTCGCACTATTTCTATGATCGTATTCCTTTGCTCCTTACGATATCTCATTCTCTCTTCCGATGATCTTAGATTATTATATTCCTGCGCCTTTGGTCGCCCGACAAGAATCGCCTTCACTCGTTTCAGAATGCCACGCTCTCCTAGTGCACGATACACACGCAACACATGATCAGCAGATGGAAGTCCCTCTGAGGTTTCTGTAAATAAAACAATGTTATCAAATTCAGCATCTATCGGTAAAATAATTCCATGTCGCAACATCTCATCGATCGATTCGAGGCAACCGCCCCACAAAATGCCTTCAACGTATCCTTGACCACTCCATTGCCATCCGTTATTCTTTTCGTATACACGCCTTCTTGTTAAATTTTTTGGATCATTCCAATCATATCCGATATCATTGAATTCTTCACTTGCCGAAAGAGCAACCTCTCCACTCTCAAAAAGTGCTTTTTTGAGATAACTGATTGTAAAAGAATCCATTTCACACTGCATCGCAAACTGTGTCAAAATGCACCCACCATAATAGGAAGGCACGCCACACTGCCAGAGATGTTGCATGAAATGCGTATTATCACTGTACCCAAAAAAAGGTTTTGGGTTATTTGCAAATGGATCTGTCGGCAGATCCTTTATATACGTTACTTGGTCATCACCACCAATCGTTGCGATCACACCTTTGATCTGTGAATCCTCAAAAGCTGCGATGAGATCTTTTGATCGTTCCTCTGCCGTCGCACCAACTTTCTTTGTTGTCGGATATTCCACCGGTTCGAGTCCAAAAATATCCCGCAACCTTTCCAAACCCAGTTCATACACTTCTGGAAAAATACCCGGTGCCGCAAAGGACGGCGAAAGAATTGCCACTTTATCTCCCCTCTTCAATTTTGGTAGTTTTTTGAATGTCATATTTTTATCATAACATGATAAAAGAAAGTTTATCTACTTATTTAAATGAGTAGGTAATGTAATCACCTTTTTTTGATCAATGCTTCTTTTTCACTGCGGGAAAGTTTTTTGATTCGTGCTTCTTCTGAAGACGCAGTGGATCGCGATGAGAATTCCTTCTCATATACAAGCACAACTGGACGACGATATTTGGTATATTTCGCTCCCAAAACATCTGATGAATTATGCTCTTTGATCCGTCGCTGGATATCTGTGGTAATGCCAGTATAGAGCGTGTCGTCTTTGCACTGTACGATGTAAACACAATATCTCATATAAAAATTTTCCTAAATTACTATTGCTTCCTTCTTCTATCATTTTGTCACAAAATAGGAATTTGTGCATTAAATTTGGATCAATACACGTTAATTCATTTAATGTAATTACATACTTCTTCATCCCAACCGTCTTCTACATGATGTTTCACAAAGAGGAGAAATAATTAATCACCTAATTAATTAGGTGATTAATTGGGTGATTCTTTTTTGTTTCAATTGGATTTCTTTCTATTTATCTTCTGTGATCAAACCATCCTTAAGCCAAATAACACGATCGACATACTTCCGATCATCTTGTTCATGTGTCACCATGATGATCGTTTGCCCGTATTTATCGACGAGCTCACGCATTACTTCTAACACTGCTTTTGCCGCTTCGGAATCCAAGTTTGCCGTTGGCTCATCAGCAAAAAGGATCTCTGGTTTATTGACGATCGCGCGTGCAATTGAAACACGTTGCTGTTCCCCACCCGAAAGTTCTGATGGCACATTACCCTCACGCCCTGTGAGCCCGACACGTCTGATGATCTCTCGTACATCACTATCATATTCTCCACGTGATAAGCCAAGTGCCATCATCGGCAGTGCGATATTCTCATAAAGTGTTAGTTCTGGTATAAGTGCATAATCTTGAAATACATAACCCAGAACTTGCAAGCGAAATTTTGAGCGCTCTTTCTCTGTCAGTTTCGATACATCGACACCATTAATTTCAATGTAACCAGATGTTGGCACATCCAAAAGTGCAAGTTGATGCAGAAATGTTGATTTCCCAGAGCCGCTACGTCCCATCAACGCAACAAATTCCCCTTTCTTGAGTTTTACATTGACACCACGAATCGCATAAACAGGACTTGGACTATCGATTTTATATGTCTTTACGAGCTTCTTCGATTGTAAAATGAATTCTGCCATTTTTCTCTTATTAATTTTATCGCATAAGCGTCAGGATCTTTTTTCGCACTTCTCTGATCGTTGGCAAAAAGGAACCTATCAAACCTGCAAATGTAAAGAGGATAACACTCATCCGTAGCGCCTCCATATTGATCAACGGCACCATACCGCCCATAGGAAAATCGATCGGATGCTTTGTAAAAAAACCAATCACACCGTAACGCATCAAAAGATAACCCAATATCATACCAACAAACGTATAGAGCATCCCCCGCAAGACATACGAATACATAATAGCCCTTTCCGGAATACCGATTGCTTTCATAATACCGATCTGCTTACGTCGATTCACAATATCTACAAAAATGATAATAAAGATCACGAGCCCTGCGACAAATGACCCGATCACACGAAGAATAGAACCGACCTTGTCAAAAGAATCATTGATCAATCGACCAAAAACAAGTTTGTCCCTCCAGTCGGCAATTTCATAATCACCGTAGCCTAGCTCCTGTAGATCACGCACCGCTTCCTGTGACAAATTTTGATCTGTGAGACGCATAATGATCTCACTCGATTCATTCGTGGTATCAAAGATAGAATTATATTCCCCCTGCGTTATGATCATTTTTATATCTGTCTCAAAATTTTTCGTTCGATAAAGGCCTGCAATCTCATAGTCCCGTGTAATATCATTCTCATATTCGACTGTGATCGTATCACCACTGCGAACACCATCAAGATTATCTGCAAAAACAGAACTTCCATAACCTCCAGCAGCATCTGCACCAAGAATCACTTTTGCACGATCGTCTTCTTCCAAGTAGTGGCCTTCGATCATTTTGGATCTTATATCGATCACACGAGAGTCTTTCTGTGGATCGATCCCAATCACAC
>JAUVJK010000080.1 GCA_030592425.1 Candidatus Moraniibacteriota bacterium
GAACTTTCTGACGAAGAAATTGACACGTATGTGAAAATTGGAGAATCTCTCGATAAAGCTGGCGCTTATGGGATGCAGGGAAAAGGTGCTTTGCTTGTAAAAAAGATTGAGGGTGATTATTTTAATATCATCGGATTACCGATCAGTTCACTTTGGCAAGATCTGCAGAAATTGTTGTAAGGAATTTATTATTTACAAAAATAGTTTATACAAGTAGAATATAGAATACAAAACAACTTTAACTCAAGGATCTAATGGTCATATTGACTAATAAAATAATATGAAAAAAGTATTAGTATTCGGAACATTTGATGGGGTTCATGATGGGCATCGCAACTTCTTTTCGCAAGCGAATGAATATGGGGACCATTTGATCGTTGTGGTATCACGGGATGAAACGGTTGAATCAGTTTGTGGCGAACACCCTAAACATGATGAGATCTCACGTGTCTCTGATCTTCTGATCGAGGATGATGTGGATGATGTTGTAATGGGTTTCCTTGATGATAAAGAGCGTGTTTTGGCAGAACATCGACCAGATGTGATCGTGCTTGGATTTACACAGGCTTCCTATGAAGATGACCTGAAGAAAATTATGAAGGAACATGGTGTGGATGTTGAGATCATCGTAGCAGAATCATATTTAGAGGATGAGTATAAACCGTCAGGATTTAATGATCAGGAAATTTATGTTGATTGATGATGTAACAATACATGTAAGGGCAGGACGAGGTGGCGATGGCGTCGTCCGTTTTGCACGTACAATGATGACACAAGGGCCGACGGGTGGCGATGGAGGAAAAGGTGGAAAGGTGTTACTTCGTGGTGTCAGTGATCTCGGAGCACTCAGACCTTTTCGTCAGAAAAAAGATGTTCGTGCTGCTAATGGTGGTCATGGCGAGCAAAATACCTGTACTGGTGCAGATGGAGATGATCTGATCATTCCCATCCCAGTGGGCACGCTGGCACATGATCTGTCCTCAGGAGCGACATATGACATTGATCATATTGGTCAGGAAGAATTGATCGTCAAAGGTGGTAATGGTGGTTTTGGTAATTTTCATTTCCGTTCTAGTCGCAATACGACACCAGAAGAATGTAATCCTGGCGCACCCGGTGAAGAAACAGATCTTCACTTGCAGTTGAAATTGATCGCAGATGTTGGTTTTGTTGGCTTGCCAAATATTGGAAAATCAAGTCTTTTGAATGAATTGACAAACGCGTCGAGTCGCGTAGCGAACTATCAGTTTACAACACTTGAGCCGCATCTCGGCGTCTATTATGAACTAGTACTTGCAGATATTCCTGGACTGATTTCTGGAGCAGCTGAAGGGAAGGGGTTAGGACACAAATTTTTGAAACATGTTGAGCGGACACGTGTACTCTTTCATTTTGTTGCAGCAGATAGTGATGATCCCGTTGCAGACTATCGATCGATTCGTGAAGAATTAGAGGCTTTCAATCCAAAACTTCTTGAGAAAGAAGAATGGATCATTGTGAGTCGTGCTGATGAGCGTAGTGAGGAAGAAGTGAAAGAAATCGTTGCATCGCTAAAAAAAGAAAATCCAAATGTGGTTAGTCTTTCGATCCTCGATGACGAGATGATGGTTGATGTGAAAAAAATTCTCAATGAGATCAAAGACGCGAAGCAAAAAAGTGTAGAAAACGAAGAGTGAAGTTATAAATATTCTTTATGAAAAAACTTATCATACTGATCGGTGTTACTATCAGTAGCATGATTGTTCTCTTTGGTTGCGTGGTAGATGAAGCTTCTATAGAAGAGACAAAGAAAACTATAATAAAAATTCGAGAAGCTGAAGTATGGGAGAAGAAGGTTATACCAGCAGAAGAATTAAAAGTTGGTATTATTACTGACACACAGGTACATGCATCACGGGTTAATAAATATCGCAAGGGATCTGATGCAGATCGTTATCTAAAGCCGCGTTACGGTGATGCTGTGGATGCTTTTGTTATAGAAATGGAAACTTTCCAACCAGATGTGGTCGTTGTACCAGGTGATATCGTTGAAGGGACCAATGATGATGATTTTGTAAGTGTTTCTGGATTGCAGATCATTCAAGAGAAGCTTTCTGTGCTTGATGTACCAATCATCTGGGCAGTGGGTAATCATGAATTGCGCAGTCTAACAAAAGAAGAATATATGCAGGCCTTGGGTATTGATTATCTCAATAGCACCTTTGACTATGGTGATCATCGGATTATTGTGCTTGATGGGAATTTTTATCCTGGAGACATTGATGTGGTACCAGGTGGTGAGCGTTATATTCGTGGACATGTGGCGCAATCTGGTATCAAATATTTGGAAAAAGAGTTACAAACAGACAAACAAACGATTGTATTTATCCACCAACCACCACTTGTCGGTGAGGATATTACTGACCGCTCACCAAATGGACTCCTTGATAATGCAGATGTTATTCAAGATCTTTTGGTCAAATACAATGCGTCTACGGCCATGGGTGGACATATTGAATATAAAAGACATATCGAAAAAGACGGTGTGGATTACTATGCGCTACCGGGAACAATCAAAAGTCCTGTATATCCCGGCGCATATTACAGTGTTATTTTTACAGAAGGAAAACCTGATGTGACAATGTTCTATATTGATCCAGATGAGGGAGAATATGTTGAGGTGGATTTCGAAACAACAGAAGATAAGTCAGGGAAAAAAGTTGGCACAAAAATGTAAGGGAAAGAAAATCTTTTAGAATAAATGATCATGGAGGAACGTGTCAAAAGAATTAGACAAAATCTCAAAGAGCAGAAAGCAGTAGGTATTCTTGTGACGAATCAGAAGAATATTTTTTATTTGAGTGGCTTTCAAGGCGTGTCCCCAGAAGAACGTGAAGCACTTCTCGTTGTGACGTTGCGACGCGTTGTTCTGATCGTTCCTGAAATGTATCGTGCAACTGCAGAGAAACTGCCGACAGTGAAGAATGGATTGATAGAGATCCGAGAAATTAATGCACGGAAAGGATTTTTTGGCACGGGATTAGCGATCTTTGGAAGAACAAAAAAGAAAGTCATCATTGAAAGTCGTGATCTTTCTGTTTTTGAGTATGATCATATCAAAAAAAATACAGTGCAGACATTGATCTCATACCCGACACTTTGTGAAGATGTGCGTATGTGCAAAGATGCTACTGAAATAACGTTGCTGCAAAAAGCTACGAAGATCACAGATCATGTTTTTAATCGTGTCGTACACTATTTGAAGTGTACGGATTACACAAAGGTTACAGAGCAAGACCTTGCTGATAAGATGTTGCAGTGGGGGAAAGATGAGAATGCTGATGATTGGGCTTTTGCACCAATTATTGCGAGTGGTAATGGGAGTGTGCTGCCGCATTATCACACAGGAAACAAAAAGTTAAAAAAGCATACACCGCTTCTGATGGATTTTGGCTTTCGTGTGAATGGTTATAACAGTGATATGTCACGCACGATATTTCTTGGAAAAGCACCAGAAGATTTTCGCAAA
>JAUVJK010000086.1 GCA_030592425.1 Candidatus Moraniibacteriota bacterium
AGACAGTAGATTGTAGAGATCTACATTCTAATTTTTAAATTCTAAAAGAATGGCAGGTGCACGAGATATACAACGACGAATCAAATCAATTACAAACACGCGTAAGGTAACTGGCGCGATGGAGGTTGTGAGTGCAGCAAAAATGAAAAAAGCCGTGTCACAGGTTTTAGCATTGCGTCCATATGCACATGCGATGCACGCGCTACTGGATAATATTGCACCCCAAGCTGCGGCGAGTCACCCGCTTCTAGCGGTACGTGATGTGAAAAATGTTCTCGTCCTTGTGATCGCATCAAATAAAGGCCTCTGTGGATCCTTCAATACAAGTGTAGCCCGTATGACGCGGACACTTCTTGAAAAGCCAGAAGTACTCGCACGGACACGTAATCGACGTGGAGAAGGAAAAGTTGCTACTAAAGATCTCAAAATTGATTTTGTAACAATTGGGAAAAAAGCGGATCATCTTATAAAGATCCTTGGAAAAGAAACAATCGCATCATTCCCAAATCTTCATTATGATTCTCGCAGTGAGGCAATGCGTCCGATCACGAAATTGATCTTTGATGCGTTTGAAGAAGAAAAATATGATAAGATCGCAATCGTTTACACGGATTATATCAATGCGATCACACAAGAGCAGAAAGTGCGACAACTGCTTCCAGTATCACGTGTAGATCTTGAAAAGCAGTTAGCAGAAATGGATTATATGGCAGACCAGTATGGCATCGAATCGCGAGAGTATGCCTATGTTGCGGAACCGTCAAATGAGGAAGCATTGCGAGAGATCGTGCCACGTGTTCTTGAAACGCAGATCCTTCATGCTGTATTGGAGTCTAATGCCTCTAAGGAATCAGCACGGATGATCGCAATGAAGAATGCAACAGATGCTGCTGGAGATATCATTGATGACCTGACATTATCATATAATAAATTGCGTCAAGCAAAGATCACACAAGAGATCAGCGAGATCTCTGCAGGGCGGGCAGCTCTTGAATAGAATTTAGATTTTAGAAATAAGAATTTAGAATGGAACCAAATAAAACAATTCAAACATTTACAGATCTTATCGTATGGCAAAAAGAACATCTATTTGTTGTAAATGTATATAAGGATACATCAGAATTTCCGGAGAATGAAAAATTTGGCCTTGTAAGCCAAATGAGACGCACAGCAGTTCCAGTCACATCAAATATCGCGGAGGGATTTGGACGGAAATCGTATAAAGAAAAACTACAGTTTTATTATCATTCGAGCGGATCACTGACTGAATTGAAAAATCAAATATTGATTGCAAAAGACGTTGGGTTTATACCAAAAGAAAAAGTGGATCAATTGGCTCAGCAAGCAAATGAAGCGCACAAACTGCTCAATGGGTTAATTAGTAAAACTAAAACATTGATTAATAAGTAGAAATATTCTAATCTTTAATTACTAAATTCTAACTTCTAAACTTATGAACAAAGGAATTATTGCGCAAATCATTGGACCAGTTGTTGACGTTGCATTTGAAGACGACTTGCCGAATATTTACCATGCACTTGAGACAAAGTATGAAGGCAAGACGATCGTTCTTGAGGTTCAGCAACACCTTGGTGCAAAAACTGTACGTGCTGTTGCGATGACGACAACGGACGGCTTAAGGCGTGGACAAGCGGTCATTGATACTGGTGAGCCAATTACTGTGCCAGTTGGATCAGCGGCGCTTGGACGTATGCTTGATGTTGTTGGCAATCCAATTGATGGAAAACCGGCTCTTGCTGATAGTGAGCGTAAACCAATTCATCGTCATGCACCAAAGTTTTCTGATCAATCAACGAAAGATGAGATCTTTGAAACGGGGATCAAAGTGATTGATCTGATCTGTCCGTTTGTAAAGGGTGGAAAAGTAGGACTCTTTGGAGGTGCTGGCGTTGGTAAGACGGTATTGATTCAGGAGTTGATCCGCAATATTGCCGCGGAACATGGTGGTAATTCTGTATTTGCAGGTGTGGGTGAGCGTACACGTGAAGGAAATGATCTTTATCGCGAAATGGAAGAATCAGGTGTTTTAGATAAGACAGCACTCGTTTTCGGACAAATGAATGAACCGCCAGGAGCTCGTCAGCGTATTGGACTGACAGGACTGACAATCGCAGAGCATTTTCGTGATGCAGAACATAAAGATGTCCTCTTCTTTGTGGATAATATTTTCCGTTTCACACAGGCAGGAAGTGAAGTTTCTGCACTTCTTGGTCGGATCCCATCTGCTGTAGGGTATCAGTCAACACTTGCAGAAGAAATGGGTGGATTGCAAGAACGTATTACATCAACAAAAGATGGTTCGATCACATCAGTGCAAGCAGTTTATGTGCCAGCGGATGATCTTACGGATCCAGCTCCAGCAACAACGTTTGCACATCTTGATTCAACAGCAGTACTTTCGCGTGCATTGACAGAAATTGGAATCTATCCAGCTATCGATCCACTTGATTCAAATTCAACGATCCTTGATCCAAAGATCATTGGGCAGGAGCACTATGAAACAGCGCGTAGTGTGCAGCAAATATTGCAACGTTATAAAGATCTGCAGGATATCATTGCGATCCTTGGCATGGATGAACTTTCAGAGGAAGATAAAATGACCGTAGCACGTGCACGTAAGATCCAGAAATTCCTTTCGCAACCATTTTTCGTTGCAGAGATCTTTACGGGAAGTCCTGGAAAATATGTATCACTTGCTGATACTATACGTGGTTTCAAAGAGATTATTGAAGGAAAACACGATGATAAGGATGAGAATGCATTTTACATGAAGGGAAATATTGATGAAGTGATCGCAGAGGCAAAGAAAGAAAAAAAGTAACATTGATTAACGTTTACTAAAAGGGTATGGCAAAGTATATTGATTTCAAAATTATTACGCCAGAGAAAGTGATGTTTGAGGAAAAGATCGATTTTGTGACACT
>JAUVJK010000077.1 GCA_030592425.1 Candidatus Moraniibacteriota bacterium
ATCATCAAAAAGACATGCAGCGCGTGATACCCAGCTGTCACTATCACACTCATAGCGACGCACA
The DNA here is from genome assembly GCA_030592425.1 of Candidatus Moraniibacteriota bacterium. Taxonomy (GTDB): domain Bacteria; phylum Patescibacteriota; class Minisyncoccia; order Moranbacterales; genus JAUVJK01. The sequence continues at coordinate 65 of JAUVJK010000077.1, forward strand.
TGAATAAATCGTCCGCCGGTAAAACGTGCAAAAAGCTGATCTGTGAGATACTTATCGCCGATCATGACAAGCTCTCGCTTGTCTTTTTTAATATAATCAATAATTTTTGGATTTGGCTTGTGATAGGGTGATTCGATATAAGAAATTCCAAGATCCTTTGCAACAGCGCGTGATCGCGTTCCATTGAAATTATTGGAGAACGCATAAACAGTATTATTCGCCTCAAGTACGCGCACTTTGCGATGCACGTCATCTGATGCGTCACTACGCGAACTGCATACAACGGTACCATCAATATCAATGATCACAATTGTGTCTTTGATTGCATCCGCATCGATCTCATGGAAATATTTTCTCTCTTCTTTGCTATTCATATGTTCATTATCCTTTGTGTATCCAGCACTGTCAATTCTTCACTATCTTCAACAAATTTAAAGACCCCCTTGATATTGATCTCTGAGAGTCTTCTCATCTTTAGAACTTTATGTGCTCAGAGAATAAATAGCCTTTTCTTATGCAATCAGTTCTACCCCGAAAGCTAATGGTACTTTTCTTTTACCCTTCCCAATCCTCGATGATGATGCGTTTCTTTTTGTCATCGATCGTTAACTGGACTTTTTGACGATTCTTCCATCTCCATCGTCGGATCACATCAATTGGTAGTGTAACGGAATAACTGCTACCATCTGCCACTTTTGTGATCGATCGTACATTTTCATCCTCAATATTTCGTCGTCCCATATTTTTTTCATTATTAATTATTACTCTTTCCTTCTTAGTTTAAATGAATTACTGATTTAATTCAATAATTAATTCAGTAATTCTTTTTGAGCGCACAAAAGTGACTATTTGCCACCGACACAAGATCCATTTCCCCACAACATTCTTTTCTACTATAATTGAAACTATAAAAAACAAAATTATGAAAGAATTTCCAACAGAATTAACAAAACCAAAAAAGTCTCCAGAGACTACTGATGGCAGTACGATCTCTCGATTTGATAAACTGAGCAAATCCACAGTTGGCAAAACACTACGCGCTGGGATTGCGGCAGGCTCCATAGCTTCAGCACAGCCGGCACTTGCCGAAACGCCACAACAAGAGCCAGTCGAATCAGAAGAAACAACACTTATCATCGACGATCAAGAGATTATGGAAGCCAGTACTGATACATTGGAGCGGGCACGTATTCGCTACACAGAAAAGAAGCTTGCAGAAGTCATTACTTCTTTAGAAAAACAATTCGAAGAAACTAACATTAAGCATTATTCTCATAAAGCAGAGAAGCTCAAAAAACAACAAGCGTCACCAGAGTTCCGCGAAGGCCTTTTATATCTAGCAGAAATAGACGCTGATATTACCATGTGCATCACGATAACAGAACCTGATCGCCTACGAGATATTGCATGGCTCAAACAAAGAGTAGCTGATATTCCTAGCGATGTTCGCGACAAAATTCGCATCTCATTCTCGGAGTTTGAAACGCGAGAAAGCTATTACGATCCAGGATTATATACTGATCCCGATTTTAAAGAAACGCTTGATTCCTTTGCACAGCAGAATGCCAAACCAAGTACATTTCTTGTTGATACAATACGAAAACACGAAGATCATGATCAGAAACAACAATTGACCGACGCATCCTCATATCTCCTCACAAAAAAAATGTCCAGTGAAGATATCATCTTTCTCTTTTTAGATAATGTCGAGGACTTCTCCCTTCTCAAAAATGATCAGTTTCTTGACGCAATCATCACGTTGCATGATCTCGGCATTGAAACATCTACGATCAGTGCCGCGATCAAATCGCAAGACGCTTACAAGATCACCAGTGAAGATTACGTGACCTCCATCAAAAAACTCCAAGAAGCTGGCCTTGAAATATCACGTGAAACAATGTCTGGTCTACCTGCAAAAGATCTTCCGCCACAAGCAATTGATAATATCAAAGCCATTATATCTCAATATGCCAATCTTGAAAGAGATGTGTACAAAATACCAATTGAGGCACTCTCACAAGAAGATCTCGTCACGCTCATTGATAGCTTATACAAAAACAAGGAGATCACGGAAAAGCGCGATGGCACAGAAATAATCAATACGCTCAAATTGACCATAACAACAGACGAAAATAGTGAGCCTGCAGTATTCCAAAGAGTCAAAAAGATTGCAGAGCAAACCAGTACAGGATTCAATCCCTTTGATGGTATCTCTCTCATTGATGATGTCAAAATAGCAGACCCTGTCTATCGTGAACTTCTCCTTTCCTATCTGGAAGAAGGACGAACACGAAAAACAATTGATAGAAAAGCAGTTGATAGTATCTATTTAAAAAAAGTAATAGGAAAGAACATTGATGCAATACAAGATGACATTCAGACATTTTCCAGGATATCACAGCAACCCGACAATTCAGTGGTCACAAAAAAGATCCTCGAGGCACAAGAATATTTCATCTATATGGACTTTGTCAGAGACATGAGTCGCGAGGACTCTCAGACAAATCGATTGCAGGATCTTAAAGGTCTTAACGCGCGTACAAAATTCGATATCTTGGCAACGGCTGGTGAGCATGGATGGACATCAACGCGAAATTTGATCTACGATGGCTATCATATTGCCGAGGATGCTCCCGAGCGATCATTCACGCTTTACAACAGCATTATTGATGAGTACGGCGATGCATATGCATTTCTGACAGAAGTTAATCCCTCGAGCACAGACCTTAGTTCCTTTCTTGAGATCCTTGCGCAAATTGGGAAAGTGGAATCATTCTTTGAGCTGATTGGAAGTGATGAACAAAAAAGCGAAGTTGTACAAAAATTTCTTCTTGGGTTAGAACAAACATCTGACACGCACAGCAAAGTCGCGGGACTGGTAGAGGCACTACGTACTCTCAAATGGAATGGCGCAGAAGAGATCATTCTCATGGGCATAGAAAATGAGGTCGAACGTTTAACCGCACTGATCGAAACAAAGACGCTTGCTGGATCCAAGCTTGAAAAAACACAAGATGCGATCCTCTGGCACGAGCTCATCACGGCAAGCTATTACAAAAAACATTCCCAGAGTAATCCTTCTAAGTGGGGACAAACAGCCCTCGAAAAATATGGTGATAAATTACCACTCTTCGAGACAATCCCAGAAGCCACTCTGTTCCCCAACGATACCCATATCCGCTATCATACCTTTTTCAATAACTGGGATAGTCAAAACGGCATAAAAGACAAAGACGGCCACCGCTCATTTGAAACAACACTCAAAAGATTTGGTGGTTCTGTGAAATTTGATAAGGATGGAAAACTTACTGACGCGCGTGGTGGACGCGGCGGTTGGCAGATCGAAATGCAATCAAATGGAGATGGAAATTATGTCATTATGACAAAAACAGACAAAGAGTCTGGGCGAAAAATGATCAACATCATGAATTCTCCCAAAATGACAAATGAGCAAGTGGTCGATTTTTACAACAATATGTCTGATAATTTTTCTGATGAAGA
>JAUVJK010000060.1 GCA_030592425.1 Candidatus Moraniibacteriota bacterium
ATCGCAAGGGCTATGCCCATCAATGGAACAAATGGTGGCGCAAAAAGATTCACAAAAAAAGATGTCTGGAGGACAACTGCACCTATCAAAATAATTGATCTGATGAGGATCGGTACCATAAATCTTATTCTTTGATCACTGAAACAAAACGAAGTCGTACAATATCTGCCGGCGAAGCAATGATCGCAGATTGCGTGAGACCATCCTGATTCTTATAAACCTCTTGCACAGACCCAAGAAGCAATCCTCGCGGATAAGCACCACCAAGCGCGGAGGTAATTACCTTCTCTCCGATCACTAAATGATCTTCCTGCAGAACATTATCAAAAAGAGGCGTGAAACCAGAATTGCCATGCACAACGCCCTTCGTATCTGTTTCCGACACAACAGCATTCACGGCGCTCTGAGGATGCGTTAGGAGCATTACACGAGAGCTACGCGGATACACATCATGGACAGTACCAATGAGAACACTATTAGCAACGATCACGGAAGCGCCTTCTGTGACATCCTGCATACTGCCACGATTGATCGTTAACCATTCACCTTTGCCAAAATTGTCCACACCAATAATCTCTGCAGAGATCAAATCAAAATCATTGCGTGGTAAAAGATCTCTTTCTGCTCGCAAAATATCATTTTCTTTTTGCGTATCAGCAAGTGTTGCGACGCGCGCTTCCAATAACTGGTTCTGGGCATGTAATTCTTGATTATCCTGCTTCAAGTCCCCGATTGAGTGCATAAACGAAATTCCCGTACCAGTTCCATGCGACAGTATGAAGCCAACATACTGAAAAGGTGCAAAAACTGTTTGCACAGTGGCGCGTAGTGGCGTCAACGCGCCATAGGGATTCCACATGATCAATATAATTCCAATCCCAACAACGATCAAAGCGCGTACATAATTTTTCTGCCAAAAACCTTTCACATTTTTATCTTAGTGATTCTTGTTGATCATTCTCTACCAATACCTCCTTCAAATTCTCGATATCTTCCAAAACGATGCCCGTACCGCGTACAACAGCAGTAAGAGGGTCTTCCATCATGCGTACAGGCATTTCAGTTTGATTTGCAATTAATTTATCGAGTCCGCGCACAAGACTTCCACCTCCAGCAAGGATAATTCCTTTCTGCATGATATCGGCAATTAACTCTGGGGGTGTTTCTTCAATGATCGTCTTGATACTGTTAACAATGACACGAATCGAACGAGAGAGAGCTTCTCGTGCCTGTTCATCTGTCATATGTAATTGTTTTGGAAGGCCAGAAACGAGATCGCGACCACGAATTATCATCGAAAGAGGTTTCTTTAATGGGTATGCATTACCAATAGTAATTTTGATCTCTTCTGCTGTCCGCTCACCGATCAAAAGATTGAATTCATCACGACAGTATCGGACTACATCTTCATTCATTTCATCTCCTGCCGTCCGTAATGATCGTGCAACAACAACACCCCCCAATGAGATTACAGCGATCTCAGCTGTACCACCACCAATATCAACGATCATATTCCCACCAGCATCTGTTACTGGCAAGCGCGCACCGATCGATGCCGCCATTGGTTCATCGATGAGATATGCTTCACGCGCACCTGCATTCATCGCTGCATCGATCACAGCCCGTTTTTCTACTTCTGTTACGCCAGATGGAATACCGATCAGAACACGTGGACGAAGCAATAATGAAAAAGAATCTTTATGCACTTGTTCAATAAAATACCGTAACATTTGTTCTGTTACTTCAAAATCGCTTACAACACCATCAACCAGTGGTTTCGTAGCTGAAATGTGTCCTGGTGTCTTTCCGACCATGCGCTTTGCCTCACGTCCGATCGCGAGGATCTGTCCTGTACGACTATTGATTGCAACGACAGAAGGTTCATTGATCACAATACCTTTTCCACTCACGTAAACAAGTGTATTAGCAGTTCCTAGATCAATTCCAATATCTTTGGAAAGTTTTCCAAAAAGAGCACCAGTTGCAACGTGCGGAACTTTTTTTATTTTTTCTATAATATTTTTCATGTCACCAAAGATCAATTAATAACAACCATGATCAGATCATTCTTTTATGCTCAAAAATAAAACCCTCACGAGTATATCTGTGCTTTATTTTTACATTTCTTTTTTATTTTTCGCATTAGATATTGTACCGTGATTCAATACAAGCGTCAAAGTTGACAAAGGAGAAAAACCATGCCAGACTCGATGCGTTGTTTTCTTTCCTCAATCTTACACAACACGGAGTTCATTATGACAAAGAAAAGGGGTAAAAAAATCCACGCAGATAAAAATCCAATCCGCAGACAACTCCCTTTTTACATCAAACGAAAGAATAAGAAGACCTACTTGATCATTGTTTCATTGCCAAGTGGCGACACATTTGGGATGTGGATCAAACAGAGTTTTTTTGAAACTTCCAAAAAGCATTCTTTTAAAGGAGCTGTGCTTAATAATAAGAAACGCGGTAGCAAAAGAAGAACAATCAGTGGAAATATTTCGCCAAGTAAAAAACTCATTCAACCCCTATTGCCAAAAGGCTTCTGTGAATATCACGATCTCTGGCAACATGCCTGACAACACCAAAGCCTAATGAAAAATCATTAGGCTTTTTTCTTTTATCAGGTAGTCACTATTTGTAACCATATTCGCTATACGCCACACCAGCATTGATGTCTTTAAGAGCTCTTTTTATATAAGGAATTGTATTTTTTGGCAGAGCGTCCAGTGTACACCACAAGAGGTCATCGCATTTCTCAGGTTCCATGTTCTCAAGCTCTCCGCACCATTTTTCAACAAGAAAGAAGACGTCGAGTCGATAACGAATAGTTGTTTCATCCCAAAGACTATCACGCTGCATGATATGCATGCGGAGCACATCAGATGAATCGATATCTATATTGATCTCTTCCTTGATCTCCCGTACGAGTGCCTCTGTGAATGTTTCTCCTTCCTCTACATGACCCGCTGGCAAACTATATTTTCCATCTTCATAACCCGTCTGATACCGACGCGCCAAAAGAATTTTATTATCATTCTTGAGGACAACATAAGAAGCAGGTACAATTGTATGTCGTTGTGCCATTTATTGTTTCTTAGTTAAATTGCGCAGTAAATTCTTCTACACTCATTATTTCCCCTTCTTTTTCTGAACGTTTTTTTACTTCTACACCACCTGCCTCGAGCGAACGAGCTGATACAACGACGCGCCATGGTATCCCGATGAGATCGCTATCAGCAAATTTCTCCCCTGGTCGCACGTCGCGATCATCCCACAAGACATCAATTCCTTTTTTTGTAAGTTCATCATAAATCCTTTCTGCTTCACTTTCGACTTTCGACTTTTGACTTTTGACATCTATGAGATGTACGCGAAACGGCGCAACACTCTCTGGCCAGGCAAGCCCATCTTCATCGGCAAAGATCTCTACAAGTACGCCCATGAGCCGTGGCACACCAATACCATAACATCCCATATAAACATTTTTCTTTACGCCCGCTTCATCTGTATATGCAAGACCTAAGGCTTCTGAATATTTCTCACCAAGTGAATAGATATCACCAACTTCAACAGCCTTTTCTGATCGTAGATTATCCTTGTCCACATTTTCCAATCTAAAATCTTTAATCACCTCATCATTGAAGTCATCTTTGTTTATCGCAATTCTTTTGTCTTCATCAATAATAAAAATAGTATCTTCACCAGCATCTGAAATTGTCTGAAATTCATAAGAATATTTCGAGAATGAACCACCACTTGAGATTGTAATGTATGTCTGTGCACCTATTCCGAGGCGATTAAAAACACGCATATAAACTTCTTTCATTTTCTCATAGAAAATCTCGTGTTCTTGTTTATTTCGTGAGAAAGAATAGAGATCCTTCATCAAAAATTCTCGTCCACGCATAAGACCTGCTTTTGCGCGTAGTTCGTTGCGAAATTTTGTTTGAAATTGATATGCATACTGTGGAAGATCCTTATATGATGAAATAAACTGACTCATCATTTCTGTGATTGGCTCTTCATGCGTTGACGCAAGACCAAGCGTAGTCTTATTTGCTAATTTTGTTTTAAACCAGTTATCAATCACTGTATCGTCCCAACGACCAGTTTTTTCCCATTTTTCTTTTGACTGAAGAGCAGTCAATTCTATCTCCTGTCCTCCGACAGCATTCATTTCTTCCCTGATAATGCTTTTGATCTTCTCCATGACACGTACACCAAGTGGCAAAAAATCATAGACACCCGCCATCTCTTTATGAATATACCCAGCACGGATCAAAAGTTGTGCATTTTTGCTCACCTCATCTTTTGGCGCATGCTTCTTTGTCTTTGTAAAAAGTTGTGATTGTTTCATAGTACTACTTATTGTAATATTTTATAATTCTATCTTATCGCGGATGTCATTTAGCGTCAAAAGAAAAAAAGCCTCCCGATGTTTCGGTTTGGCTTTTGTTGCAATTTTATGCGTAACCTCGTCTCTTCTGCGGAAATGAGCAATAAGTGTGGTGACAATCTTGATTCTTTTGTTGATAACGTCGCTGCTCGATTATGATCTTATTTGAGAGATGATCATAATACAGCTCACCGGTAACACCAAATCTCTCTACGTAACGAAATGGTAATCGTTTTTCATTCGTAAGACGACCAAAGATTCTGAAACACAGTTGCAACTGATTAAAGATAATTGCCTCATCAGCACCCTCTTTGCTGCAATGTTAACAAGTGTTTCTGCGTGTAATTTTCCCCCTTTTTTTGACTATGACTATTTTGCTACAAG
>JAUVJK010000061.1 GCA_030592425.1 Candidatus Moraniibacteriota bacterium
TATTCTCCTCGTTGATGATATTATGACAACGGGAACAACGCTGACACTCTGTGCACAAACGTTAAAAAATGCGGGAGCTCGGAATGTTTATGCGCTTGTTCTTGCCCGCGATTAATACCCTTATTATGCTAAAAAAAATATTCTTCACCTTCATCCTTCTTCTTATTTGTAGTGGATTCTTTTTCTATTTTTTCTCCTCACATTTTCTTATTACACCAACAGCTCAAGAAGAAACAACGCTTGCACCACATGAAACTTTTACAATTACCTTTCCAAAAGATGTTGATGCACGTTATTTTCACGATATTATTATTGAGCCACATGGCGATGCTGAAGTTACACTCAAAGGTGATCGCAAACAACTCATTATAAAACCAATTACTGCTTGGCAACCAGGAGAAACTTATACAATATCCCTCCCACGTGCACGCACCGGAACATTTACGCCAGTTGAACCAATATCATTTTCTTTTACTGTCATAGATCACCCCCACGTTACAGAGACGCTTCCACATGATCAAGATGTTGATGTGATCATTGATATCGAAGACCCTATCGCCATTGATTTTGATCATTCAACTGAAGATTTCTTCATCGATTTCTCTCTTGAACCAAATGTTCCATTAGCCTTTCAAAATAATAAAGCAAAAACACAATTTGAGCTTTTGCCAGAAGAAGCACTTGCCGAAAACACAACCTATAATCTTACCATTCATTCACGCGCAAAGGACGCCCCACAAAGTGCAACGCAAAAGATTCATCAATTATCCTTTTCCACACCACCACCAGTAGTAGCGGTAGTACTCTCGCCAGAAGAACGTGCAAATACACGTATTCTGAATGCACAAAAAACAACCATCGCACAGATCACAGATGGGAAATACATCGATATTAACCTTACTGATCAGATCATGACAACATTTGAAAATGGCCGCCTTCTCAATTCCTATCTTGTATCTTCTGGAAAAGTTGGCATGAATACACCTATTGGTGCACATCAGATCTACAATAAGCACCCCCGACCATGGTCAAGTCAATATGGTCTTTATATGCCAAATTGGATGGCAATCACACCAGATGGTCTCTACGGCATCCACGAATTACCAGAATGGCCAAGTGGCTACAAGGAAGGTAAAGATCACCTCGGTACGCCAGTTTCCCATGGCTGCGTTCGACTCGGTGTCGGGCCATCGCAATCTGTTTATGATTGGGCTGAAATTGGTACACCCGTCATTGTTTATTAGTTAAACAATTATGGCCTATATGATTCTATAAAATATAGTATTATGAGCCTATGAAAAAAGCTTTCTCTTTCCTTTTTGCTCTTTATATACTCTTACTTCCATGGCAGAGTATCTATCTTTTTCGCGAGATCTCTATTGATGGTGAAAAATGGCACTACGGAACAATCGGTATTTATCCATCAACGATCATCGCTCTCATACTCATTGGAACACTTATCATTGGTAAAATTATTCACAAAATACCATTGACAAAGATCGATCATCCGACTCTTTTTATAGGTATTTTTTTTATTGGATTTTCTGCATTGTCATCTTTTTGGACACATGATCAAAGCATCGCTCTCTACAATACAGCGATTTTTCTCCTCGGCTTTCTTCTGTACCTATTTCTCCCTCGTGGAGTTGTCTCTTTTAAAACAGCGACAATTCTTTTACTGATCGGAGCCTCTCTCCATAGCCTTATCGCTCTGACGCAATTTCTCACTCAATCGATCGATCCGCAAACTCTATTGAACATCAGCGCTCACCTTAGCGAATCAGGTGCGACAGCAACGATCACAGATACAACTGGTCGTTGGCTCCGTGCCTATGGTGGCATGACACATCCAAATATTCTTGGTGGATTTCTCATACTATCTACTCTTCTTGGTATGCACGCATATATACAAACACAGAAATCTCACGCCACTACACGTACAGCACTTCTTATTGGTATGTCTCTCTGTTTCATTGGGCTTGTCATTACATTCTCCCGCAGTGCTTGGATTGCATTTATCATCGGCTTGATTATTACAGCAATTCTTTTATGGCATAGGAGACAATCCTTTTTCAACAAAATACAGATACCACTGATCGCATTTATGAGTATTGCGCTTCTTTTTCTTATTTCTTTTCCGGACCTTTTTTTCACACGTAGTATTGAGAATACTTCTCTTGAACATAATTCTCTATCAGATCGGGCACTCTATATCGATCACGCAAAGCATCTTGTGCGAAATGCCCCATTGATCGGCGTTGGTTATGGCAATATGACGATCATCAGTTATGAAGAAAGTATTGATCCTCTCAAACAGATCTGGCAGTATCAACCAGTTCACAATGTATTCCTCTTGATCCTCACAGAATTAGGTATTATTGGATTTATATTATTCATCGCACTCCTTAGTGTTGTCATGCATAAAATATGGAAAATATCAGAGAATCATCCCAGGACACACGCTTTTTTTGCAAGCATCTGCATTGCTCTTCTGACACTTGCATTACTTGATCACTGGTTGATCACAACTCACTTTGGTGTCCTTTTTTTCTGGCTTCTCATGACTCTCTATAAAAACATACACACCTTAAAACTAAGCTACGAAGAATAAGATCCTTTTATCTTTTAGAGAAAATACAAAAAAATTCCTTCACTTGCGCTAAGGAATTATTCTTTTGTATTGACCTACAAAATCTTTGCAAGTAATTGATCTCTGCCACGCCCTGACTTTGCGCTCAGTGGTATAACAGGCACATTCTCTCCCACTTCATCGCTGATACCTTTGAGTGAATGGTGCGATTGACTTTGATTTAGTTTATCGATCTTGTTTGCAACAACAACATGTGGACAATCGTATTCATCAAGAACAGCGATCATTTCACGATCAAAATCACGGAGACCAGCTCGTGCATCGACAATTAATACTGTCATCACAGGATTTGCTTCTTTACTGATAAAATACCACAAGATCAATTTTCGCAGTTTTTCACGCTTCTTCGCAGAATGTTTTGCATAACCATAACCTGGTAGGTCAACAAAATAGATCTCATCATTGATCAGAAAAAAATTGATCTGTCGTGTCTTTCCAGGTGTACTCGATGAATGCACAAGGCTATTTTGTCCTACGAGCATATTGATCACACTCGACTTCCCAACATTTGAACGCCCAATGAAAGCAATTTGTTGCTTACCATCTTGTGGTAAGTTATGTGAGCCAACGACGGAGAGAATAAATTGTGCACTTGTAATAACCATATTCATCAGCCTATCGGAAAAAAGAGAACTCTGCAACTAATGCGAAATTTCTTTTTATCATCTAGAACATTATTTAATAATTGTACGCGCACCAGCAAAGCGTCGCCTGTTTTTCATAGTGGAAATTATTTTTGCTCCTAATGCGAATGTCAAAAGGAGGATCGTCATTGTCAGTTCAATTGGGATGATCGTCGTCCAGTTGTAATAAGATGAAGCATTTACTGCATATTGCGCACCATGCGTTGTGTAGTAGATATGAATGATCAAGAACACCACACCCATACCGATCGTCGCAGCGAGACGATGCACAAAAACATATCCAACAGTATCTTTATCACCCAATTTCAGATTGATCAGGCTTTCGAATAAAGGTTTTGAATATGTGTGCTTTTTTGGCATAGTATTGATCGCAGAAAGAAGAGCGAGCATTGCAAGACCAAATGATAACGGCAAAAAAAGAATACCAATTGCATGATCGATCATCATTGCTAAAGTTCCACCAGCTACAGTGATCATGATCGTGATAATGATAAGTATGATTAGCTTTTTCATATGTCATTATTTGCCATTTACTACCTTTTTCTCCATACAATATCTTTTCTTAAAGCTATCCAATATTACATATTTCCATCATTTTGTCAAGCTTATCTATTTATCAAAAAACCGCATCAGTATGCGGTTTTTCAACATCACACTAATTTCTTCTTAGATATGTGCCACTCTTTGAATATTATGTTGCAAATAAAATGATAAACGATAAATTTTCTTTCCTTCTTTCACCTTCGCATCTTCCCATTTCGTTGTGAAACCATATGGCAAATCTGAAAAAAAAGACAATTGTTGCACGTGATTCTCTTGCAATAATTCCACTGTTTCATCAAACAATTGTTCATGATCAGTTTGAAAGACCCACTTTGTTTCTTGCGATATGATCGTCTTTACAACTTTAAGGAATTTTTCATTCAGAAAACGTCGCTTTTTTTGACGTTCTTTTACCCATGGATCAGGAAAGTTAATGTAGATCTCTTCTATTTTTATATCTTTTTTTATACAAGGATCAAGAATACTCTCAAAATTACGTCCTGCATCGCCATCAAAAACCATCACATTATTATGACTCTTAAATTTTTCACGTAACTGTTGCGCAAGTGGTATGCGGATCTCAAAAACAATAAAATTCTTTGAATCTCCAAATTTGTCCAAAAGAGCTACAACAAATTCTCCACGGTCAGCGCCCACATCAACAATAATCGGTTTATCATTATCAAAACCATCAAACGAATGATCCGTCCGATCCGCCAGTGGATTTACATGATGTCGTATACGGGATATTTTCTTTGTCATTTGAAATTCATTCTACACGAAATGATTCTATCATACGAATAAGTCTTCCTCATTCATAGTAATATCATATGGATTACCACCATTTACAATAAGGAAAAGTGTCTACTTCCAGATATTCTATTAA
>JAUVJK010000089.1 GCA_030592425.1 Candidatus Moraniibacteriota bacterium
AAAGCTCAAGCCAAATGTAAAGATTGGAATTCTAGGTGTACCAATGGGCTATAATGCTGGTGATGCAAAAGAAGAAATTATAGAAATCATTAAGGAACAACTCATATGACGGATATTACATGTCGAAATAATTTTGATAGAATTGTTTCCATTCCAAAGGAAAAGTTTGTTTTTCGTCCCAGTGCCTATGGTCTCATATTGCGTGATGATAAAGTTCTTCTAATGCGTAATAAAGGTGATGGGAAACTCTGGCCACCGGGTGGTGGCATTGAGATTGGTGAAAGTCGTGAAGATGCTTTGCATCGTGAAATTAGTGAAGAGACAGGATTGGAAGTTGAGATTAATAAGTATCTCTTTGTCCGTGAAAACTTTTTCTACTTTGAGCCAACTGATGAGGCGTATCATGCTTTCCTCTTTTTTTACTTATGCACACCACTAACAAATGAGCTCTTGTCTGATGATATGATTGATGATCTGGAGAGTGAAAGGCCTCGCTGGATCTCTGTAGATACTTTACATGAAAACCAAATCGCAGAATTTGGTAATGATATAATAGAGGCTATAAAGATATTAAAATAAAAATATTCATAAAAAACGCGTCGAACAAATCGACGCGTTTTTTCTTTGTCTTTTTCTCACTTTGACTAACTGTCGGATCTTAAACTTCTTCAATGTTGAGTGTGAGAAAATGTGATGCGCAACTCATGCAGGGATCATAGGCACGAACAATTTTTTCAAGTTCGAGTGAGAGAGTCTCTTTAGATAGATGGAGATTATTTTCCACGAAATAACCGAGATCTTGTTCAATCGCAATTTGATTTTGCCCTGTTGGTACGATTACCTCACCTTCAGTGATAATACCTTTATCATTAACAACGACGCTGTGATAGAGCGCACCACGTGGCGCTTCCACGAGTCCGACGCCCTCACCTGCTTTTGGCACAATGTGTGGTGGCTTTTCTTCGTGAAAGGTTGTATTCGTGAGGATATCAATTGATTCATCGACAGAGTGTAAAATTGCAATTGCCTGAGCGACATTTGTATCAAAGATATCATCGGAAGGAAATCGCTTAAGTGCCTCGCGACAGTCACGTAAAGTGTTCGGGTGAAGGCCAGAGCGATTGATGTTCATGCGTGCAAGAGCTCCAACACGGTAGACATTGCCATCAAATGTGTAACCAGATGCTTGGGAGTATGGGATCACAACATGTTCGAGGTGATCACGGTAGTCTTTCTCTTTACAGATCAAGCCGTTCATATCGTAAAGATCACCCTCAAGATAGTCAAATCCCCCCGTGCGAAGTGCTGCATAGTCTGTTTTGCGTACAAGTGAAAAATCAGAGTTTGCAAAAACTTCTACACCACGGAGGACTGCTTCACGGACATCTTGAAGCTCTTTGATCAACTTGGGAACCTCTTTGTTATCAGGGATATGAGAAAAGCCACCTGGCACTGGATACGGCGCATGAACACTTCGTCCTGCGACCATGATACCGAGGTGATTTCCAGCTGCTTTGATCGCAAATGCGTCATGGAGGAGTTGGTGTTCTAGTGGATCATTATCATCGAAACCGAGAAGAGAATCCTTCCCAACAATGTCAGGAAGGGAGAAGAGATAGAGATGGAGAGCGTGATCACGAATAATGAGACCATGATACGTTAATTTGCGTAGGAGCCTTGTTTGTTCTGACGGTACAATTCCCTGTGATTTTTCAACAGCCTCAATTGCTGCTGTGAGATGTGCCGTAGAACATGTACCACAAATACGTGCGAGTAATTGTGGAATTGCAACAATTGGCTTGTCGATCATCGCTGTTGTGTAGAAACGTTTGAATTCTTTAATGCCAAATTTAACATCTTGGACTTTACCGTTTTTAAGAATTACATCGACTCCGGCAGCGCCTTCCACTTTTGTGATCTCATTGATCGTTAATCGATCGAAATCTGCTACTTGATGCATAATAGTTTATGTTTATGATCTAGAAGATTTTATTGTGGGCTTTGGAAGAGAAATCTCAAATTCCTCTAACATTCTTGTAAGGACTTCGAGGAATACTTTTTCTGTCATTGGACAACCAGCGACAACTTCATCAACTGTGATGACTTCATCTAATTTTTTTACTTTTTTACCGTAGTTAAAGCGTTCAAGAAGATAGTTGATTTCTTCTGTTTTCTCCTTATTAAATGTATTACGCTGTGCACTTGGCATACCCATGATCGCGCAAGATCCGATTGCGACAACTTTTATTGCCAATTCTCTTATCTCTTTAACTTTCTTCTCATGCTCTTCGCAAGCAAGTGCTCCCTCAATGAAAGCAACATCCATCTGATCCATATAATTTTTGCTCTGGAGGACACGGGCATGTCGAATGTCGAGTATTTTTCGCCATGTGTCATAGTGGTCATTCATGATCTCTGTGAATATTATTGTCGAGTCTTCACAACAAGAAAATGAAAACCACCCGATGCGCAGTTTTTTTTGTTGAGTCATGTCTTTAGTATAGCATGCCCACAATTATATATGGTGGTTTCTAGAATCTAACCGAACACTTTGATACAATACTACGTTAATTCGTCTATCAAAGTGTTTATGAACAAGAAATGTCTCACTCTCTCTGACCGTATA
>JAUVJK010000079.1 GCA_030592425.1 Candidatus Moraniibacteriota bacterium
TGCGACACGTGGTGTAGAAGTTAATCCTGGTGATGTTGAGAATGCAATCAAAGAAATGGAAGATGCTGGTGTGGCAATTGTCGAAAGTAGTGAATTTCTCAACTAATTTTATTTAGTGGAACAAATTTCATTCAAATGACAATATGATCTTCATCAAAAATGATATCAGATCATTGCATCAATAACTTAGTGTGATATAATAAAAATGCCTACAAATAGGCATTTTTATTATATAAAACAATGAAAGGAATGAAGTTTCGGTAGTGAAATATCTTTTCTTTCTTAATCCCTCATTATTAAGGAGTCTTTCATGAAATTATTATTGATCAAAAACGGGAAGGCATTTAATGCGCTCAAGCGTGATGGTTTTGTAAATGGATCACGGCGTATTTGTGCTGCAGGCATGCTTCTCTTTCGTCCTGTTGGGGAAGGTAACATTCTCTTTATCTCGGGTGGTGTGGGTGATAGTGCACGGTATCGTTGTGAACATGTGGCTCAGGAGTTATCGCAAAGTGAATTTGTATGCTCTGTGACAACGCAAGACAATTTTCGGCTTTTGTCGTATGTCAATAAATTCTCTGTATTTGTATTGCATCGGACACTTGTGGATCGTCGAATGGAAAAATTGATCGCGGAGATCAAACGACAAAAAAAGACGATCATTTTTGAAACAGATGACCTCGTCTATGATGTAGAGTATTTGAAGCATATGGACTACTACACAAAGATGAATGCACTAGAGCGGAAATTGTATGAAAATGGTGTCGGTGGTGAGATCCTCAGAGATGATTATGTGAAAGTCGCAACAACGACAACAGCCTTCCTTGCACAGAAACTTGAGAGAGAAGGGAAAAAGGTTTTTATCGTACCAAATAAACTTTCTGCAGAAGATGTGGAAAATGCAGAAAAAGCACTCCAAGAGAAAGATACCAGTGAAAAAAGTGATAAAATACGTATTGGATATTTTAGTGGAACACTCAGTCACAATAAAGACTTTGCAACAGTGACTGATGCATTGATCGCTGTGATGGAGAAAAATGAGACAGTAGAACTATTTTTAATTGGTCCGCTTGATATTGATGAGCGATTAGCGCGCTTTGGTGAACGCGTTATTCGATTGCCATATGTGCCACGTGATGAACATTTTGTCAATAGTGCATCTTGTGATATCATCATTGCACCGTTAGAGATTGGCAATCCTTTTTGCGAATCAAAATCAGAGTTAAAATTCTTTGAAGCGGGAATCGTCAAAGTGCCAGTCGTTGTGACAGCCACACAGACGTTCACAGAGGCAATCACGGATGGCATTGATGGCTTTACAGCTACAGACAGTGAGCAGTGGCAGGAGAAGCTCTCACAGCTTGTCCAAGATGCATCACTTCGCAGAAAAATGGGTGAGAAAGCGTATCAGACAGCGATAGAAAAACACACAACAGAAAATACACAGAACGAAGATTACATACAATATTTGAAAGAACAGATAATAAAGAATAAATAAGAATGCCACCCGAAGGGTGGTCAGCCTCCGGCTGAAAGAATATGTGGAGTTTTTAACAAAAATAATTAAGAATTAACAATTAATAAGGAACAATTGGAGACAGGAAGACGGGGAAATAATAATAATCAATAATAATATGCGAAAAATAATTGGTGTGAGTGTTGTAATGGTGATGAGTGTCGTTGTGATCAGTGGATGTACTGGTCAGACTGATGATGAGCAATTGAGCATAATGGGAGTACAAGAAAACGGTAGTGAAGAACTGCTACATGAGCAAGTCATGCCTATTGGGGAGCAAGTTTTGCCGATTGAAGATGATAGAGAAAATATTGTTGTAGAAGATGAAATGGCGACTGGTCATACTGGTTCCGTGGAAACAGTTGAGAATGAAGAAAAGAATGTTGCTGTAGAATCTGATAAGGATGAGGATGATACAATGAAAGCTGATGCCGCTGAGTGTATCGCTAGTGGCAAAATATACAGTGCGATGATGGGGGAATGCTTTGAGAATAATACTGCGCCGTCAGATAGCGATAAGAAATTGGAGATCAATGATGATGATAGTGACATTAGTCGGGCAGCGAAAGAATGCATCAATGATGGAGGATTGTTCAATTCACAGCTGCAAGAGTGCTTCAAATAATCTGTCACATTTTTTTATCACATACTTTATTTATAGAGTGATCGGATAAGTGTGTCTACGTGAATAAAGCCAATATGTAAAAACAGCTTACACTAGTTAAGCTGTTTTTTTGATGATCATCCTGACTCTTGTACTATCATCGCATAAATAGACGCTTTTATACTAGCCTCTATAGATGTCTTTACTCCCGCTAGAGGCGGACGAGATATGAATATTTTGAATTTTATGGTGAGATCATAGATTTGATTGATAGCCAATGAGTTTGTTGCGCGACTCTTTATCTGTCCACAGAAGCGTGATACAATGGCGTAATGAAGAATAATAAATCGCATGAAAATTATCGGCATCTGATCTGGGTTCTTGCTGTGACGGATTTCAAACTGCGCTATCAGGGTTCAGCTCTTGGATATGTCTGGGCGATTCTCCAACCTCTTTTGATGTTTACGATCCTCAATATCGTTTTCTCATCTCTTTTTGCACGTGGTGGTGGTATTGAGCACTACTCATTGCAATTGATCGTGAGCTTGATGCTCTTTTTCTTTTTTTCTGATGGTACAGGTGCGGGTTTGCGCTCTCTCGTGTCAAAGTCACAACTTGTCACAAAGATCTATGTACCACGGTGGACGATCATTGTTGCATCGACGATCAATGCAGCATTGATCTTTTGTATGAATCTGATCGTGATCATTGGTTTTTTTGCATGGCATAAGTTTTTGCCTAGCACTGCTGCAATCCTTATGTTTATTTTTTTCATCATTACACTTTATATTGTCATTGTTGGGTTTTCGCTCTTTGCTGCGCCTTTGTATGTGCGATTTCGGGATGTCGGTATGATCTGGGACGTTGTTTTGCGAGCGATCATGTATATCGCACCGATTCTTTATCCTCTTAGCATGCTTCCAGAAGAGTGGCATACATATATTCTTTTGAATCCTTTTGCCTTTATCGTTCATTTCAACAAAGAAGCACTGATCAGTAATCACTTTGCTGATCCAGTACAGTATGCGATGTTTTTGGGTATCGTAATCGCAATCTTTGTATTTGGTATTGTGATGTATAATGTGCAGTCAAAACGGATCGCGGAGAACATTTGATTATCTACGATAATCAATTAACAAAGAAGAAAGAACAGAGAATAGAGAACAATTAACAAAGAACAATTAAGAATGAATCAAGCGGAAATAAAAAAATTCCTCAGTGACTATGAACAAAGACGAGAACGCACGATTGTCATTGTTGACTATGGTAATGTAGAGAAATGGAAGCATTCGCTCCATTGGTCTGTGGACATAAAGAAACTTGGGAAACTTGTAAAACATTTCTCTTGTGGAAAAAAATTCCTCCGACGTTTTTACTATGGTTCAGATTTTGGAA
>JAUVJK010000023.1 GCA_030592425.1 Candidatus Moraniibacteriota bacterium
AGAATTAAGAATGGGACACAGAACCAGACAGTAATTGATAACTTGGGGGAAAAAAAAAAATAATGACATCATTAATGATTTCATTCTTTTGGATCTTATCTCAAGTTTAGTTTTTTTATCATTTGAGTCTTTATGTGTTATAATTACAGTATTAATCACTAATACATACATCTATGATGAAAAGATTTATTATTGGAAGTGCTTTTATTGCGGTATTTGTACTCACTGGTTGTACGGAAAAGAAAGAAGAATTACAGTCTGCTAATGTTCCAGCACAACAGACAACAGAGAAAGAAGCTATTGTTAACGATGCAGAAGAAGGTAGTATTGTAGATGTGGCGAAGATGAAAGATCTTTTTTCTGGGTTCATGGACGCGGATTATCGTGTTGTGATCGTTTCGGAAGGTAACTCTCAACAACAACAGAGAGGTGATGTGATCATAGAGTACGATGCCCCAGGAAAAACGCATATGAATGCAAAAAATGGGAATGATTCAATGGAAACGATTATTCTTGAGGAGTCGATGTACACGCGCTCAAATGACGATCCCTGGATGAAGTTTCCCATGTCAGCGATGGATGGTGTATCAAATGAGGATATGGTATTTACACAAGAAGATCTTGATGATATTACAACAGAACAAAGTATTCGCTATGAAGGAAAAGAAGAATGTAGCGTTGGTATATGTGATGTCTATAGTACGAAAGACGAGAATACCAAAACGACCATGTATATTGATGTGAAGGAAAAACGTCCTGTACAAATGATCGCGTTGATGTCAGATGGACAAAAAATGACAATGACATATGAATACATGGATATCACGGTGAAAGCTCCGACTGAAAATGTAATGGAGATACCACTGCCAGGTGCCTCGAATGGAATGAGCGAAGAAGATCTGGCAACAATGTTGAAGGCTTTTGAAGGAATGGAGCAATAGACGCTGTTGCTGTTGGTCCCAAGGTGGCGCTTCTTTTGCGCCACTTTTATTTTGGAAAAAAATACAGTATTATGTAAAGGAGAGTCGACATGTAATGAATACATTTATGAGTGAAATTGTCTATAATTCGGTACAACAGATACGTAAGGACAATCACATGACACAGCAGGAAATTGCTGACACTGTTGGTGTGACGCGTCAGACGATCATTGCGATCGAAAAGGGCAATTATACGCCATCAGTTCTTCTTGCCCTAAAGTTTGCACAGTCATTTAAGCGGCCAATAGAGGAAATATTTTATTTACAAAAACATGATAAAAAATAAAAGTGAAAACAATAAATCCACACAAATTGTAGAGAGTGAACAAATGACAGATGAGAAGTAGAAGAAAAATAGTTTCTTTGGATTTGGGAAGAATGAAACGCTCTTCATAAGATCTGGCGTCACTACTGTCTGTGTAGGAATCGTCACACTGAACATCGTTATTGTAAAAATCAAGAATTTATACGTATCCTATGAAAAATAATCATTTCTTCCAAGAAAGTATTGTCGCCATTATGTTGGTGTGCTTACTAGTTCTTTGTTATCAACAGATCCAAATGCCGCAAACACTTTCGATGATCTTGCACGGTATTTTGGTTCTGATTTTTGCTCTCTTCGTTGTCTTTATATGGCGAGAACGGACGTCTGATGAGAGAGAAAAGGAACATCAGATGTTTGCTGGTCGCATCGCTTTTCTTGCTGGCAGTACAACGCTTTTTGTCGGTGTCGTATGGCAAGGTGTGGTCACACATGAAGTTGATCCATGGCTTTTGGGAGCGTTGATCGCTATGGTTGTAGCAAAGATCGGTGCGCAGTCATGGGCAGAACACAATTCTTAAAAGCGATAGCTTGTGTACGGTGAAATAAAATCACTAATAGCAGTGTAGTATTATTAAGGATGTAAAGTAGACTATACAAATATATAGTTTTTTTAATCCCTTTAATTAGAAGTAAATACGGATCATTATAACGCACTGTGCGCTATAGTCATTCAAAAAATGTATGAAGACATATAAAGGATCTGCAATGCCGTGGATCATCGGAGGTCTTGTGATCGTGGTTGGTATTATCATTTTTGTGGTAATACAAAATAATGAGCAAAAGAAAAAAGAAGCTGCGGTGAAAGAAGTTGTAAATGTTATTGCTGACAAAGTGTCAGATAAAGTTAACGAAAAAGCAATTGGAGTAAAAGAAGAAGTGCGACAAAGAGGAGAAGAAATTGTTGATCAAGCTGTTGAAGAAGGCAAACAGAAAGTTGATGAAGCAATAAAGAATGTCGGAGAAAATTCGCTAAGTGATAATGCTGGGACATACGAAGAATATGACGCTGCAAAGATCGCTGCAAATGACGGTGCTCTTCTCTTCTTTCACGCATCTTGGTGCCCATCATGTCGAGTCCTTGATAAAGCCCTTACGGAAGATGCAGATAAAATTCCTAGTGGCCTCGCGATCCTAAAACTCGATTATGATGAAGAGACAGAATTGAAAAAGAAATATGCCGTTGTTGGTCAACACACACTTGTGCAAGTTGATAAAGATGGTAATAAGGTCACAATGTGGCGTGGTGCTAATTCACTTGATGAAGTGATCGCAAAGCTTCAGTAGTATATCGTAGAGAGATCAACCTTCTCACCGGTAAAGGATATTTTACTGGTGAGGGGTGAGCGTGGGATCATAATTGCAGTTATATCATTGTAGAATGCATAGGATGATGATCATATATTCTCAATTATAATATTAAGAACTCTATCATGACACTACTCATTATTTCATTTTTGGCGGGAATGCTCACGATTCTTGCCCCGTGTGTATTGCCACTGTTGCCGATCATTGTTGGTGGTGCAGCATCGGATGTCAATAATAAATGGAAACCGTACATTATTACTGCCTCTCTTGCTGTTTCTGTAATTCTCTTTACACTTATTCTTAAAGTGAGCACGGCTTTTATTGCTATCCCGCAAGATTTCTGGTCATGGTTCTCCGGTGGCATTCTTCTCTTTTTCGGATTTACGATGCTTTTTCCTGATGTGTGGGAGAAGATCACAATGCACTTTTCATTTGGGACAAAATCGCAGCGACTTTTGGCAAAAGGTTCGCAGAAAAAAGGTATCTGGGGTGATATAGCGATGGGCGCAGCACTTGGTCCAGTCTTCTCATCTTGCTCACCAACATATTTTATTATTTTGGCAACCGTTTTGCCTGCAAGCTTTGGAACCGGTTTGATCTACTTGATTGCTTATGCTGCTGGGCTTTCTCTTATGCTTCTACTCATCGCACTTCTTGGACAGAAGTTTGCATCGAAGCTGACGGGTGTTTCTGATCCACACGGTTGGTTCAAACGAACACTCGGTGTTCTCTTCCTCATTGTTGGTATCGCAATCATCTCTGGCTATGACAAAGTTTTTGAAAGTTTGATCTTGGATTCAGGTGCGTATGATACAATTGGTGGTATTGAGGAAACGTTATTAAAGGATGTTGAAAAATAACAGTTTGCCTTTTATAACAATGTTCACGAATAAATTATGAAAACATTTATTGCTTTTAATCTAACTTTTATAGTAGATATTTCGATGATCGTCCTCTTTTATCTGGATAATGATCATCCTGCAATAGCAAAAGATCCAGAAAGTCTGTTTTCCGTGGTATCATCAGAGCATATAAATATGTCGGTCGATCACGATCTCTCCTGATGAACTTCGTATTGCACAAAAGGAGCGTATTTATCAACGCCCACCTGAGATTATCACAACTGCAGGTAAGATCAATATAGATGAAAATCTGAGGCTGGAGAACCTTATTGGCCACATATCTATTTGATCGACAAAGATGGTTTTATGGTCTATGAGCATATCGGTCAGGGTGATTATGATGAGATCGAAGTGATAATTAAAGAATTGCTTTCAGAATTGAACAAAGCATGAAGTTTGAATATTTTTTTAAGGAGAGTATGATAGTTATAGCTAGGTGGATATTGCAGCATAAATTGCATTTATCATTCAGCATTTATCATTCAGCATTTTTTCTATGGACATTTACGAAGAATCACTAGAGTTACATAAAAAATATCATGGAAAGATCGAAGTGACGCCAACGGTGCCGCTAACAACGCGCAAAGATCTTGCACGCGCATATTCGCCAGGAATCGCAGCGATATCGAAGGCAATTGCTGAGGATTCAGAACAAGCGAAGAATCTTACGATCAAGAAAAATACGATTGCTATTGTTTCAGATGGTAGTGCGATCCTTGGTCTCGGAAATCTCGGTGCAAAAGCGGCAATTCCTGTTATGGAGGGAAAAGCTGCTCTTTTTAAAGAATTTGGTGGTGTAGATGCCTTCCCAATCTGTCTCGACACACAGGATCCGACGAAGATCATCAAGGCAGTGCGTAATATCGCACCCGTTTTTGGTGGTATTAATCTCGAAGACATCGCTGCACCACAGTGTTTTGCAATCGAAGAAACATTGAAAGAGAAATTGGATATCCCTGTTATGCATGATGATCAACATGGAACGGCTGTTGTCGTCCTTGCGGGACTCATCAATGCAATGAAGCTCAGAGGGGATTGTGATCGCGGTATATGTCTTGGTGCTGCAAAGAAAATTCGTATCGTGATCAATGGTGCTGGTGCTGCTGGTGTTGCAATCACAAAACTTCTTCTCGCGTATGGTTTTGAACAAGTAATTATGAGTGATAGTAAAGGGGCAATCTATCAAGGCCGTGATGCGCTGACACAGGAAAAAGAAAAATTATCTGTTCTGACAAATCTTGCCTGTCGGATTGATATTGATGATCCACGGTGTGCGAGAAGCTCTTTGGAAGATGCACTGACAGATGCTGATGTTTTTATTGGCGTCAGTCGAGCAGGACTTTTGACTGGTAATATGGTGAAGAAAATGGCAAAAGATCCGATCATCTTTGCACTTGCTAACCCAGAGCCGGAGATCATGCCAGATATTGCAAAAGATGCTGGTGCCTTTGTCGTTGCGACAGGGCGTAGCGATTTTCCCAATCAGGTGAATAATGTCCTTGCTTTCCCAGGTCTTTTCCGTGGTGCGCTTGATCACAATATTGCACAATTTACCCAAGGGATGTTTATTGCGGCAGCACAAGCACTTGCGAATTATCGGAAAAAACCAACGATGAAGCAACTAATGCCAGATCCACTCGACCGATCAGTCGCACAAGTTGTTGCTGATGCTGTCGGAAAATCTGTGAAATAAATACGTGTATTTGAGAAATATTTACTTTGAAAATTTATTTTGAGTACCTTTCCAGTCAAAGATTGATCAGACGCAAGCTGAAAAGGTACTCTTTTTATTGCTCCTGAAGTTCTTTTCTTGTAATTTTTAGCCCCTTTTGTTACTGTAGGTGCACTCATTCATCCAGGAGAAATACAATGAGGTTGCTTATAGGTTTTGTTCTTTTATGTATATGTACTTCATATGTACAGGCGCGTATATCCTTAGGACAATTAGAAAAGGAATTATCAGTTTTATCGGTAACGTGTTTTGGTAAACAGAAACAAATTCAGGTGCTTTTAGAGAGCGCTGAGGTACATTTGATCTGTGGAAATCAGATTCAGAAATTGAAGGCTGTTGTTGTTGCGCGACATAAATTTCACCATAATTATCCAGTTTTGCCACGAACAACATATATGACTAATGTTGAGCTTTTCCCGACATGGAAACGTACTAAATCAATGGTTGCTGAATCATGTAAAAAGGGGCGGTGTGCATCTGATAGAGTCTATTATCATGGACAGTCATCAAATCCATTTAACCTTGGTAAAATTTTTCTTGAGGGGATGGGTGCAATTCGTATTCATGATGTAGCACAGTCTCAAAAGAAACGATTACGTGTTTTTGAAAAGGAAATAGATCGTTATGCCTCAAGTGGATGTGTTAATCTAAAAACGCAAAGTTTGATGCGTTTACTGGCTTTTATTGGCTTTGATCCATTGGATAGATCTAACGATTCATATAAGAATATTCCTGTTATTTTTACAAATGGATAAGATTAATGATAAATTAGTAATGTCACGTAGATCCTTACGTGGCTTTTTTATTGAGAAATAATATAGTGAATATGTTCATAATACACGAAATCTGATAGAATAGAGATATTCTTATAAATTTATTACTTTATGAAATTTTTGAAAAATAAGTGGTTGTGGATTATTGTGATCATTGTCGCAATTGGAGGCTTTTTCGTGTATCAAAAGAGTCAAAAGACTGATGTCATTGAAGAAGTACAAGTTGTCACTAGTGATCTCTTGCAGTCATTTAATGTATCGGGAACGGTTGACCGCACGGATCGACTTGCTCTGGCTTTTCAAGCTTTTGGAACTGTGGAGAAAATCTACGTGGAGGAAGGTGATTCCGTGGAGGAAGGCGATCTTCTCGCAGAGCTTGGCTCCCCAACACTTAATGCACAATATCACGAGGCAAATCTTGCAGTACGATCTGCTGAACAGGAACTTCTGCTCGCTCGACGAAAATGGAAGGATCACAAACCGGAACAGCGAGAACAATTTCATCTTGCAGTCGATCAGGCGAAAGCGCGTCGAGGACAAGTTGCTTCAGAGTTGAATAAGACAAATTTATATGCACCACGTAGTGGGGTGATCACACAGATCAATGCAACAGAAGGAGAATTTGCAAAGGAGCAAAGTGTGATGTCTATCTCAGATGGACCTTTTCGGATCGAGGCATTGGTGTCAGAGATCGATGTACCACATCTCACACTTAAACAAACAGCACGCGCAACATTTGATGCAATGCCAGGCGAGGAATTGATTGCGACAGTGACCAAGATCGCACAACAAGCAACAATTATACAGGATGTCGTTTACTATGATGTGGAGTTTGACCTTAACGATCAACCAGATGCATTGCGTATCGGAATGAGTGCTGATGTGGACATTGTAATCGATGAGAAAAACAATATCATCGTGTTGCCACTTCGTGTGATCGAAGAAGATGAACAAGGTTTCTATGTCTTTGTGAATACTGATACAAATGGCAGTGCAGAACGTCGTGCGATTGTCACAGGACTTGAGGGGGATGACGGTCGCGTTGAGATCGTTAGTGGTCTTTCCGAAGGGGAGGTAGTGATCGTTAAAGAACTGGAAGAAAAATAAACAGTGAGAATAGATCATGAAAAGAAAATTATAACCTCCAAGTAAATTCCAAAAAACAAATACAAAATAACAAAATGAAATAAGGCAGGATAATCAGAATGTAATGGATTGTTTAAGAGTGTGAATAGTATAATTTGTTTTTTTGACTTTATAGACTTTCAACTTTCTAACTTTCGACTAAAGCAATGGCTCTTATTGAATGCAAAAATTTAACAAAAGTGTATGGCGCTGATGGTGAGAGTCAAACACATGCACTTTCTGGTGCAACATGTTCGATCGAGAGTGGAGAGTTTATTGCGATCATGGGGCCATCAGGAAGTGGTAAATCAACACTGATGCAGATCATGGGGTTTTTGGATCATCAGACAGATGGTACGTATTTTTTTGATGGGAAAGATGTTGCAACGCTAACAGATGATGAACGTGCCTACCGGCTTAATCAGAAAGTAGGCTTTGTTTTTCAATCATTTAATCTCCTGCCGCGTCTGAGCGTTTTTGAAAATGTTGCATTGCCACAGTCCTATGATTTTTATAATAAAAAGGTGAAAACAAAAGAACATTACGCGAAAGTAATGAAAGCTCTTGCGAGCGTTTCTTTGCAGGATCGTAAAGATCATTTGCCAAATCAACTCTCTGGTGGAGAAAAACAGAGGGCGGCGATCGCACGAGCTCTTGTAAATGAACCAACAGTAATTTTCGCTGATGAACCAACAGGAAATCTTGATTCTCACTCTGGTTTACAAGTAATGCGTACGCTACAAGCACTTCACAAGGAAGGTCACACTGTGATTCTTGTGACACATGAGCGTGATACAGCACAACATGCACAGCGTATTCTTCAAATGATCGATGGAAAAATTGCACAGGATAATGTTGTACAAGATCGACGAGACGCACTGAAAGAAGGAGGTTTGAAGAAATAGAATAATGCTGAATATCTTTTTAAGTAGATCGTAACGGTGAGTATGTATGGGTAAATTGATCACAACATCAGTGCGCTTGGCAATGGCGAATTTCGCTGCGGCAAAAGGACGAACATTCTTGACGATTTTGGGTATTGTGATCGGTATCGCTTCGGTGATCATTGTCATGGCAATTGGACGAAGCTCACAAGAATTAATTCTTGATCAAGTGCGTAGTATTGGTGCCACAACAATATCAGTGCTTCCGGGTGCAGCAGATGACGATGGACCACCAGCTGCTATCTTTGGGATCGAAACAAAGACGCTCACAGTTGAGGACCTTCATGCGATGAATAATCATACAAGTGTGCCACATAGTAAAGCAGTTTATGGCGTATCTAGTGGCAGTGTTATTGCGCAAGTTGGTTCAAATGCTCTGACTGTACCATTGTCTGGTGTGTCATCTGAATACCTTGTTGTAGAAAATATAGTTGTTGCATCTGGTCGTTTTTTCTCATCTCTTGATGATGCACATCAAAATCATGTTGTTGTTCTTGGTGCTGAAGCAGCTACGAATCTTTTTGGGCGTCGTGACCCTATTGATCAGTCTCTTTCTATCGGAAAGAAAAAATTCACTGTAATTGGCGTTTTTCCCGAGCGTGGATCAACAATTGTAAGCTCACCTGACAAGGAAATATTTGTTCCATTGGCGACAGCTCAAAAGAGTATTCTTGGTACGGATCACCTTAATCATATTCAGATGCGAGTTGATGATATACAAAATATCGATCGTGCGATGGAGGATGTACGAATCCTCTTGCGAGCACGTCATAATATTGGGAACGGCATCGATGATTTTTCTGTTCGATCAATAGAAGCAGCTATGAATGTTTTGACAGATGTGACAAATGCAATCACATATTTTCTTGTGGCCGTTGCTGCAATTGCCCTTTTTGTTGGTGGTATTGGGATCATGAATATTATGGTGATCTTGATGCATCAGAGAATTACGGAAATTGGTTTGCGGAAAGCACTTGGTGCGCGTCAGCGGGATATCTTCACACAATTCATTACAGAATCAGTGATCCTTTCTTTTATTGGTGGCGTCGTTGGATTCCTTCTTGGCGCAACTGTTGCGGTGATCGTTGCATTTGTTGTGCAGACACTGGGTTATACGTGGCAATTGATCATTCCTTTTGATGCAGCAGCAATTGCAATTGCAATCACATTCTTTATTGGCTTGATATTTGGTTCTTATCCAGCATATGGCGCATCAAAGATCTCTCCAATGGAAGCGCTTCGCTATCAATAGAAAGATTATTTTTACTCTCCTTATGACAAATCTATTTACAATCGTATGGCTCTCATTGCGGTCTTTGCGTGCAAATACGCTTAGGACGGTTTTGACGCTTTTGGGGATTGTTGTGAGTGTGATCGCAATTATGCTTATTGTTGCTCTTGGTGCCAATCTTAAATCCTTTGTTGTGGGACAGATCGAACAGTTTGGGACTGATTATGTACAGATCGAGATCAAAGTACCACAAGCATCACCCTATGCGATCACAGAGCGTATTCGCACGTCTGTGACGACAATGACAATGGATGATGTCGAAATGATCGCAGCATTACCAAATGTCGCACTGGTCACACCGTACCTTATGGCGCAGGCGAAGATCCAGTCAGAGAAAGATACGAAGAATGTGATGATCTTTGGCGTTGGATCTGCTTATGATCAGATCGATCAACAACTTGATTTCACGGAAGGAACTTTCTTTTCAGAGGAACAGGAGAAGTCGAGTGCGCGTGTTATTGTTCTTGGTCGAGATATTGCAGAGGACCTTTTTGGTGATAAAAGCGCTGTTGGCAGTACTGTAAAACTTGATGGAAGAACATATCGTATCGTCGGTGTTGCTGATGAGCGCGGTTCAATGGGTCCCTTTTCTTTTGATGAGATCGTCTATATCCCAACCTCTACCGTGCAGAAAGTGATCTCTGGCGTTGATCATATTGATGCAATGACAGCAAAGGTCAAAAATGTTGATCGTATGGGGCAAACAGCACAGACAGCGGAACTTCTGATGCGACGAGCGCATAACATTACTGACCCAAATGATGATGATTTTTTCGTCTCAACACCAGACGAGTTAACAGCGCAGATGGGACAGATCTTTACGGCACTTAATATTCTTTTGCTTGCGCTTGCATCGATCTCACTACTTGTTGGCGGGGTAGGGATCATGAATGTGATGCTTGTTGCTGTGGAGGAGCGTTTAAGCGAAATTGGGCTACGGAAAGCGCTCGGTGCGCGGCATCATGATATTTTTGTGCAATATGTCACAGAATCTGTTGTGATCTCAATGATCGGTGCAACGATCGGGATTGTGCTTTCTTACGTCCTTCTTTCCATTGCTTTTTGGTTTCTTGCGCAAAATAACTTTCTTTTTGATACGGTCATTCCTCTTTCAGCACCGATTATTTCGATTACATTCTCGATTGTTGCAGGCCTTCTTTTTGGGATCTATCCCGCAAAGAAAGCCGTCCGTGTTTCTCCTATGGAAGCGATCCGTAATGAATAGATGTGTAGATATGCTATGATAAAAATATGATAAAAAATGTTTTACAATATAGTTTGATCTTCTTTAGCCTCTTTATATTTGTTGTGCACGTAAATGCGGCGGAGCAGATCAACGATTACAATACAACGATCATGGTTAATTCTGATGCGACGATCACTGTGACAGAGGAGATTGGCTATGATTTTGGTGATGCACAGAAGCATGGCATTTATCGTGATATCCCTGTGAAATACAAAGCACGTGGTGGTAATTATAAACTACGTGTAAGTAATGTTTCTGTCGTTGATGGCAAGGGTTCTTTATGGAACTTTATTGAACAAAAGAACGGTAATGATCTACGCATAAAGATCGGGGATGCAAACAAATATGTTACGGGAGAGAAAACATATATCATTACGTATACGGTTGCACGCGCCCTCAACTTTATTGATGGTCATCCAGAATTGTATTGGAATGTGATCGGTGATAATTGGAATGTGCCAATGGCGAAAGTACATGCACGCGTCTTTACATCAAATGGAATTGAGATCCAAGAGAACTCTTGTTTTGCTGGGGCAGTTGGAACGACTGATAGTTGCTTGAATCAGTTACTGTCAGATGACAATGTTTACTTTGCGCATGAGAATCTTGGTCCACATGATGTTTTTACGATCGTTGTGGGATTACCAGAGGGAAGTATTAGAGAGCCTTCATTGTGGCAGGATATTTTGTGGATCGTAGAGGATAACTGGATCCTATTTATACCAGTGATCGTATTGATCGTGATGTCAACGTTGTGGTATCTTCGTGGGCGTGATCCACACGGACGGGGAACGATCGTACCAGAATATGATGCACCTGAAGATCTGACACCGTCAGAGATCGGAACGATCGTTGATGAAAATGCACACATGAAGGATGTTTCTGCGATGTTCATTGATCTAGCAGTTCGTGGCTATCTCAAGATCAAGAAGATTGATAAGGACGGCATTTTCTCCAATGATGATTATGAATTGATCAAATTGAGGGACGAAAGTTCTCTAGCAGTAAAATTTGAAAAGGATTTCTTCCAGGCGATCTTTGGTACTGGGCAGAGTGTAAAACTTTCTGATCTTAAAAACAAATTTTATAAAGATCTCTCAAGTATCCGCAGGGAGATCTATCAACAGACTGTGACGAAGCAGTACTTTGTCGCTAACCCAAAAAAGGTACGATCGTTGTATATCGGCATTGGTGGTTTCATGGCTTTTGCAGGATTCTTTGTTGGTGGGTTTGTCGGCGGTTACGGCATTCTTGCGCTTTCTATGTCTGGCGCGATTATCGCCATTTTTGGTTTTTTCATGCCGCAACGAACAATGAAAGGCGCTCTGATGAGGGAACGTATTGAGGGATTGAAATTGTATCTTGAGACAGCGGAGAAGGATCGGATCAATTTCCATAATGCACCAGAGAAAAATCCAGAACGATTTGAGAAGCTCCTTCCGTATGCAATGGTGTTGGGTGTAGAAACGCAGTGGGCGCAGCAATTTGCGGATATCTATACACAAACGCCGCAGTGGTACGAAGGTTCAGGATCAATGAACTCACTTCTTTTGGCAAATAGTCTTTCAACATTTTCTTCGAAGGCTGGATCGACGATCGCGTCAAGTCCGTCATCAGCATCAAGTGGCGGAAGTGGATTTTCTGGTGGCGGAGGTGGTGGTGGCTTTGGTGGCGGAGGAGGCGGAAGCTGGTAGCGATTAGTCTAAAGTAGTCAAGTCAAAAGTCTCTAAAGAAATGGTCTTGTAAAGTTCTCGAATAAGAATACCAGCTTTAAAGCTTGATTTAATTCAAGCTTTCTTTTTG
>JAUVJK010000014.1 GCA_030592425.1 Candidatus Moraniibacteriota bacterium
ATATTGTGCGCTCACACCTGCAAGCCATTTTTTTTCATGTTCTGGCACACCGATTTTGTCATAGGTTTCTTTGATCTCTTTTGGTAGATCATCCCACGAGCGTTCACGTTTATCCGTTGCACGCAGAAAATAGATCATATCATCGAAATTAATCGCACTGATGTCAGCTCCCCACTGCGGCATTTTCATTTTCTTGAAAAAATCATAGGAATTTAGACGAAAGTCACACATCCAGCGAGCCTCTTTTTTATAAGCACTAATTTCACGAACAACTTTTTTGTTAAGTCCGCGTTTTGTTTTTGCAACACTCGTCTCCGGCATCGCAAAACCGTATTTGTAATCGAAATCTAAATTAGGCATTAGGATTTACCCGCCTGCAACGCTTTGCGTAGCAATGCGGGCAGGGGCTTTAGTTTTTTAGGCAAAGAGGCTTAGTAATGGTTCTTAGAGATTATCGTAACCATCTTTCTCAATTAAATGCGGAAGCTCTTTGTCGCCTTTTTTGATGATTTTACCATCACGGATCACAATCACTTCACATGGTGGGAGATATTTGAGAATACGATTATAATGCGTGATGATCACAAGTGTTTTCTTTGTCTCTTTCACGAACTTTTTCAGGAACTGTGCGATCGTCTTGAGTGCATCAACATCAACGCCAGTATCGATCTCGTCGAGGAAAATGTATGTGGGATCAAGGATTGCTGCTTGGAGGACCTCGAGTTTTTTGCGTTCGCCACCAGAGAAACCAACATTAAGTGAGCGTGAGAGGAGTTCATCTGGGATCTTAAGTTCTGCTGCAATAAAGTCTACTTTCTTTTTGAGTTCAACAGCAGTGAATCCTTGTGAACTGCACGCGCGACGTAGGAGTTGAAATACTGTAACTCCGGGGATTTCGAGAGGTGATTGCGCAGAGAGGAAGATGCCTAATTTTGCACGCTTATCGGGTGACATTTTTGTGATCTCTGTGCGATTGAGAGTGATCGAACTTTTTTGCGCAACGCCAAAAGCAGGGTCACCCATGATCGTACGTGCAAGTGTTGATTTTCCAGAGCCATTTGGTCCCATGATCGCGTAGATCTTGCCAGGGCGAAAGATTGTGGAAATATTTGTGAGAATCTCCTTCTTCTGAACAGAAACAGTGAGTTTTTTGATCGAAAGCATAGTAATAATATAAGGTAATTTGGTCTGGTCAGTATATCAGTGTGATTGTGTGATGTAAAGATGACTGTACAATAAGTGTTGTAAAAAGAATTACTGCTTTAATTATTGCATTAAAGCAGTAATTAATGATAAAATGAAATAAAGAATAATAAATAAGAGAATTAGTATGGCACGACGCGCAATTGAGGATGAGAATGTAAGATCTCTCATCAAAGTATCAGATGGTAAAAGTTATGCGATCACGCTTCCGATCGATGTGATACGTCGTTGGCGGTGGAAGAATCATCAGAAAGTAGAACTGACGATCGACGAAAAGAAAAAACGCATCATCATCGAGGATTGGAAGGGGTAGCTGATGTAGCCTCGTAGAACACGTCACTTATTGACGTGTTTTTGTATTCATGAGAATATCATGATTAAGTACTTTACTACGGGAGAAAGAGGATGAATGCAAGACTTGTGGAACATTCGATGATATGCGCGGCTTTAAAAATGATTCGATTTATGCGTTTGGGGCGAGTGGCAGTGCAAAGTGCGCGATTACTAGAACCTCATGATCGTGTGCGTCGTGCTATTGCGGCATATGATATGATCGAGCATCATAGTATTGATGAACTTAAACAAATGTTACGGGACAATTCAGATCGTGAATGGGCTTCGAAGCCGATACTCCTCATCACAATCTTTCAGGAGGTTGGCTTAGACGAGTTATTTATGCCTGCTGATCAATTTGTTGAGCCTCAATAGTGTGAGTATTAGTGAAGGAATTGTACGGGGTATATGTGAACATATTCACAATGCCCTTTTTATTTATTGAAATCTTGCACTTTAGGTCTGGTTAGTGATACATTAAATCAATGGAAAAGAACTTTTGGGAACAATTAGACAAACCCTTTTTTTGTTTGGCGCCGATGTATGATGTGACGGATGCTGCTTTTCGGCGGATCATTTGTAAATATTCTTCACCTGATGTTGTCTTCACAGAGTTCGTGAGCGCCGATGGCCTTATTCATCCGCAGGGATACAAGAAGATGAAACATCATTTATGGTTTGATGACAGTGAGCGTCCTGTTGTTGCACAACTTTTTGGTGCGACGCCAGAAAACTTCAAAAAAGCAGCGCAAATCATTGTTGATAAAGGATTTGATGGTATTGACATCAATATGGGTTGCCCAGAGAAGAATGTGCAGAAACAGAATGCTGGTGCGGCACTCATCAATACATCAGAATTGGCGCAGGAGATCATTTATGCAACGAAAGAAGGTGCTGGTGGACTGCCTGTGAGTGTGAAAACGCGTATTGGATATAGCACAGATGATATCGACGAATGGATCCCCGCACTGCTCTCTTGCGATATCGCAGCATTAACTGTCCATTTACGGACAAAGAAAGAAATGAGTGATGTGCCAGCGCATTGGGAACTAATGGAGCGTGTTGTTGCGTTGCGTGATCAGTATGCTGTAAAAACACTGTTGATTGGCAATGGTGATGTCGCTACGATCGCAGATGCCAAAGAAAAAATTGCGACAACCGGCTGTGATGGCGTGATGATCGGGCGTGGCGTCTTTGGGAATCCATGGTTTTTCGCCGATGTTGTAGCGGAAGTCTCTCTCGAAGAGAAACTCCGTGTAATGGTGGAACACACACATCTTTATGAAGAGCTCTTTACGGGCATCAATAATTTTGCCATTATGAAGAAGCATTACAAGGCATATGCCTGTGGATTTCCTGGTGCTAGCGCTTTGCGAGGAGATCTGATGCTATCAGAGTCTGCAGATGATGTCGCGCAGACCGTGGAAAATTATCTTTTATCAGAGAAAATTCATTAATTGACATAATATTTACATGAATACGATCATAACCAAGACAATTATATATATTACACTTTATTTCGTTATTCTTTATTTCGTTTGGCCATTTTTAGTTGGAGAGCCATTCATGGAAAGCATGAAGAACCTGTTCTAGGGGATTAGGATTTAGGCTTTAGCTTCTTAGGAAAAAGGGGGGATTAAAAGTTAGTTTCTAATGCCTTCCTAAAAAGCTAAGTCCTATAGCCTAAATATACTTATGAAAATAGCGATGCTTCTTTCTGGTGGGGTGGATAGCTCTGTTGCACTGGCACTCCTCAAAAAAGAAGGAAAACATGATATTACAGCGTTTTACCTCAAGATTTGGCTTGAGGATGAATTGTCTTTTCTGGGGGAATGTCCATGGGAGGAGGATCTAACCTACGTACGCGCAGTATGCAAGCAATTGGACATTCCTCTTAATGTTGTACCACTACAAAAGGAATATCATGACCGTGTGATCGCCTATACGATCGATGCTGTGCGATCTGGTTTGACGCCAAACCCTGATGTTCTGTGTAATCCGCAGATAAAATTTGGCGCATTTAATGAGAAATATGGCGCTGATTTTGATAAAATTGCAACGGGGCATTATGCACAGATTGCAAAGAGTCGAAAGTCGAAAGTCGAAAGTCCAAAAGAGGCTGAGCAACGTGTTATTCTTAAGCAAGCGCCGGATCCTGTGAAAGACCAGACGTATTTCTTGGCGATGATGTCGCAGGAACAATTGCAAAAAGTTCTTTTCCCAATTGGTCATTTGGCAAAAAAAGAAGTACGTGCATTGGCACGACAATATGATCTTCCAACAGCAAAACGCAAAGATTCACAGGGTCTGTGTTTTTTGGGTAAGATCTCATTTACGGATTTTATCAAACAACATTGCGGTGTACATCGAGGTGATTTTGTCGAGAAAGAATCAGGGCAAGTCATTGGTCAACATGATGGTCATTATCTTTATACGATCGGACAGCGTCGGGGAACAGATCTCAATGGTGGGCCATGGTATGTCTGTGATAAAGATATAAAACATAATATTGTTTATGTTTCACATGGTTTTGCAGGAGAAGATCAGCGACGAGACACCTTTACTGTGAGGGATATCAACTGGATGGATGGGATAGCACTATATGGAGAAAATATGCGTGTGAAATTGCGTCATGGACCAGAATTTTATGATTGCATGATCCAGAAGAAGAACGATAATGTTTTCAGAGTTACAATTGATCAGAAGGATCAAGGTGTGACACCAGGACAATTTGCCGTTTTTTATGACGGTAGCTATTGTCTTGGTGGAGGTGTAATAGAAATGATATAGAGAAAAAAGAATATTGAATACATGGGTGGACGATTACTGTCTGAAAAGTGTATTATAAAGAGAGCTAGATGTTTTACTAATAAGATGATAAGAATATCGTTATGCAACTTGATGTGCCAATGGTCATTCAAAAAGAAGATCAACGCTATGGTCTTGCGGCTGTGGAGATGGTTTTGACGTACTATGGCGCAGATGTGACGCCTTTGGAGAACTTTTTAAATGAACGTGAAGGCGGAACAGATATGGCGCAGATTGGGCGTGCTTTCTTGACGTATGGTTTTGAAACAGAGATCATTACGTGTCATCCACGTCTCTTTGATATGCATGATCATAGTCTGTCACAAGAAGAGATTTACGCACATATTGAGAAGATGACACAATTCGATCTCAAACGAACACATGATCGGATTACACTTGAGAATTTATTGACATATTTTGATGAAGGCGGGAAAATCACGGTCAAAGCGCCATCATTTGATCTCGTAAAGAAAGAATTAGATGCGGGGCGTCCAGCAATCGGCAATGTGACAACGAACTTTACTTTCCGAGGGCAACCGTTGCGCAATTCTCACTTTGTCGTGTTTACCGGTTACAAGGGGGGAAAGCTCATTTTAAATGATCCGAATGTGACACATACACAAGGAACGCTTGGGCCAAAAAATGTGTATAGTGGTCATGAAAAGATCAAAGGGCAATGGATTTTTGGTGGGCTCTACGCTGATCAGTTAAATGAGACGATTGATGAAGGATCAATTCTTCTGATTCGTAAAAAAGATACAATAGTATAGTCTTTGATCTTAATATTGTAGATTGAAGAAAGAACATCATTGAATTGATGTTTTTTTCAATCTGGTTCACTGATATGTGGTAAAATAAAAAGATAAAAGAACAGATTTACTATAAACAGTGATAATGGTGGATGAACATTGCGAGTGTGCTTCTCGTCAGTAGACTCGGAGTAGTATTTTAGTCACTATGACGGGATTCATTGATCCAAATGATGACGGTACAGTACAAGGTACACCAATAACGTGTATATTGTGACGATGCTGTTTGTTAGACAATATCTCCAAGTATCAGTGGTGATTATAGTATCCTTGTTTGTGATGAAATAGACTATTACGATCTCGGTAGTATTTCTTCCATAGCGTGTCATCTGATATTGAAAGATTTGTCTATCTTAGGAGTTTACTGATGTCGCACTTGATCAAGTAATCCCATTAAGTAGATACTAGAAGTGTATGTTTTAGACATGATTCTCATAGTATTATAAATATTTTTCATAGTTACGAGTCAAGAATATTTTTGTGGTGCTATATTCTTTTTCATTTTTTTAGTATAATAAAGACAAAATAAATTATTAGTTGCAATAATCATTATGCAAATAAAAATCTTTTTGTGGATAATCGTTTTCGTTCCTACATTTCTTTTTGCTGCAAATACTATAAGTGCTGCAGAACATGGTCAGGTAAGTGGTCAGCCAGCCAATCCTGATCCCAATGTGCCGCATTCTTCGGAACGATTCATTTATGATCTTGACCCAGGAAAGAGTTTGCAGGATGCTGTGATCGTCAGTAATAATGCCAAGGATGAAATTGGTGTGTTTATTTATGCTGCAGATACGACGCAAAGTTCGAGTGATGGTTTTGCACTAAAGCAGGCTAGCGAAGAGAAAGTTGGCGTTGGTGCGTGGGTGCGTTTTTATCCAGAAGAGATTCCTAATGCTTTCAAGGCATCTTTTGAGGATGGAGATGATAATATTTTGAATTTGTGTGATGCAAGTGAGGAAGAACTCACGGAGAAGAATGAGGGATTGAGTGAGAAAGACTTTGATGAATTAAAAACGTGGTGTGAGGGTGTAGAATCTATTGATAAAACATTTGACGCCAAAGAAGAACAGATAATTCCTTTTTTGTTTCGTGTTCCAAGTGGAATAGATGACGGTGAGCATACAGGTGGTATCTCAATCAAGTTTGCAGAAGACCGTAAAGAAGATAGTGAGGAGATCATGACACACGTCGATGTACAGATCTACGAAACAGTACCGAGTGATATCGTAAAGGAACTCTTATTGGAGAAATTCAGTGTTGAGCAGAAATTTGATGATCTAACAATGATCACAGCGACAGGAGAGGATGCAGAGAAAATCTATATTGTGACAACAGAAGTAAAAAATAATGGGAATGTCAGTGTTGAACATAAAAATAATATTATCATTCGTGACGATAAGACAGGGCAGGAGGAAACGATCGAACGTTCTTTTCACGTACTTAGAGATGATACGTTCATTACTAATTATCAATGGATACCACCACATAATGGGGATTTTTCTTTTCGACCAGAGATTATTTATACGGATACTGATAATAATGAGCAAATAGTTACAGCAGAAGCGAT
This sequence comes from Candidatus Moraniibacteriota bacterium, assembly GCA_030592425.1. Classification (GTDB taxonomy): domain Bacteria; phylum Patescibacteriota; class Minisyncoccia; order Moranbacterales; genus JAUVJK01. Next base: position 6,724 of record JAUVJK010000014.1, read on the forward strand.
TAGTGTGAGAGTTAGACCAGTACAAGAAATTGTGATTGGTACAGCTTTGGCACTTATCATTGGTCTGACGATCTTGATCGTATGGCTCATGCGAAAGAAAAAATATGGTGGAAAAAATTGGGTGGATCATGAAGTGCAGGTTGGTGAGAATATTACGACGCTCGCACAGATCTATGATATTGATTGGAAAGTATTTGCAAAGACAAATCATATTAAGGCACCATACTTTTTGACACCAGGTGACATGATTATTGTGCCACAATCAAACAATGGTACAAAGAGTCCAAAAGTGACAAAACAAAAAACAGCAAAACAAACTAAGAGCGAAGTACGAAATACAACAGATGCAACGTCATCATTTTATGAGGACATGATGGCTGTCGAAGAGCCTATGGGTATTGAGAATGAGGTAGAAGAACGGGCGGCAGAAAAAGCAAGGGAGAAGACATCGACTGCAGCTCTCGCTATGGAAATGCAACAAAAACATGCACAAAAGAGTGATCGTCTTACTTTTTCTGATCAGCAAAAAAAGAAAATTGATGTGAGCTGGATGAAGGAAGATGAAAAACGATATGAAGCAGAAGTACAGCCAGAAAAGAGACGACACCGAGCATTTATGTGGAAGTTTGTGATTTGGAGTATTGTTGTGATCGTGATTGTAGTACTTATTCTAAATCTTTTGACACGTTTTCAAGCACGAGAAGCACAACAGCCAGTATCGATCATAAATGTAGCACAGGATGAAAATCACGCATCGATCGATAATATAGACAATATGGATGATGAAGTTACTCAAGAGGAGTCTGCTAATGATGAGGATGCAGATGCATCTGATGAAGCAATGACTGATATAGCATTGGCGATCGTTGCAAAGGAAGTGACGGTGACAGTGCTTAATGGTGGTGCCGCAGCGGGGCAGGCGGGAAAATTGACGACGACAATTGGTAAGAAGGATTATGATACGCAAATGGCGACAAATGCAAAAGAGACGATCGAAGGCAATGTCGTCTACTATGGTGACGATGATTATAAAGTTGCAGCAGAAGATATTGCGGCAATTCTCACAGAAGAGAACTTTACGCCTGTGGAAACGAAGAAAGATGCAAAAGTTGTTGAAAGTGTTGATAGTAAAGTTGTTGTAATAGTCGGTGTATAATACGTAGAGACATGTGGAGATCTTTAATTGCAGGATTTCTTTTGTGTATCAATGGCTACGCATGTATTCATAAAAGAGAGAAAAACCAAAAGTAATTAAAGAAAGAACTATTTTTATGAGGCTATTTATTATACATATTCTCTCTTTTATTTTTGTGATCACGACGAGCACCTTGTTTATCTATAGTGCTGTGCGCAGTTATGATAATCTATACTATGTTTTTATCGCTTTTTCATGTGCTGCGGTCGTATTAGGTATTTATGTTTTTCTCCTCTCGCAACGACGCTACGGTAGGTGCTTTTCTTGTTCGTACGAGATGAAAGACATTTCCACTTTTATGGCGATATTTTTTATGATTCGTTTGATCAAATATGCACGATCTAAGTAGATTTAAGATGATGACTATATGAAAAATGCATATCATGCTCTAAGTGTTGGGAAAGTATTATCCTTATTTAAATCGTCACGCGATGGCTTAAAAGACTCTGAAGCGAAGACTCGCCTGACGCAATTTGGTCCCAATAAATTGCCAGCGCCGAAACGTGCGCCTGGCATTATTCTTTTTTTGAAACAATTTCATTCGCCACTAGTGTATATTGTATTAGCGGCAGCTGTTGTGTCAGTATTTGCAGGTCATTTGCCAGATGCGATTTTTATTTTTATCGTGATCTTGATCAATGCAATTGTGGGGTTTGTCCAAGAATATAAGGCAGAGAATGCCCTACAAATGTTGCAAGAGAGTATTGAAGAATATACAACTGTGATCCGTGATCATCGCAAGAAATTGATTTCTGTGCAGGAAGTTGTTGTGGGTGATATTATTTCATTGGAATCTGGTGATAAGGTTGCTGCAGATGCTCGTGTTATCTCCTCTGCTTCATTGAGTATGAGTGAAGCAATCCTCACAGGTGAGGCAATGGCAGTCACAAAAGTGACAATGCCAATCGATGAAAGTACGATGATGTCTGACCGTGTGAATATGGTTTTCTCTGGTACAGTTGTCGCTGAAGGACAAGGATTGTGCATTGTCGTTGCAACAGGAAAGGATACGCAGATCGGCGCTATCTCTCAGACGATCAAAGATGAGAAACAAGTTGATACACCACTACAACGTCAGTTTCAGAAAATGTCACGTCTCTTGGGTATTTTGGTTTTAGGTACAATTGCAATTTTCGTTGTTATAGGTCTTTGGCGTGGCGATCCAATGAATGAAGTGTTGATGACAGCGACAGCTCTTGTCGTGAGTGCAATCCCAGAGGGTCTCTTACCAGCTATTACAGTTGTTTTGATCTTTGGCATGCGTCGCCTTGCTAAGCAAAAAGCATTGGTACGACGGTTAACTGCAAATGAAGCGATGGGTGCGATTACGGTGATTTGTATGGATAAAACAGGTACGTTGACGCAAGGTGAAATGCGTGTGAGTCATATTCTTTCTGGTGAGAATGAACTCCTTGATCATGCAGATCTCGTTGGTGGTCACACTGATGTTGCAGCACAACATGTTGCAGCATTGCAAATTGCAGGTCTCGTGAACGATGCTTATGTTGAAAATGAGGAACAAACACTTGAGGAGTGGGTCGTACAAGGACGACCAACGGATCGAGCTCTTCTTTTGGCTGCTTTACAGGTCGGATTGCGTCCACAGGCGGATGATCATGGAGCATTGATCGATTCAATTACTTTTACATCTGCAAAAAAGTTTGCTGCACGGATGTATCATCATGGCGAGGATGTTGATATTTTTGCTCTTGGTGCACCAGATGTTCTTATGGAGCATATTACAGATATCGCGCAGGCTGATGGTACGATCCCTCTTGACTCACAGGAGGCAAAAATTGTTCTTGAACGTCTTGCTGATCTGACACAAGATGGTCTGCGTGTTTTAGCATGTACACAAAAAACAGTTACTACTGATCAGTTTGGTGGTGAGCACTCACAGAAAGAAAAGCTTGATGGTAGTACGCTGGTAGGATTTGTTGCACTGAAGGATCCTGTGCGTCATGATGTTGATAATGCTCTTAAGAAAACAAAGACTGCTGGAATTAGATCGATTGTGATCACTGGAGATCATCGTAATACTGCACAGAGTATTATGAAAGAACTTGATATGCATGTGACGAGCACAGAAATTATGGAGGGCAAAGAAATGGATGAATTGAGCGAAGAAGAATTGCAAGGTGTTGTGAATGAGAAAAAACTTTTTGCGCGCGTGCTACCAAAGCACAAGATCAGGATTGTAAAGGCATTGCAGAAAAATGGGGAGATCGTTGCGATGGTGGGCGATGGTGTAAATGATGCACCTGCTTTGAAAGCCTCAGATGTGGGCATCGCTGTAGGATCAGCTACAGATATTGTGCGTGAAGTTGCAGATATCGTTCTTTTGGATAGTAGCTTTGCTGTGATCATTAAAGCAATTGAGCAAGGACGTCTGATCTTTGATAATATCCGTCGCATTGTCATCTATTTGATCGCAGATGATTTTTCGGAACTCTTCCTGTTCTTTATTGCTATGCTACTTGGACTACCGCTACCGCTTGTTGCTGTGCAGATCCTATGGATCAATCTCATCGAGGATAGTTTACCAAATATCGCCTTAACAACAGAAAAAGATACAACAGGATTGATGAAGCGTAAGCCGCGTAACCCTCGTGACCCACTGCTCTCAGGTGTCTATAAGAAATTCATGATCGCAGTTTTCATTGTTAGCGGCGTGAGTGCTGTCGGCATTTTCCTCTATTATTGGTATACAACATTCGATATTGATTTTGCACGAACCGTCGTTTTTGCTCTTATCGCTTTTGATTCTTTGGTATTTGCTTATGTATTACGTTCACTGCGTCGGAGTGTTTTTCGGAAAGATCTTTTTTCCAATAAGTATCTTAATGGTGCGACCGCAATTTCCTTTAGTATGCTTCTGTTGGGTATTTATTGGGAGCCATTACAGAAATTTTTACATACAACAACTTTGTCGTGGTCCGTGTGGGGCGTCATTATTTGTGTTACAATGATGGAAATGATCATTCTTGATCGTTTCAAGGTATTCTTTCTGCGAAACGAGAGATAAAGGAATGAAGAGCGTTTAATATATTGATACATTCTTTATGAAACTGAGAAATTTAAATACGTATTTCTTTTTTATTCTTTTAATTGTTGTAACCTTCTTTGCATTCAAAATGTTTGCGCCATTTTTGAGTGCAATTTTTATTGCGGCGGCAATCGCGACTCTTCTGCGGCGTGTTTATATGTGGATCTATCACAAAACTGGTAAGCGTGCCGTCTTAAGCTCGGTACTTGCGTGTTTTTTAGCACTTTTCGTGATTATTTTGCCGATTATTGGCGTTGTCAGTTTGGTAGCTAATGAAGCAATTCAGGCAGTTGAGAGGACGATGGTTGATGGTTCGACAGAACAACAATTTGCTTTTAAGGTTCTCTCAAAAGTGGAAGACCTTGGTATTACGCAAACATTAGTCGTTAATCCGAAGGAAATTCTTGCAAATGATGATATCCGTTCGACGTTGCAAAGTGTTGGACAAGGAACGATCACGATTATTCAAAAAACATCAAAGGGCGTTCTTGATTCTATCATTTGGATCTTTGTGATGTTCTTCTCTCTTTTCTACTTCTTTATCGATGGAAAACGTATTGTTGATCGCATGATGCACTTAAGTCCTCTTCCAAATCGACATGAACAAATTCTCGTTGATCGCTTTGTTTCTATGACGCGTGCAACTTTTAAAGGGACAGTTCTCATTGGTTTGATTCAAGGTGCACTTGGAGGTCTTGCTGTCTTGATCGTTGGTGTTCCATCGCCAATTATTTGGACGGTTGTGATGATCATACTATCGATCATTCCAGCAATTGGAGTTGCACTCGTCCTTATTCCGATGGCTATTATTCTCTTGCTTTCAGGAAGTATTTGGCAAGGTGTTTTCCTTCTTGTTGTAACACTGATCATTTCAAATGTTGATAACTTCTTACGACCGAAAATGGTTGGAAAAGATACACAGATGCATACACTTCTTATTTTTTTCGCGACACTTGGTGGTTTAATGGTCTTTGGGATCATTGGTTTTGTCGTTGGACCGATCATTATGGCACTTTTCATTGCGTTGTGGGAAATTTATGCACGCGAATTCAAAGTGCAGCTCGAAGAATACAATCAATAGGATTTTCATCGGTTTTCTTTTTCTGAATCCTACTCTTATGCAGGATTTTCTTTCCATCAAAAGTGGACAAGATGCGGAGACATCACTTGTTTGAGTGAAATAATAGATTTGATTGATCTACTTTAGGTCCGTTAAGGGATTTTTTAAATATCGATAATGCATGTACAATGATACTATTTCTTGATAAGCACCCAATATTATAGTATGGAATTTTATCAAATATTGCCGCAAAATATTGATCCGATTGCATTTTCTTTTGGACCGATTCATATTCAATGGTATGCGTTGATGTGGCTTTTAGCCTTTGCTGTTGTTTACGTTCTCTTGGTGTGGCGTATCAAAAAAGGTGAGGGTTCTGGTTATGATAAAGATTTTATTCAGGACCTTCTTTTCTATGGATTTCTTGGTGCCTTGATCGGTGGACGTCTTGGCTATGTACTGTTTTATGATTTTTCTTACTATTTTTCGAATCCTCTTTTGATTATTTCGCCTTATGACTTTGGTCGTGGTGTATGGACGGGTATTTATGGAATGAGTTATCATGGCGGTATCATTGGTGCGGTCATGGCACTTTTTATCTTCAGTCGCAAGAAAAAAATGGCAATGTTACCACTTGTGGATTTTATTGTACCGGCAATTCCTCTCGGATACTTTTTTGGTCGGTTGGGGAATTTCCTGAATAATGAACTTTTTGGTCGTGTAACAACAAGTCCCTTAGGTATGTATTTCGATTCTATGGCATTTCTAAGACATCCTTCTCAACTTTATGAAGCTTTTTTTGAGGGCATTGTTCTGTTTATTATTTTGTGGACGTTGCGCAATAAAATTAAATTCCCTGGTTATCTTGCAGCACTGTATATTTGTGGTTATGCAGTCATTCGTTTTTTTGTGGAATTCACACGAGCACCTGATGCACATATCGGTCTTTTCGGAGGAATCCTTTCGATGGGACAGATTCTTTCGATGATTATGTTCGTTGTTGGCGTGATCTTTTATGTATGGGCAAGGAGGAGGACAAATAAAGCGTAGTACTCTATGTAGTGATAGAGAAAAAGCTTTTCAACTAGCATCATCATGTAACTATGGTATAATGAGAACATGATTTCGGGTGATGACATAATTCCGCGGCAAATGCGGGTAAACAAAAAAAGACAGAGATTGAATATTGAGGATCATAATGCTATGTGTACAATAAAAAGTACGCATAATGTTGATGTTTTACGTGGTCGAAATGTTATGACGCTACTTTCGCGTGGTCGGAGGTCAGCGTTTTTTGTTACAGAAGATTCACAACGTTACATTTCACAAAAGCAACAAGAATATTTATCAAATGGATATCGTATTGAAAATGGTGAAAACAAGATCGATAGCGTACATACTCGCTTTATAGAACCAATTGATCGACGTGGCGAATTTGTAGCACAACTTGAGCGACGTTACGGTACGATGCAAGGATCATTCCTGCATATGCGAGAGATGATGTCGATGCACATTTCACCATTTAAAATGTGGAACGCTTCCCTGATCGGGGCAATTCTTTTTGGCATGATCTCAATGACACTGATCTATCGAAATTTAGGACAGGGCGTTTTTGCAGATGCTAGTGACACAGTCTTGGCTGCAGCGAATAATACAACACCAGCGGTCGGACTTGTTCTTGGTACTTCTGATTCGAAAGATGACATTGAAAAACTATCAAAGAAGAAGGATGAAGAAGAGGAAAAGGAAGCGTTGCCCATTGTCGTTGATGCCCCGAAAGAGAAATCTGAAGCAATTCTTCCAATTGCACCCACTCCTACAAAGATCGATCCAGTAGAAGATGTGAAAGGAATGGAGAAGCTAGAAAAGAGAAGTGAACGAAAATCTGTGGATGCAGTGATCGTTAATAATAAAAAGGATGTTGGGGAAGACTTATCTGAAAAACAAACGGAAAAAAGAAAAGTAACAGTTGAGACTTTACCAATTGTGGAAAATACCTACGAGACAACTATGAAGGAAATGGTAAAAGGATATCCAATCGAAAAAATGTTACCACATTTATTTCAGCAAGACCCAACAGTTGCAGCATATTACATTGCAATCGCAAAAATTGAAAGTAATTGGGGTAAACGTGTACCAGTTCTCAATGGTCAGGATTGTTATAACTATGTAGGGTATCGTGGAAAACGCGCGCGTATGGGTAGTGGTCAACATACGTGTTTTGATTCCCCTAAGGATGCTGTCGATACGGTTTCAAAGAGACTGCATGATCTCGTGTATAAATATGATCGCAAAACACCAGCACAAATGGTTGTCTGGAAATGTGGCAGTAGTTGTGAAGGGCATGGTGATAGTGCTCAGCGGTGGATCGATCATGTTGGGGGTTACTTTCATGAGCTCACAAAACACCTATAATAAGGCATAATATAGCCTCTTGACTTTCATTGAGGTAATGTTATACTAGTTTTCACGTGTCATTTATGACATGTTTTTTAATTCTCATTTTTACCTTATTGCAGAGAGATGAATTGTATTTGAATTGTAATCTCTTAAGATAACGAGGTTAAATAATGCGTCGGAGAATTAAAGGTTAATAAATAATATTCGTGTATGACAAATCTGGATGAGCCCTCGCCCTTTGTACAACATTCTGTCAAAAGAATGATGTGTACCGTAACAAGTAAATATGCGCGTTTGTTTAAAATAAGCACCCTAGGGCTCCTTTTGGGCGTTTTTTATTTTGCACAAACTGGTGGCATGGTACAGGCAGGGGATAAAGAATCTCTTACGGAAGATGAAAGTTCGTATAATCTTTGTGTATTGAAGGGTGACCTAGAATCAGTGATCACTGATGATATTGGTTTATTGACACCACCACCAATTCACGCGCAAGAGACATGTCTTCCACAAGAGCAAAAACAAATAAATGAACAAGAAATATTTCAACAAGAATTAGAATTGTTACTTGCAGGTCATCCAATGGAGGCGATGGCGGAGTCGATCGCATTGCAAGATCGTACCGTTGCAGCTTTTCTCGTTGGTATAGCAAAGAAAGAAAGTAATTGGGGGAAACATTCACCGTCAAAGGGTGGACAGGATTGCTTTAATTATTGGGGGTACAAAACATCAGGGACGCGTGGACAATCAATGGGCTACGCATGCTTTGGTTCTGTAGAAGAAGCTGTTGATGTCACAGGATCCCGGATCTCCCATTTTGTACATGAAACAAATCGAAGGACACCAGCACAAATGGTTGTGATCTGGAAGTGTGGTAGTAGCTGCGCAACGCATGCACCAGGAAGTGTATCAAAATGGATCGCAGATGTGCAGATATATTATAACAAGGTACTTGCCATTGAAACGACTCAACAAAATCCGCAAACAATTCTTACATTACGCTAAAAAAAATAGCCTCATTAATGAGGCTATTTTTTTATTGTAATCATTTCATCGAGAATATTTTATCAGTTTGTGTACAGTCACATTCGTTAGCTTCTTGAATGCACAGTGGAGGAGATGTAAATGACTAGTTGGATAGTGTTATTATAGGAAGGATCATTAAAATGTATGTACGAGATATAATATAGCACTCGATGATGATCTTGTGTAACTTTTCGTAAAAGAGACAATAGTATCTGTAAACTGTCATGTAGTGTTATAATAAACAAAGAATGAAATTGATATGATTTAAGATACTCTATGAAAAAATTTCCAGACAATTTCTTGTGGGGTGCTGCGACAAGTGCACATCAGATCGAAGAATATAGTTGCAATAATTGGAGCGTGTGGGAGAAGAAGAATGCAAAAAAATGGGCACAGAGTGCTACAGAGAAATGGCAATTATGGCAGCAGAAAAAATTTCCGGAGATGTTCGAGGCGGAGAATTATATTTCCGGTAGAGCAACAGAGTATTACACTCGCTATGAGGAAGATCTTGATCTTGCGAAAGCTGGTGGGCATAATGCACATCGCTTCTCGATCGATTGGGCGCGTATTGAGCCAAGAGATGGTGAATTTGATAGTAAGGCTATAGAACACTATAAAAACGTCGTCAGAGCGATCAGCGAGCGTAATATGGAACCATTTGTGACGCTATGGCATTGGACACATCCATTATGGCTCGAAGAGCGTGGTGGGGTACTCGCAAAGGATTTCCCAGAAAAATTTGCTCACTATGCACACATTATGGCAGAAGCACTTGGTGAGAGTGTAAAATTTTATGTGACACTCAATGAACCAACTTCCTATATTGCTGGTGGCTATATTGCTGGAAAATGGCCTCCCGGTGAAAAGAATATATTCCATATGTTGCAAGCATATAAGAAATTGTCTTCAGCACACAATTTGGCTTATGATGTGATCCATAAACAACAAGAAAATGTGCACATTGGTTTTACAAATATCTTATGGCGTTTTAAACCAAGTAAGAATACCTTATTTCATCGCGCTTTGATTCGTTTTGCTTATTATTTTACGAATGAGAAATTTCTTCGTATGACACAAGATCATAATGACTATCTTTCTGTGCAATATTATTTTTCTGTGACATTATCGCTGATGGGCATCGTGAAAGAAAAAAATACAACGTTCGTTACGGATCTTGGTTGGTTGATCGACCCCAAAGGAGTCTATGAAAGCATCATGTTCCTCAAAAAATATAACCTTCCGATCTATCTAACAGAAGACGGACTTGCAGATCGAAGTGATATGAAGCGCGAAAAGTTTATTCGTGACAATCTTGCACAGGTTCAACGAGCAATTAGTGATGGTGCAGATGTGCAGGGTTATTTTCACTGGTCATTGACGGATAACTTCGAATGGGATAAAGGGTTTTGGCCTCAATTTGGCCTTATTGAGATTGATCGAAAAACACTAGAGAGAAAACAACGTAAAAGTTTTTGGGTTTATAAGAATATTATTGATAGGAATGCCATATAAAGAATAGTGTGCAGTATG
>JAUVJK010000001.1 GCA_030592425.1 Candidatus Moraniibacteriota bacterium
TACTACACAAATAAGACTCCTCTCGAGCTCTTCTTTCCAAATGCCACACCAAAAGACATAAAAAGTGCTATTTCAGCAGCAGGATTGCCACTCAATGAAGTAAAGAACCATGCCAATACATACTTCACAGGCGATTATCAATTCACCTAAGGAGGCGTATTTCCCAAGAGCAGTGACTACACATAGTCAGTGCTCTTTTTTATTTCAAAAAATAAACGACCTCATTAATGATGTCATTAAATAGGTCATTAAAGTTTATTTAAATAGCCTTAGGCACGTAAAATATTACTCCTTTTCCTTCTCTCTCCTTTTTAATCCCCCACGAATAATGTCACATGCTGCCTGAAATTCACGCAGATCTTTTTTTAAACTTTTTTGCACAGCAATACTCTCTTCATTTTTGATCTTGTCTGAGTATAAAAGCTCTTTGTATGTCATAAAGTCTTCGATTGTCTTTCCTGTATTTTCATCCTCTTGCAGCCATTTCTTTCCCTGAAGCAACCACCGCAATGCATCTGAAAATGCCATACGCTCCTCATCTTCTTCAATAGTATCAGCTGCCCCAACTATCTCACCTCGTGCAGTAACATTCGCATTAATGATCTTTTTTACCTCATTTAATTCCACCAGACCATGATGATCTGATTCATTCTCCTGTGGCAATAACTCTGCTGATGATGGTACTTCTCTATTCATTTTGTATCTCGTTAGACTTGTGTTAAAATTTCCGTCCCTTTTTCTGTGACCAGCATGGTATTTTCCCAATGAGCGCTCAAGCTACCATCACTACTTCGATAGGTCCAGCCATCACTATCAAGCGTCGTCTCGCTCGTACCAAGATTGATCATTGGTTCGATTGCGATCACCATGCCTTTTTTGAATGTAAAATTGTGCATGCCTTTGATAAAGAAGTTTGGGATTTGTGGATCTTCATGCAGCTCATAACCAATTCCATGACCAACTAAATTCTTTACAACACCGCATCCCTCCGTTTCCGCTACAGACTGTGCTGCGCGTGCGAAATCTTCCAACGTCGCACCGTCTTTGATCCGTGCAACGCCTTTGTTATAAGATGCACGCGTCACTTCTGTGATCTTCTGTGCATCAGCACTTACATCTCCTACCATAAAAGTGCGTGCCATATCAGCGTACATTTTTTTGTAAACAAGTCCAATATCAATTTTGACGAGATCTCCTGCAGAAATAAGTTTGTCTTCCGTTGGAATACCATGAACCACTTCCTCATTCAATGAAAAACAAATCGTACCTGGGAAAGGAGTTGGTCCACCAGCATCATACCCTTTAAAGGCGGGGACTGAGTGTCGCGCGTAGATCTCTCGTTCTGCAATCTCATCAAGATGTGCCCCACTGACGCCAGCTGCTACTTCACTTTCGAGGATCGCAACAACTTCCGCAAGACGTTTCCCTGCCTCACGCATGATCGCGATCTCTTTGTCATTTTTTATATGCATGACCTATTATAGTCACACTTGGTCAAAAAACACAAAAAAACAGCTGTTTGCTGTTTTCCATATTCAAAGTTCTATATTGCCGTCTAAAATCCATCATAATCACGCATGACCATCTGTGCTTCTAATTGCTTTACAATCTCGATCACCACAGAAACCGTGATCAAAATACTTGTCCCACCAATCGTCAGAGCAGTCATACCCGTTACACCTGACACAACAACTGGCATCACAGCAATCGTTCCGAGGAAAAGAGCTCCCGCAAGTGTAATACGTGTCACGATGCGACCAAGATACTCTTCTGTTTCGCTACCAGGACGCACACCAGGCACATACCCGCCTTGTTTCTGGAGATTCTCTGCGATCTTGTGTGGATCAAAAACAACAGCTGTATAAAAATATGTAAATAATACAACAAGTGAAAAGTAAACGATACCGTAGATCCACTGATTTTGGAAAAGATCCGTTAATGTCTGTCCAAATGATGCTAATGATTCATTACTCGCTTGCGCAAGCATACCACCAACCATCGTTGGAAAGAGAATCAAAGAAACAGCAAAGATGATCGGGATAACACCAGCTTGATTGACCCGCAGTGGCAAGTGTGAAGCTGCTTGTCCGTAGGATTGATTACCCCGCATACGCTTTGCATAAGAAATCGGGATGTTACGCTGTCCCTCAGAAACAAACACCACACCGACGATCGTCAGGATACCAACAGCTGCAAAAAGGATATATTTATAGATATCACGTTCATCAAACGTTGCAGAAGTTTGAGAGATCATCGTTGGCAATGATGCGACGATTCCTGCAAAGATCATGATTGATACACCATTACCGATCTTTTTCTCTGTGATCAACTCACCAAGCCACATCAGGAAGATCGTTCCTGCTGTTGCAACAATGATAATCAACACCATATCAAACGATGAAAGCTGTGTAATAATACCTTGTGATTTGAGTAGTGTGACCATTGCAAATGTTTGCATGATCGCAAGTGGCACCGTCAGCATACGTGTGATCGAGTTGAATTTCTGTCGCCCTTGTTCTCCTTCTTCTTTATGAAGTTGTTCCATCCGTGGCACGATCATCGTCAAAAGTTGCATAATGATCGATGCTGTAATATAGGGGCCGAGTCCAAGAAGGACGATTGAAATATTTGATAAACCACCACCAGAGAACATATTCAAAAGACCAACGAGTTGGTTTTCTGCGAAAAGATCTTTGATCTGTGCAACATCAATACCTGGTAATGGAATATTTGCAGCAAGACGAAAAACGATCAGAAGCGCAAAGATAAAAAATATCTTATTACGAAGGTCTTTCGTTTTGAAGATCTGTGTTAATTTCTCAAAAAAGTCTTTGATCATAATAGTAGTGCATGGATCATACTGTCAATTACCCCAGTATAGCACATTTTAATGCATGCGAGGATTTATCTTTTCTTTGGTACTTCTTTTTCTTTTTTTCCTGACACGTCGCTCGTGAGCGACTGTGCTTCCTGTTTCGCAATCGTTCCACCAGTTTTTTCAATCACTTTTGCTGCAGCGACACTCACATTGATATCTTTTGCGATCATCATTTTCTTTGTTAGTGTACCACTCGCAACGATCTTTGCTCCATTGCGTAGTTCATTCTGGCGAATATGACCTTTCTTTGCCAATGTTACAATAGAAACTTCAGAACCAGCGTCAAAGAGCTGTTCAAGGTCTGATAGTCGTACAACAACGAGCTTTGCATGTGGTGATTTAAATCCACGTAATTTTTTCATACGATGGATCAGTGATGAGCGACCACCTTCAAAGAGCGGATCAACATTTCCACCACTGCGTGATTTTTGTCCCTTCATACCACGACCAGAGTATGTACCACGCTTTCCGCCACGACCAACGCGCTTGCGTGTTCTTTTACCTTCTACTTGTAGTTGATGAATCTGCATATCTCGTCTAAATAGTTGAATTACAATATAATAATGTTCTTATTTTTTCGTTGTTTTCGTCGTCTTTTTAGTAGCCTTCTTTGGTGCAACCTTCACTTCCTTTGTTGGAGTAGTCTTTTTAGGAGCGACTTTCGATTCTTTTTGTGTTGTAGCCGGTTTTTCACTTACTGCCTTAGGTGTTTTTACTTTTACTTGACTCAATTCACTCAAAGCAACGATCGTAGCTCGCGCTACATTGATCTTACTCGATGTACCAAGTGATTTTGATACAACATCACGGACACCTGCAAGATCAAGAACAGAACGGACAGAGCCACCAGCAATGATCCCACTACCTTCTGGAGCTGGCTTCAAGAGGATGATCGCACTACCATGTTTCATCCTCACATCATGTGGGATCGTACTACCATCCATCGGTACAGTGATCATGTGTTTCTTTGCATCATCTGATGCTTTCTGGATCGCTTGTTGTACATCTGTTCCTTTCGAAATACCCACACCGACTTTCCCTTTATGATTACCAAGAACAACCGTCGCGCGAAAGCGAAATCGGCGACCACCTTTTACCACACGCGTCACACGTGCAAGGTCGATAAGTTTATTATCAAACTCAGACTTTTCGCGTCGTCTTCGTCGTCCGCCGCGCTTATTTTTTTTCTTCTGATCTGCCATAGAAAATTAGTTAGTATGTCGAAATAAAATTATAATTTAATACCACCATCACGCATTGCATCTGCAAGCGCTTTGACCTTGCCATGATATTTGTAACCATTGCGGTCAAAAACAACTTCCGTGATCTTCTTGGCAGTACATTCTTTTGCGATATGAGATCCAAGTTTCCCAGCACCATCAATAGTATTTTTTGCCTTTGCATCTACAAGAGATCCACTCGCAAGCGTCGTTCCTTTTGCATCATCAATAACTTGTACACTGACATTGAGGTGAGAACGAAAAACACTGACACGTGGTCGCGTAGCTGTTCCTGTAATTTTAGCACGAACACGTCCTGCACGTCGCTTTCTATTCAGATTTTTCTTATTCTCGGCCATAGTCGTACACTTTATTAATCATTATTATTCTACGCAGCTGCAGCTTTCTTTCCCTCCTTACGCCGCACAATCTCATCGCTATATTTAAATCCCTTGCCTTTATATGGTTCCACTGGCTTCAGCGCACGAATTTCTGCAGCAAATTGTCCTACTGCTTGCTTATCAACGCCAGTTACTGTCAATAACATTTTATCAATTTCCACTGTTAATCCCTCTGGGATATCGACAAGCACAGGATGTGAAAAACCAAGTGCTAGATCGATCTGTTTTCCCTTCAATGCCATGCGATAACCGACGCCATTGAGCTCCAATTTCTTTTCAAATCCTTGCGATACACCATGTACCATATTCTCGATCAATCGTTTTGTCGTTCCCCACATCGCACGAGATGTCTTGGAATTATTGTTATTTTTCACAGTAATTGCTCCATCTGCGACAGACGCACTTACAGCATTATGGAGTTCCATGGAGATTTCACCTTTTGACCCCTTAACTTTCACAACATTCCCCGTAACATCAACAGTGACGCCATCTGGGATCGTGATCGGTTTTATGCCAATTCTACTCATACATTTATGTAACTTTAGAAAATCTGAAATTTATATAATTTACCACACTTCACAAATCACTTCACCACCAAGACCTTTTTTCTTTGCGTCCTTACCACTCATAACGCCTTGTGATGTTGAGATCACTGCAATACCATACCCATTACGCACCTTGCGAATCATGTCATTTTTGATGTAAACACGTTGTCCTGGCGTTGATACACGATGAATCTCTTTGATTGCTGGATCTTTTTTCGAAAGCGAGATCTGATCATATTTCAATACGATCTGAACGTTTTTGCGACCAACATGTTCTTCATCATCAATAACGTCAACTTTCTCTACTAAATTCTCACTTTCCAAAACCTTTGCAATAGCAATTTTTAGTCGCGATGCAGGAATCAACACAACAGCATGATTAGCCATCTGTGCGTTTCGGATACGTGTTAACATGTCACTGATTGGATCCATAAATACTTTACTTAATACGAATAACCTGTAAATTTGATCTTCTTCAACTTAATACTCTACCAACTACTTTTCCGCACACCAGGGATCTCTCCCTTACTTGCCAGTTCTCGAAAACAAATACGACAGATACCAAACTTGCGAAGGAATGAGCGTGTTTTACCACACTTCCAACAGCGTCGCACTTCACGTGTCGAGTACTTTGGTTTCTTCTGAGATCTGGCTATTACTGATGTTTTTGCCATAATACGTTTTTCTTAAATGGAAAAATAGTTAATCTTTTTTAGTGGTCTTCTTTCTGAATGGGAAATCCCAATGCGCGAAATAACGCCTCTCCGGATTTCTCATTATCTGCACTAGACACGATCGTGATCTGGAACCCATAGATCTTTCGTGCGTTCTCTGCTGAAATTTCTGGAAAAATTGTATGTTCTTTAATACCAATATTCAAATTACCATTGTGATCAATTGCTTTCATTGGAATACCTTGGAAATCACGTGTACGTGGGAGTGCTTCATTGACCATACGATCTATGAAATGCATCATACGTGTTCCACGGAGTGTCACTTTCATACCAATCTCCTGTCCTTCACGAATCTTGAAACTTGCAATCGATCGTTTTGCTGTCGTCATTACTGGCATCTGTCCTGTAATATCGATTAATGCTTGTTTCAATTCTTTGATCGCCTCTTTCTCTTTGAGAAGTGGTCCAATACCGACATTCACAACGATCTTATTGATACGTGGTGCCATTAATGCATTATCAAGTTTCAACTGTTTTTGCAATTCCGGCACAACAGTTTTCTGATATTTTTCTCGAGTTGTAATAATTTTACTCATGTCTTTAAATAAATGCGCTACTTAAACTAAATTGCTTTACCACTTTTCTTTGATACACGGACTTTTTTTTCTCCTTCAAATGTAAATCCAACCCGTGTTGGCTTATCTGTATGTGGACACACGAGCATGACATTTGATGCATCAATTGATGCTTCCTTGTGAATTCGCTCCCCTTTTTCACCAGATTTGCGTGGCTTACGGTGACGGATCACAACATTCACTTTCTCCACAACAATTCGTCCAGTGCTTGGGATCACATCCAAAACAGTCCCGCGTTTACCGCTGTCCTTTCCAGCTCTTACTTCCACTTTGTCTCCTTTTTTGATCTTCAACATAATATTCTTATTATAATACTTCTGGTGCCATCGAAACGATCTTTGTGTATCCTTGATCACGCATTTCACGCGCAATTGGGCCAAAGATACGTGTTCCTTTTGGCTCTTTATTCTCGGGGTCAATGATCACAGCTGCATTTTCATCAAATCGTATATAAGAACCGTCTTTCCGTCGAATTGCTTTCTTTGTTCGTACAACAACAGCCTTGACAACATCACCTGACTTGATCGCACTTCGTGGCTCTGCTGATTTCACAGAAGCAACAAAGATATCGCCAACAGAGGCATACCGCCGCTTACTTCCACCAAGTACTTTAAAACACTCGATGACTTTTGCGCCACTATTATCTGCCACTTTCAATTTTGTCTCTGCTTGAATCATAGTATATTTTTAAACTGTCCGATAAGATTTATCCTTACTCATTGGCTTACACATCACAAATGCTACTTTATCTCCCACTTTATATTCATTGTTCTCATCATGTACTTTGTATTTTTTCGTTGCTTTATAGCGTTTATGATATTTTGGGTGCTCTTTATATGCTTCCACAGCAACAACAACAGTCTTGTCCATCGCATCTGAAACGACGACACCGTGTAAGTTTCCACCTTTTTTACTTTCTACATTTGTCATATGTTTATCGCTGCTAAAAAATTCAATTACTTATTGGACTGCGCCATTTCTTTTTCTTTGAGAATTGTCATGATCTGTGCTATTGAAGTACGTGCTTCACGATATTCCTTCAAAGACTTCTCCTGTTTCACTGTCACATCAACATATGTTGATTGTGCAACAACGCGACTCTTCGCAAGGAGTTCTTCCAGTTCTTTTATTGACTTTTCTCTAAGTTCATTAACTTTCATAATTGCTCTCTTATTTTTTGACAAACTTCGTTGCTACTCCAAACTTGTGTCCTGCGAGTCGAAACGCCTCACGCGCATCTTCTTCTGAAATGCCATCCATTTCCATCATTACTGTCCCCATTTTTACCTTTGCGACAAAATGATCAACAGCACCTTTACCTTTACCCATCGGTGTTTCATCACCTTTCTTGGTCATTGAATGGTCAGGGAAAATACGAATCCAAATCTTACCACCACGCTGCACATATCGCGTTACTGCGCGACGCGCAGCTTCGATCTGACGTGCTGTGATGAGACCTGAGCTTGTCGCCTTCAGTCCATAACTTCCAAAGTTCACGTTCGTTCCACGTGTCGCAGTACCCTTTGGCAAACCGCCGCGGTGTACTTTTCTATGTTTTACTTTTCGTGGCATTAACATAATCGTCTTTCGTTATTTCCAAATACTTTATACTTACCTAGCTTCGTTCAACATTAAACACCTCACCTTTGTAGATCCACACCTTTACACCAATCGCTCCATAGGTTGTCCGTGCAACATCTCGTGCAAAGTCAATATCAGCACGCAATGTATGCAATGGAATCGTCCCTCGTGATAGCCATTCGGCTCGTGACATTTCCGCTCCGTTCAATCGACCAGACACTTGGATCTTTACACCTTTAATATTGCGATTCTTTTCTACCTGATCAAGCATTGATTTCAATACACGTCGGAATGGCATACGTTTCTCAAGATTTTCTGCAACTTGCTGTGCAACCAATGCTGCGCTTTCTTCAAATTGTTTGATCTCCTTAATTTCCAATTTCAAATCAACTTTCTTTCCTGCAAAATAATTCTTTTTGATAAATACACTCATATCTTCGATCCCTGAGCCACCACGTCCAATCAATACACCTGGACGAGATGTTTTTACGATCAGAAGCACCTTCTGTGCACTACGCTCGATTTCAACATCAGCAATAGATGCGTTGCGCCATTTTTTCATAATTGCACGTCGAATCTCAACATCCTGTCGTAGCAATTTAGCAAAATCTTTATCAGCGTACCAGCGTGATCGCCAGTCCGTTGTGATTCCGATACGTATTCCTTTTGGATTGATCTTTTGTCCCATGATGTTTCGTTAATTTAATCTGATCTTCAAATGATTATTTATTTTGTGTACGTTTGATTGCTGGCTTCTGTGTCTGTACACTATCATTGACTTTCTTTTCTATTGATTTCTCTGGTTTCTTTTGTGCATGCTTTACCATATCTTTCTCTTTCTTCTGCTCAGTTTTCTTTGTCGTTTCTTTCTTGATGTTTTTCTTCACAACTTTCTTTTGGGAATCTTGTTCAACAACAGAAAGTATTACAACGATCTTTGATGTGCGTTTGAGAATCTGTGCTGCACGTCCATATGCTCGCGCTCGAAAACGTTTAAGCGTTGGACCTGCTCCAACTTGGATATCTTTTACAATCAATCGATCACTACTTGTTTTGTGATTGTGATCAGCATTCGCAATCGCACTTCGCAAAAGCTTTGCAATAACAGGACCAACGTGTCTGATCTCGTTGTCAGCATAGATCAAAGCATCATCAACCCGCATACCACGCATATGATCTGTAACGATGCGTACTTTCTGTGGGGAAACCCGTAAATTGTTGAGTCTTGTCGTAAACATTGTTTCTATTTATCAGTAATCAAATATATCTTAAGTAGATTTTTATTCACTCTTCGCTGCATCAATCTCTTTTTGCTTTGCCTCAATTTCCATTTCTTTCTGCATACGTCCACCGTGCCGTGTAAACTTCCGTGTCAATGAAAATTCTCCGAGGCGATGACCAACCATTTCCTCACTAATGAGAATATTTGTAAAATCCCGACCATTATGAACACCAAACGTAAATCCGATCATCTCAGGTGTGATCACACTTGCACGTGACCATGTCTTTACAATACCAGCTTCCTTCGGCGTCTTGTTACGAATTTTCTTCATAACACGTTCGTCGACATAAGGTCCTTTTTTGAGACTTCTACTCATATACTATCTTATTAGCTTATTCAGGCTTCAGTTTATCAGGTTTCTCTAGAGTGGTATGATCCATTCTGCAGAAAACTAATGTCTAAAGCCTAATGCTTTAAATTATTTATTGTGTCGTGACTTTACAACGTATTGGTCACTTTGCTTTCCCTTTCGTCGCGTTCGCACACCAAGAGCTGGTCGTCCCCATGGCGTCTTTGGATATTTCAAACCAATTGGCTGACACCCCTCGCCACCTCCATGTGGATGATCAACTGGGTTCATAGCACTACCACGAACAGCTGGTCGTCGTCCCATGTGTCGTGCGCGTCCTGCTTTACCGATTCGTCTTGCATTATGTTCAAACTTACTTACCTGCCCTATTGTCGCATAACATTCATTGCTAATCAATCTAATTTCCCCAGACATCAATTTCAGATGTGTCATATCATCATCTGTTGACATCACACTTGCACCAGAGCCAGCAGAACGTGCTAGTTGTCCACCTTTTCCTGCAAGTAATTCGACATTGCTGACAATTGTCCCTGTTGGAATATTTCCCATCTTTGTACGGTTCCCATCTTCGATTGGCGCATTTTCAGCACTGACGATCTCTTGATCGACTTTCATTTTTTCCGTTGCAAGAACATAACTTTTAGCACCATCTTTATAGTAGATCAGTGCGATCAAAGCACTGCGATTTGGATCACGTTCAATCGCGTGGATTCTTCCAGGTACACCAAACTTCTGTTGCTTGAAATCAACTTTGCGGTAACGTCTTTTGTGACCACCACCCTTATGTCGCACAGCGATCTTACCATTGCTCCGACCTGCTCGTTTTTTCAATCCAACAATAAGTTTCTTTTCAGGCGCCTTATCGGTCACCTGATCTGGTTTGATGATCGACATATTACGTCGAGCAGCGGTATTTCTTTTGTATACTTTAATTGCCATATATATCGTTATACTCCTTCAAAAAAATCAATTTTATCATTTGCACCAATTTTCACCAACGCCTTTTTGTATGCACTCTGGTAACCACGATTCCGACCGATCGTTCGACGACGCACTGGCATATTTATCGTATTCACACGCTCTACAGTTACTTCATACAATCCCTCAACAGCTTTCTTGATCTGTGCTTTTGTCGCTTTCTTGTGTACACGAAATGAATACACATGAAGATCAGTTTGCGCATGCGATTTCTCACTAACGAGTGGTGCAAAAATAACACCATATGCAATGTCTGCATCTTTTCCTATTTTCTTTGCACTCTTCTTTTTGCTTTCTTTCTTCGTCGTCTTGGTTGTTGACGCTTTTTTTGTCGCATTTGAAGATGATACGATCTGCGCATCTTTTACTTCCTTTTCTTCTTCAGATTTTTTTCCAAATAATTTCATATATTTTAAATCGTTTCTGATTTATCTGACTTAGATGCATAGCGTTCTTCGATTCCTGATACAGCTTCTTTACTAAGGAGAATATATTGTGCATTTGCAATATCAAAAACATTCAATTGTTCTGCTGGGAGACCATTTGTTCGTGGGATATTCTTTAGTGCACGATATGATGGAGTTTCTTCTTGTGAAAAACCAACAACAACTGTTTTATCAATACCAAGTGCTTCCAACGCATCAGAAAATTTCTTTGTTTTGTTATTTTCGATCACAAGTGACGATACGACAACAAGTTTCCCCTCTCGCACTTTATCACTCAAAGCGATTGCGAGAGCTTTTTGCTTCTGTTTCCCATTGATCTTCTTGCTAAAATTTCGTGATTTGTCAGGGCCAAACATCACACCACCACCACGCCAGATCGGATTACGAATAGAGCCTGTACGTGCATTACCTGTCCCTTTTTGCTTCCATGGTTTTTTACCACCACCACGACGTTGATCACGTGTTTTTGTATGAGCACTTCCACTGCGACGATTAGCTGATTGCGCAACATAAACCTGATGCACGAGACCATCATTTGCTGGCACACCAAAGACCGTATCACTCAGTATGATATCGCTCTCTTTTTTTCCTGCTAAATTTTTTACTTCAATTTTCATATCCTTCCCTTATGAGAGTAAATAATATTTATTGTGTGTGTACTTCAACAATGCGACCAGTAACGCCTGGAACAGCTCCTTTGAGTGCAATAATATTTTTTTCTATATCAATCTGCACGACAGTAATATTTTTTGTTGTAATACGATCTGATCCCATTCGTCCTGCCATGCGCTTTCCTTTGATCACATGTTGCGGATATGCGGAGCCAATTGATCCTGGTGAACGCAATGCATGTCGGTGTCCATGTGTCGCTGGTCCACCTGCAAAGCCATGTCGCTTCACCACACCTTGAAAGCCTTTTCCTTTTGACACACCACTAACAGAAACTTTTTCACCAGACTCAAAGATATCAACGGTTACCTCATCTCCAACTTTCAATGTACTTTCTGTTTCACGAAATTCTTTGCGATGTTTCTTTTTTGCCGTCTTTGGCACCTCAAGACAAACAGCTTCATACTGATCAATATCCTTTGTACGGATACCACAGACAGTATTATCTGCGCAATCTATCAATGTGACATTCTGTGCACCATCATCATTATAGATCGTTGTCATGCCGAGTTTTTTTCCGAGAATGTATTTCATAATTCTGTGCAATAAAAAATGGCTCACGAGAGCCGTAGGCCTTCTTCAATAAAAAGAAGGTGATCGGCCGCTCAGTATCCCTTCAGTTACAACTGAAAATAGGACTTTAACGGATCATTCTAGAACCTTCAGATTTTGAGCAATTCAAGGAGTGTATAAATTCTGATATAAGATGTACACGGATGTACATCGAATGAAGAATTTTCTACACGACGATGAAGTGTGCAAAATCTGGAGGTTCTGGTCTACATTTTAATTTCAATATCAACTCCAGCGGGAAGATCAAGATTTGTGAGATCATTGATCGTTTTCGGAGATGGATTCATGATGTCAATAAGGCGCTTATGCGTTCGCATTTCAAACTGTTCACGTGCCGTTTTATTGACAAATGTCGAACGGTTAACAGTCACTTTCTTGATTGCTGTTGGGAGCGGGACAGGTCCAGTAATCTCTGCGCCAGTGCGCTGAGCCGTTTCTACAATTAGTTTTGCTGACTGGTCAATTACCTTATTGTCATAGGACTTGATCTTGATACGGATCCTTGTCGCTACTTCCTCTTTTTTAGCCATCGCTATCTTTCTTTTATTATAAATTGACTGTATTCTTGTCATGTCGTTCACGAGTGACATGATTTACTTGCTCTATATTATCTACAAAAAATAATATTCTTAATATTATTTCTGAAAGATATTGTACAAGCAATAATGTGCTTCGCTTTCGAAGCACACAATGCTTTTACAATTATTTGACGATCTTTGTTGCAACACCAGCACCTACAGTACGTCCACCTTCACGAATAGCGAAGCGCATACCTTCTTCCATTGCTACTGGCACAACCAATTTTACGCTCAAAGTTACTGTATCTCCAGGCATGACCATCTCTGTTCCTTCTGGAAGTGTCACATCACCAGTCACATCCGTTGTACGAATATAGAATTGTGGCTTATAACCTTTAAAGAATGGTGTATGTCGTCCACCCTCTTCTTTTGTCAAAATGTATACTTCGCCTTCAAATTCTGTATGTGGAGTAATTGATCCTGGTTTTGCAAGTACCTGTCCACGCTCCACATCTTCTTTCTTTGTTCCACGAAGAAGAATTCCTGCGTTATCACCAGCTTCACCACGATCAAGTTGTTTATTGAACATTTCTACACCTGTAACCGTTGTTGTCTGTGTGTCACGAATACCAACGATCTCAACTTCCTCATTAATATTGACAACACCTCGCTCAATGCGTCCTGTAACAACAGTACCCCGTCCTTCAATTGAGAAAATATCCTCAATCGGCATCAAATATGGCTTTTCCGTATCACGTTCTGGTGTAGGGATCTTTTCATCAAGTGCCTCGATGAGATCGAGGATTGGTTTTGCATCAGCATCATCAACAGATGTTGTTTCAAGTGCTTTAATTGCGCTACCTTGGATCACTGCAGCATTATCTCCATCAAATTCATATTTTGTAAGAAGTTCACGTACCTCAGCTTCGACGAGCTCGATCAATTCTGTATCATCAACCATATCAACCTTATTGATGAAGACAACAATCTCAGGAACTCCAACTTGACGCGCAAGCAAAATATGCTCACGTGTCTGTGGCATTGGTCCGTCTGTTGCAGAAACAACGAGAATCGCACCATCCATCTGCGCTGCACCAGTGATCATGTTCTTGATATAATCAGCATGTCCTGGACAGTCTACGTGCGCGTAATGACGCGTCTCTGAATTGTACTCACAGTGAGCAGTTGCAATTGTGATACCTCGTTCTTTTTCCTCTGGAGCGTTATCAATCTCATCAACGTTACGCTTTTCTGCTAATCCTTTCAAAGAAAGAACGTGTAGAATTGCAGCTGTCAATGTTGTTTTACCATGATCAACGTGACCAATGGTTCCAACGTTTACATGCGATTTACTACGATCAAATACCTCAGCCATATTTTTGATTTATTACGTTCACGTGCGGATATATATCAAAAGATTCCGCCGCGACTACGCGAATTAATTATAGTTATTATTATCTTTTTACGAATAGGCACAGTGTACCCTATTTCTTTTTTCTTGGCAAGAGTTGACGCCACATAAAACTGTGGATATCTTTTCCAAGTTCATCAACTGTAACAATCAATCAAATTCTTGTCAAGTATTAACGTGCAGGAGCAGTCTATTCAAAATATATATTCCTCCTTATTCCTCTTCAAACGCTATTTCAAGCTCTTCTCTTTTAGGTATATCAGTCATAATCGCTTTTAATACTCGCACTAATTCCATAGCCTTCACTTCCTGATTTGGTTCACTGTTATTATCCTCGTGAATATGAATATTTATTTCATCCTCTGGCATATCCCCAGATGTCAGTGTCAACATGCCACTGCGATTCTCTTGTACGATCGACTTTAATACCTGCGCCTCTCTTCCCGATATATCTAATGTATCAATAAATGATTCATATTCTTGTGGCATTCTTTCTAATCGCTCCTTTGCTTCTGCCATTTCGGCAA
Source organism: Candidatus Moraniibacteriota bacterium (assembly GCA_030592425.1). Taxonomy (GTDB): domain Bacteria; phylum Patescibacteriota; class Minisyncoccia; order Moranbacterales; genus JAUVJK01. Next base: position 14,649 of record JAUVJK010000001.1, read on the forward strand.
ATTTATTTATTGGTAACTTCTTTTCTTCCATTTCATACATTTTTGCAAGAAGCACTTGCTCCTTTTCAGAAAGAGTTCCTTCATTTACACCAATTAGCTTTAGATAAGCCGTTTTCATTTCTTGTGAAGTGTAATCACCACTCAAAATGAATGTCTCTGTAAATTCATTGATCATTTCATCATCAAGTGACAGGTCGGAAGTATTCATTTCCGACGCTTTCTCAGATGAGATCGAAAGTGTGATCATCGTCGCAAATCTACTAACAGGAAACTTTTGACTCTCCATCTCTCGCATTTTTGATAAAATCTTTTCCTCTTTTTCAGACAACTCATTAGCTTCTTCATGATCATTCTCAAAAAGAGCAAGATAAGCTCGCGTCACATCGTGCTGAGTACAATTTTCTCGATCCAAAAACAGTGAAAAATCTTCCTGCATCTGATCATCAACAGATTTCACGCCTGGTATTTGTTCGTATCCATTCATATATTTCTCATTATTGTAATTATTGCCTGTATTTATTGTAACTCTTTTTCTTTATTTTTTCCACAAAAAAGATCCTCTTCCATTTCTAAAAGAGGATCACAATATAATTTTTCTATAAATCCTTTGTAATACCAAGTATATGAATCACGCGTCGTCCTTTTTTTGTTAATACGGGTAACCAGTAGTATTTCATACTGCCCTTTACAGAATTTTCTATACACCCTCTTGGATACAAAGAACTATTCATCTGCTTTATGATCATATGATCCTGTGAAGAACTAAGAATCTCTTCAGATATTGTTTTGTGAATACTTTCTCTCACAGAACGTTGATCTTCACTAGATAATGAATCCCATACGACTTCAAATTCTCCAGCATATTCAATATCCGCATTATAGATACGACTTTCTCCAGGTAATCCACTCTGAGAAATGAATAAATTTTCATTACTCTTGTAGGTGAATATTTTCAATGCTTGTTGTATAGTAATATCTTTTCCTTGCAAGACCACACTAATCAACTTTGTGATATTTTTATCTCGCACCCTTCTTTGAACTTCAATAAGACATTGACGTAACAGATCATTTTCTATTTGTACACCTTGATATGCATCGTCATTAAGACTTGTCTGCATTTTCTTTACAGATTTTGACATTATCCACTCCACCTCGTATATAGAGGATCAATACTACATAGATTGAAAAATATTTTGTTAAATAACGATCTCTAAGAAACATTTTACTTTAGTGTATATCAATAAGAATGTCAACAAAAGCGCCTTCTTGATACATTCAAACAAAAAAGAGGCTTTAAATCCTTGAATATACATAGTTCTATTGATAAGTAATTACGATCTGTTCACTCCAGTATGTTCTTCTTACCATAATAAAACAGCCACATCAAGTGATGTAGCTGTTTTTATCGGATCGATCAATGGAATCTATTTTTCTTCTCCTGTTCCCATGATCTCTTGGGCTACGTTATTTGGCACTTCTGCATAATGACTGAATTCCATCACGTAGTTTGCACGTCCTTGTGACATGGAACGCAACTGCGTTGCATAACCAAACATTGATGCAAGTGGAATCTCTGCATCAATTTCTTTGAGCTTCGCATTCCCCTCACCACGGTCATTCATTTCTTTCACGACACCACGCTTCGCACTCACATCCCCCACAACGTCACCCATATACTGGTCTGGTGTTGAAACAGCCACCTTCATTATTGGTTCGAGAAGAACTGGCTTTGCGCGTAGAGCTGCTGTCTTGAAGGCCATTGAACCCGCAACCTTAAATGCTGCTTCTGAGGAATCAACATCATGATACGAACCATCGTACAGTGTGGCTTTCACATCAACCATTGGATAACCAGCAAGAATACCGTTATTTACTGCCGCCTCGATGCCTTTCGAAGCTGGTTTGATGAATTCCTGTGGGATCACACCACCTTTGATCTCATCTTCAAATTCAAAACCTTTACCTGTTTCTAGTGGCTCAACGCGTACCCAACACTGTCCGTACTGTCCACGACCACCAGATTGTTTCACAAATTTTCCTTCGCCTTCTGCCGTTGCTGTAATTGTTTCTCGATACGATACCTGTGGCTGACCAATATTCGCTTCTACATTGAATTCTCGTTTCATACGATCAACGATAATATCCAAGTGAAGTTCACCCATACCGGAAATGATCGTCTGTCCTGTTTCTTCATCAGTACGTACACGGAAAGTTGGATCCTCTGCAGCGAGTTTTGCGAGCGCAAGGCCCATTTTTTCTTGATCTTCTTTTGTCTTTGGCTCAACAGCAATCGAAATCACTGGTTCTGGAAATTCAATTGATTCAAGGATCACACGATCATCAGGGTCGCAAAGAGTGTCGCCTGTCTTTGTATTTTTCATTCCAACCAATGCGCCGATTTCTCCAGCATAAAGTTCTTCTACTTCCTCACGGTCATTAGCATGCATACGCAAGATACGCCCAACACGTTCTTTTTGACCACTTGACGTATTGTAAACATATGAACCTGATTTCAAAGAACCAGAATAAATACGAAAGAAGACAAGTTGCCCAACAAATGGGTCTGTTGCAACTTTAAAAGCAAGGGATGCAAAAGGAGAGTCGTCAGATGCTTCACGTTTAATCTCTTTCTCTTCATCATCAATATCATGGCCAATGATCGCTGGAATCTCTGTTGGTGCTGGGAGATAATCCAAAACAGCATCAAGTACTAACTGCACGCCCTTATTCTGCAGTGCTGTTCCTGTAAGTACTGGGATCAACTTTGTCGTGAGTACACCCTTACGAATTGCTGCTTTCAATTCTTCTACTGTAATTTCTTCACCACCAAAATATTTTTCCATCAGATCATCATCTTGTTCTGCAGCTTTCTCGATCAGTTTTTCACGAGCAGCATCTGCAGCTTCTTTGAGCTCTGCTGGGATCTCACTTTCAATCACTTCCTCTCCCATTTCTCCTTCAAAAGTAATTTTTTTCATGATCACAAGATCGATCACACCTTCAAAGTCACTTCGCTCACCAACAGCCATTTGCACAGGAATCGCATGTGGCGTCAATCGATCATGAATTGATTGTACGGCACGATCAAAGTCTGCACCTTCCTTATCAATCTTATTAATAAAACAAATACGTGGCACATTATATTTATCAGCCTGACGCCATACTGTTTCACTTTGTGGTTCTACACCCTCTTTACCATCAAAAACAACAACGCCACCATCGAGGACACGCATTGAACGTTCTACTTCAACCGTAAAATCAACGTGTCCTGGTGTGTCAATAATATTAATCTGGTAATCTTTCCAAAAACAAGTTGTTGCAGCTGACGTAATCGTAATACCTCGCTCTTGTTCTTGCTCCATCCAATCCATCGTTGCCTCTCCTTCATGCACCTCACCAATTTTATGGGAAACACCTGTATAATAAAGAACACGCTCTGTTGTCGTTGTTTTTCCTGCGTCGATGTGCGCAATGATCCCGATGTTACGTAGTTTATCGATCGAATGTTCTCGTGCCATATTCTTTAGTGATTATATTAATAATTTTGTAATACTCTATCTATATGATAATAGCGGTCTTTTAGTCTGCTGGCAAGACCGTACCAGGCAAAACCTTTTCCTCATCGATCTTTGACGCCTCAGGAGCAATTATCCTATCTTGCTTTTTCTTCCAATGAAGGAGATTCATAAAGAAGAGGATCATAAAGATCAATGTTGTAAAAAATGGGATACCAACACCAAAGATCACTAGAACGCCCTCGAGAATCAGTGGGACAAAATAGAGATTTAGTACGACGAAATAATATGTAGAAAATTTTTCTTTCATACCAAAGAACATTGCGATTAACATCAAAATAAGTGCCCACCATAGCGCACTCAGTAAACGAAACACGAGGAGATTCAATATCATTACAAGAAAAATACCGATTGCCCCACCAATCATGATCATACTCCGTGAACGTTCGATCAGCCCCATTAATTGCTCTTTTGAGTACGTAAGATCTTTTGCCTCTGCAAAGGAGAACTCTCGCGAACGGATCCTGTCTTCTTTTTGATAAATACCCTCCTTTGTCACAAGTACAGCAGATGTATAAGCATTAAGACTCTCTGGTGAATACGTCGCACCTTCGGTATCAATGATCAAAACATTTCCATCACCTTCAACGACATATGGTTGCTCGATGCCTTCAATCAAGAGAGTGCCATCAACAAGAGCTAGATGTGCACCATCAGGAATATTCTGGTTGATCCCGTCAATCACATCTGGAAATGCACTGTGTACAAAATATGTTATCGACAGTGTCCAGATCGTCGCAACAATAAGACCCGTTACAATCCAAAAAAGCCATGTTATCTGATGGCTCTTCTTCTCACTTTCGACAAAAAGAAAAAGGAAATCTGGTTTCCAAACACTCTTTGCTCGTTGGATAATATTGGTCATCATAAAGTTCTACAGCCTAGCCAAAGTGTGCGAAGGCTTTATTTGCTTCTGCCATGCGATGTGTCTCTTCACGCTTTTTCATTGCGACGCCTTCTTTTTTCTCTGCAGCTGCAATAAATTCATCAGCAAGTAATTCTGCCATGTTCTTTCCTTTCTGTTTGCGACAACCTTCAATGATCCATGTCATCGCAAGCGTTTGTCGCCGGTCACCAATCACAGGGACTGGTACTTGGTAGTTTGCACCACCAACACGACGTGATTTGAGTGCAACAGCTGGCGCAATATTTTTGATGGCTTGTTCAAAAACATTCAATCCACCTTTTTTTGTACGTTCATGGATAATATCAAATGATCGATAAACGATCTGCTCTGCAGTTGAACGTTTTCCATCAAGCATCAAATGTCCCACAAAACGACCTACAAGCATATTTCCATATTTGAGATCCTCTTTCCATTGTTTCTTGAATGTTCGTTTTCTTCGTGGCATAGTAAAGTGTTGTAATTGTTGTAAATGTTATAGATGTTTCCAGTCACTTAGTCCTTTTTTTCTTATCGCGTCGTGTACCGTATTTACTGCGTCCCTGTTGTCGTCCTTCAACACCAGCACAGTCAAGAACTCCTCGCACAACGTGATAACGTACACCTGGCAAATCCTTCACACGACCACCACGAATCACAACGATCGAGTGTTCTTGCAAGTTATGTCCTTCACCACCAATGTAGGCTGTTACTTCCTGTCCATTTGTCAATTTTACACGTGCAATCTTTCGGAGAGCAGAATTCGGCTTTTTTGGTGTTGTTGTCGATACTTTAATACACACACCACGTTTAAATGGTCCTTGTGATTTTACAGGTTTATTTTTCAATGTATTGAAAACTTGTGACAACGCTGGAGATTTATTTTTTTTCCCCTGTTTTGCGCGCGGTCGCTTGATCAACTGGTTTATTGTAGGCACAGTAATTGTAGCGTACTGCGAAATGCAGCATATCGCCTAATAAAGATAATAAAAAATTACTGGAAAACTCCAGTACGGTCTATACTATAGAATCAACGAAGTTTTGTCAACAGTACTATGACCAATTAGTCTGGATCTTAGTCATCATCCAAATTTCATCATAAAAAATTGAAAAAGTAGTTAGCTAGTATCAAAGAAAAAGGAGGCATTCTATTAAACACCCCCTGGATTCATTAACGACTATCGTTATCGATGCTGTACTTCTCGATCTTTAGAATTGTATTGTTTTGGCAGAGGAACTATTCCTAGCATTTGAGCTTGGGTCAATAACATGCCTTGTTCTACCGCTTTACGCGTTCTCTCTGCGATGCCAAGTTCATTACTACGACCTTTTTCCAGATCAACATTGTTAGCTTGCTTCGCCATTTTCGATTCTCCTCATTGATTGATTGAGACTAAAAATGTACATAGAGCATAGATCAAAAGAACTCTTTTGTCTACAGCATCATTTGAAAAAAGAAATTCCAAACATAATTCAACGCTTCACTCAAAAACTCTGAAACGAAAGTAATGCCGATCATCGGCAATAAGAACAGAATACCAATGAGGATAAAAAGTCCCCATTGCTCAAACCTCATTTGAATCTCATCAGGAATATTGAATATCGTGAAAAGCAACTTCGATCCATCAAGTGGCGGAATTGGGAAAAGATTAAAGATCCCAAGAAGTACATTCCAAAAGATTGCCATCGCACAAAAAAGAAAAACAATTGATGCAAACGATCCAGATACATCCGCAGCGAGAGTTTCCCAATTACCACCAATAAGTTCATTGAGAATTTGCATTTTTTCTACACCAAGAAGCGGCATCATTTTCCCAGAAATTGCAAATAGGAAAGCAAGAAGAAAGTTCATTCCTGGTCCTGCAAGGGCTACAAGAACGGGTCCCCATTTTTTATAACGCAAGTTGTATGGATTGAATGGCACTGGCTTTGCCCATCCAAAAGCAAATCCTGCCGTCATGTACATCACGATTGGCACAGCGATCGAACCAATTGGGTCAACATGCGTTTTTGGATTTAATGTTAACCTCCCTGCAAGCTTCGCTGTATGATCACCAAGTTTTAGCGCGATCAAGCCATGTGAGATCTCATGCAAAATAATTGAATACAACAGGAGGAGAAAATAAAAGATCAAAAGAATAGCAACTTCCATAATATATATTAAGTCAGATTATTGTTTTCTAAGTATACTCACGAGTGCCAAATCACGCAATTTTTTAAGAAAATAAAAAATCGATGATCATGAAGAATATATTATTCTTCTATGTTCACCGATAGTATTCATCCTACACGCCGTATTGATTCTGATATTCTTTGATCGAATCACGAGCATGTCTAGCAGTAACTGGCCAACCATTGTTATGATGACTGATGATGATTTCTGGATCAAATCCTTCAAGATAATTCATTAGTTCACCGAGAGTGATGACCGACACAACTTTAACGTTCAAGTTTTTTTCAAGTTCCTGTGCTGCCGAGTAGACAGAATCAGCGCCACGTTCCTGACGATCAAAAGCTGTCACTATGCCGGCAAGCGTGCCACCATTCGTCTCGATCAATTTTGCAGCATCATACTTCGTTGCGCCAGTTGTAGCAACATCATCAAGCATTAAAACTTTACCTTCGATCGGTGCACCGACGATAGAACCACCCTCACCATGACCTTTTACTTCCTTACGATCAAATGACCACGGCGTATCCCTCCCCGTCTCCACATCATATGCATCGGCAACAGAAACAACCAAAGGAATACCCTTGTATGCCGGACCGAACATCCCATCAAATGTTATGCGATGTGCCAAAATGGTCTGTGCGTAAGCGTGCGCCAATTTCTTTGTTGCCTTTCCCGTACAAAACTTACCGCTATTGAAGAAATACGGACTGTCACGTCCTGATTTCAGTGTAAATGTTCCGAATTGCAGAGCTTCACAGTCAATACAAAATTGAATGAACTCCTGCAATCGTGTTTTTCTCATCGATACAGTTCCTTCTTGATTTTTCATATCTTCACCTTTTTCTAAAAAAATGATGAAACTAGCTATACCAGCTCCACATAGGATCAAAAGATTCACTTTACTGATAACTATCAGTCAAGTACAGATGCAATTTCATCCAAAGTTCGTTCTACAGCCATTCTTGGATTGTCAGCTTGTGTAATCGGGCGTCCGATAACGAGCCTTTTTGCACCGGCTGCAATCGCATCTGCTGGCGTAGTTACGCGTGACTGATCATCACCTTCAACAACTGTCCAACTTGGGCGTATACCTGGCGTATTACAGTCAAGATAAATATCTGGCATATCTGCAATGATTCCGAGTTCTTTCGGGGACAGAATAAGACCATCAACATTACCGTCTTGTGCAATCTTTGCAAACCGCGCGACTCCCTCTGCCGGAGTGCAACCAAATATCTCTAAACATTCCTCTTCATCAAGAGAGGTCAAAACAGTGACTGCTAATACTTCAGTCAGCGGCAATACATTACTCAGTGCCCGCAGACCACGAGTACCAGCATTAGCCATAGCTGTTACAATTGCAGGCTGGTCTTCTGTTAGAAAAAGACCATCGATCTCCATTGTCGCAGGGATATCCACCAATTTATAGTCAGCAAAGACTTTGAGACCTCTTTCATTAATCTCTCTGATAAGCCCCATTCCCAATGCTCGCAAAGCAGAATTCATTTTGAAAATAACACCTGTTCCCTCCAGTTGATCAGCTAGCGCCATAATCTTCTTATGCACACCTTTACGACCGCTACTATCTGGAGCAAAATCAGCGGCAATAATTAGTCGTTCTGATATTGGTATATCCGACATTTTTACATTCCTCTTCTTGAGGTTAAACAAAAAAGGCTGAATTTTTAAAGAACAATTCTTCCTCACGTGATGCGTAGACTAGCAAAATGGCTTTGATACGTCAATTTATTTTGTTCATATGCAAACATATCTGAAACTTCTTTCTATCGTAACGAAATGCACAATCAAAAAAAGAAATAGGTATTTAAATACCTATTTCTTTTTTAGATCAAATAATTGATTCCTCATTATTACTTCTCCAGCCATTATCCTTTTCTTCTGTAGAGGCAAACGGTTATTAAAAATGTCATCCTACTTCAGTTGCCACAAATTATTTTTATGTATAATCATACCTTCCTTCTGTAATTGCAAAAGAATATCGGTAAGCCATCTTTTATCCTTTTGTCCATCCCAATCCTTTTTAATTTTATTTCCTATTATATTCGTATCAGCCTTTTTTGAACGCAAAATCTCAACGATCCGCCCGCGATAGATCCGTCGCGGAATATGTTTTCCTTGCTCACTACGTCCTGGCTCTTTCTTTTTTGGTCGCACATAGTCATTTGGATCTGGAAAAGCTAAACATTGACTTTTAAACGGACATTGCAAACATTGTGGATTCCTCTTGGTACAAATAAGAGATGCGAAATCCATCAGAGCACTGTGAAAATCACGTGCACGTCCATGTGGCAAAAATGTCAATACTATCTTCTCTGCTTTTTTCTCACTCCATTGTCTTTTACCATGCCACCGCCTGATCACACGGTCAATATTGACGTCACGCGCCATCAGGTCAAAATTACACCCAAAGACAAGAATTGCATTTCGCGTATAAGGTCCGATACCTGGCATTGTCTGGAGGATCTCTGGATCACGTGGTACGCGTCCATTGTGATCTTTGACAATGATCTTTGCCATTTTGTGGAGATTGAGCGCACGACGGTTATAACCCAATCCTTGCCACTGCTGCAAGACAGAGGACTGACGTGCTCGCGATAACTTTTTCCACGAAGGAAAACGTTTCAAAAAAGCAGTATATTTCTCAATAACCTTCGGCACATTTGTCTGCTGCAACATGATCTCTGACACGGTGATATGGTACAGATCATCCGTGTGACGCCATGGCAGATCATGACGACCATATTTCTCATACCATACAAAAAGTTCCTTCTGAAATTTTTTCATTTGTTCACTTTTTATCATATTGTTATCGTAACAAATAATACAGAGGAAAGAAAAAAGCCTGAATGTTTCCAGGCTTATGCGACTGTGCAAACACTCAGCCTATTATGTTTTCCTCATCCCAAGCGTCATTATATATGCCTGTATGCTCTTTTTGTGCTTGTGCATTTCGTGCAATACGTGCAACACGCTCCGCCTCCTGGACATCCGAGCAAGCTACGATCTCAACAATAATAGGCACGCAACCGTCGGGACAATGAAGATTTCCATCTGAATCAAGTATTTTTTCTCTGTTGCATATCGCGCAACTATATCCAATGCCAGTAGCCATTATTAATCCTCCGCAAAAAAATTGTTTGTGTTGGGTCATTTCTTAAAAGAACCACTTCTAAAAAATACTCCTAGATTATTATGATGTCAATCATTTCATTCATGATCGATTAGCTATTCATCATCAATGAATACCTTTGTCATATTTAAATTTTTCACCATCTCATATTCCCTCTGACATCCAGAAGACTGTTGCCAACGGTTTGCAAAAATGATCACATCAACTTTTCCTGATGTGAGAAGTGGTGCAAAAAATTTCTCAAATTTTTCATTAATATTTTGTTCTTTGAGATTTTTCAGATTTGAATTATGAAAGGGAATTTGATTAAAAACAAAATAACCCTCTTTTTCATACTGATCAATAATCATTTGCAATTCCTTTAATTGTTCCTCCATCGATCGATCTGTCGTCGGAGACATTGGGTGCGAGACAAAAAGAACTTCTTTATCTTCCCTATTATCATATATAAACTGAAGTGCGATTTCTAACGCTTCGTCATATGTTTCTACGAAGGCCAATTGATCTTTAAGATCTTCATGATCTATTTGCCTCTTGTTCTTTTTTTGTATATTCAATTGATCAGTAGAAAATTGATCTTGTATTCGTGGTTCCATTTGATTATTATTTTTCGGATAAATACAGATGCTTTTTAGAATCTAACCGAACACTTTTATACAATAATACATTAATTGTATAAAAGATCAGTGCAAGAATAATTGAAATAATAGCAATAACATACATTTATTATATATAGCTATTTATGATTTATCCCTATTCTTTCTCCTGCCACAAACCGACATGACCAGCAAAGGCCTGCTTTTGAACTGCACGAAATGTATCCACATGCGCAACATCTGGTGGAATCGTTATGAATTGTGCATACCCTTCTGCGATCATGACTTCATTGATCCATTGATCTCCGATATAAACATGTCGCAAGAGACGGTCATATTTATCTGTTTCAGAGACGTCCTTCACAAGGGTAACGTTTTTCCCTTCTACAAGTTCTTTCATCCGCTGAGTCGCTTCATCAAAATACCATTTCCCTTTTTCTGGCGTATCAATACCAAGAAGTCGCACTCGCCGCCCATCATCAAGGACAAATGTATCTCCATCAATTACACGCACAACATGAACCGTAGTAATTACATCAACAGTTGATATAGTATCCGATGTGCTTTGTAACAATACTTCTGCATACCACAAAAGAATTAAGCCCAAAAGAGCGACAATAACACCAATGATCAACTGTTTTTTATTTTTCATGAAGAATAAAAAATTTATTTTCAATAATATTCTCTTATTATTACAAAATTTCACCAAAAGAAAAAGCCGTATCCACACTGTGGTGCAAATACGACATAAAACTTTGTTATGATCTTGATAGAATGTATTTCTAATCGTAGCAAACAATGATGCATTTATCATCTAGTCCAAGAGTCGCGTCGTGAACGCTTTTCATTTCAGATGTAAGTCCCGACATACTACTGTTTCCTCGATATCTTTGTTGTGTACCAAATAAAGACGAATTTTCCTCTTCCACAAGACGTCGATGAACTTCATCCTTATCCGAATAGTTCTCAGGCATAGGAATGCCACTGATATCATCAACGCCGAAACAGTCCTTCAAATGACCACTAAGGTTTTTGTACACGCCACGCTCCCTGATCTGAGTCTCTAAATCTTTCTTCTTATTCTTAAAGCGCTTCTCACACTCTGCATTATCCGTTCGCAAAGCACGTTTTAATTGATAAATTACATTATTATACGCCACGATCACACTTCCATGACGAAAAATACTATTGTCATTCTGATAATTCAATGAATCCACAACAATTTCCCCTACTATTAAGCTACAAGAATATACTATTGCAAGAAGTTCCTTGCTAAAAAAATTATACTCCCGTCTTTTATAATATGCAAGATGAATTGACTTATATAATAAAAAAACAGGCTTTTATCATGCCTATTTTTTCATCGTAAGTAAAGTCTTTTACTCCAAAATGCCATCCATATTCACATCGTAGAGAATTTGTTCTTGAATGTGTCGATACTCAATAATATCATCTTCATCAAACCAGATTGCAATCTCTTTCTTTGCCTCTTCTGGATCACCAGATGCATGAATCAAATTTCGGATCGAACGATTATCTGCATCTGCCAACTGGTAAGAATCCAATGTGAAATCACCACGAATTGTGCCAACATCTGTTCCAAGAGGCTCTGTTCCACCAGTAATTTTACGTACCAATGGAATTGCATGACTTCCCTCCCAGATCATCGCGAGAACTGGCCCAGCTGACATATACTTTGCATTTGCTTCAAGGATTGCAACGCCATTATCGCGGTATGTCTTATAGGGTGATTTCTCACCTTTCTTTTCATATGCCGCAGCTGCTTTTTCACCAACCGTCTCAAGCCATTCCTCCCCGCCAACCATGTAATGCTCTGTCGCTCGCTCTGGTGTTGGAAGTACCATTTTCATCGCAACAAGTTTCAAACCAACACGCTCATAACGGCTAATGATCTCACCCATCAACGATCGCTGAATACCATCAGGCTTAATGATAACAAGCGTACGTTCATTTTGCATTTTTTGTGCCATAGTTTTATGTGTCATTTATTAAAATGTAATCACAGGCATTATAACAAATGAGCACGAGAAAACAAGACCCGTCACTCATGAGTGACAGGTCAAGTCACGTCGCTCGCGAGAAACGTCACTCGCGAGTGACGTATCGAGCGATGTAACAAGACCTATCACTTGCAAGTAAGAGATCATATTTTATGGCACGATCATTTATAAATGCTATATATCACAAATAACGTAAAAGATTCACAGAACAAGAGGAAAAAGATGTGGTGTAATGAACGCTTCCACAAGAGCAGCGATAACGAGCAGTGGCGCAATAATATAGACAAAGGCACGCAGCGCCAATCGAATATGCGGGCGTAATGATTCTTTAAAACGTGTCCGACGATACATACGAAAACCAAGTAAAAAGCCATAGGAACTCGCGAGAAGAAAACCCGTCAACTCAATAATGCCATGCGGAACAAGAAGGATCAGAACCTCCGCCAAAGGCGTTCCCGTTGCAACAAGATGAGCACTGAGAAGACCGAGAACATTCCCATTGATCAATAGATACATAAATGGTGGAATGCCAAAAAGAAGTCCACCAATAAGCGCCACAAATGATTTGAGAACATTATTCACCATGATCACAAGCATCAATTGCCATGATGAGAGATCCATAAAGAATTCTGCAAATTGTCCCAAGTCATCAAGTACCTCTGTTGTTGCTTCTGAATTCGTTAGAGCCGTATAGATTCCGAAAAAAAGAGCGCTCAAAAAAATAATAATCGTCGGAAGGAGAAATCGAAAAGTTGGCTGTAGTGGCTGAAAATATTTTTTTATATCCATACCAAAATTTTATTAATTCATACGATCGACTTCTATTGTACACGACGCTTTTGATTCTGAACAAATATACTGGATTGTTCCCATTTCATCAGTGCGCAGGATCTTCACATCAGCTGTAGAAAAACGATCCAGAACTTCTTGTACCGGATGACCATAACGATTATCTTTACCCGCAGAGATCACGGTATCACGTGGCATAATACGCGAAAGAAATTTGTCACTCGTTGATGACTTGGAGCCGTGATGACTCGCTTTGAGAACGGTAATCTCGTCTGTCAGTGGCAGGAGATCTTCTTGATCTCGTGGCAGATCACCCCCAAGGAAAAATTGTTCATCACCAACGCGAAAAATACCACTCACACTCATCGCATTCCAATCATTAGAAGAATCTGTGTCAACATGATCAAAAGGATAGACAATAGAAAATTCTGCCCCCGAGGGAAATGTGATCGTATGACCATAATACGCTTCGATCACATCAATATTATTGCGATCAATCATGTCACTAAGTGCTACAAAAGTTTTACTATCTTTTTGTGCATTTGTCATCATGATTTGTTCCACGTTATATTGTGTAATAACATCGACAAGACCATTAATATGATCTTCATCAGGATGTGTCGCAATCACTGTTTCGATTGTGCGATCCCAAAAGGGCATGTATGCACCAAGTCGTTCAAGAAGTAATGTGCCATTGGGCCCACCATCGATCAATATTTGATTACTACCTTCACTGATGAGTATTGCATCACCTTGTCCAATATCAAAAAATGTCACGCGCGTATCTTCTGCACGACGCGCAAGCACGATCATACCTGCACAGATCAATGTAAATGCAAAGAAAATTGCAAACATCGTATAAATAGTCTTACGGTAACGCGGTGACATAACGTTTTCTCAAATAAATTAAGATCGCAATGAGAAGGATATAATATAGTATAACAGAGAAAATCGACAATGCCTCGATCTGCCGATAACTCCATTCTTGCTGTGCAAAGAAAGAAATGATTGCAACTTCATAAGACAACAACGTATGTGCAAACCATCCAGCAACCATCGCCAACGGCACGAAGATTGACCCTACTACAGCAGCAATAAAAACAAATAACATCGTGATTGGAATGATCGGTAAAATAAGGACGTTGACCAAGAGTGAAATGAAGGAAATGATATGAAAATTATAGATAATGATCGGCACAACAAAGATCTGGGCACATAACGTCAGAAAGAGGATTTCTGTAATACCAAGTGCTCGTACCCGCTTTACAAAAAAATGATCAAATAAAGGAAAAAGAAGGATAATCCCAAGCGTCGCTAGAAATGATAATTGAAATCCAATATCATAACGTAGCAATAAAGGGTTAAATAAAAGCATACTAGCACCAGCGATCACGATCGCATTTTGAGCCTCCCCCATCCGCCCACTTCGCAAGGCAAAAAGAAGTAGCATGCCCATAATTGCAGCGCGTACACCTGATGAAGGAAAACCAATCATTGCAACAAAGAGAAAAATTCCTGCAAGCGATAGCCACAAAGCCTGTCGACGCCAGAGACCAAGTGCAATACCGACGATGATCAAATACTGCGCAATGATCGTTACATTATAGCCGCTTACTGCAACAATATGAGTCATTCCTGTAAGAGAAAAAGCATTTTGCAATTCTTCACTCAAACGGTCATCACCACCAAAAAGAAGTCCATTAGCCAACGCTGCTTGTGGTGCAACAATCACACTGTTTACATTTGTCTCCATTGTCTGACGAAGTGCAATAACACGTCCATAAAGCGACTCCTCATGTGCAATGAAGTTGATCGTCGTATCTGCACATTGATAATTAATACTACTCTTAGCCAGATACATACGATAATCAAAACCATTATCTCTATTTTGCGGCGTTTCCAATATGCATGAAAGTGCAATACGGTCACCATAGGCAATATTTTCGTAGCGATCGACACGCACAAGAGCCCGCTGGTCATCATCAATCTCGACAATGATATTTTGATAACGTTCTTTGATAACAGGTTCTTTAACAATGATCGTTTCACGTTCAAAATGTTGTCCTGCAAATACCGTATGATCCGTCCTTTGTAATGCATGATCCATTTGTACAGCACCAAAAATAGTACAAATGATAAACAAAACAATCACACGCGATAGTGGTATACGCCACAATGCGAATAATACGATCAGAACCATGATCACAAGAATGCTGGAGAAAAAGAAAAGATCTCCAATAAGATAAGACCGACTAAAAACACCAGCTATAATGCCACATGCCCCGAAAAGAAAAAAGACCGATGGATGGACCAATCGCTCTTTTTTATGCAATATGCCATTCATAGCTTGATATCAATGATTTTTGTACGTGTATGTATATTTCGCACAATCGTGATCAAACTCTTTGGACTATGAAAATATTCACTAAGAATCTTGATTAATTCTTTATTTTCTCCACCATCCACAGGAGATACAGAAAGACGCACTTGATATTTATTTTTCTCGATCTCTTCAATAACATTTCTTTTTGCGTGTAACATGACTTTCACTGTAATACGCATAAAGACTCCTTATTTTAGCTGTTTGAGCATCTTCTCGAAGCTTTCAACACTTCCAAATCCCTTATAAACACTTGCAAAACGAATAAAGGCAACCTCATCTGTATCCCTCAATTTATCCATGATCATCTTTCCAATTTTTTTACTCTCGATCTTTCGTTTTTCACTTGCTTGAAGATCATATTCAATTTCATTGAGGATCTTCTGGATCTTTTCTTCGTTAACAGGACGTTTTTCAAGCGCTTTACGCAATCCAACTTCGATCTTGCGACGATCATAATCTTCTTTCTCGCCGCTCCTCTTCACAACGGTAAAACGAACAATCTCAATTTCTTCATAGGTCGTAAAGCGTTCCTCACATTTGGAACACTGTCGTCGTCGACGCACTGACTTCCCGCCCTTGGTGACACGTGAATCAATGACCTGTGTTTGTTTGTAGCTACAAAGTGGACAATACATAATATTCTTTATTTAATATCTCTATCGTACCATTTTCTATTAAAAAGAAAAACCAGCATACCATTTGGTAAGCTGGATACAGTGTTTTTTTGAATAATTCAATCCCAATGAGCAACAGTACAAATTTGTCGTTTTTCAAAGGGAAGGTATCTCTGCTGCGGATGTCGGACTTGAAGAAATGGATCCTTACGTGCATATTGAATACGCAGTTCAAGATAAGGACTAATTTTCTGTAGACGCTCCACAAGGTGAAAAACCTCCATTGGCGCACTATAATTCATGAGTAAATAATCACTTCCCATGACAGATTCCCATGGCGTCTCATGCCACGACACAAATACACTGTACTCTGATGCCCAATAAAAAGACAATAAGTAGGCCAAAGTACCAAGCGCAATACAAAACGATAGAAATCCGATCCCAAGATCTTCAATCGGCATTAGCCATACGATCACATTACTCATGAACGCAAACAAAGAGATTGCCCAGATAATCAATATACCAACCGTCACTCTACGAACTATTGTGCTATGACGCGAAAGTATTTTACCGATCATTGCAATGAATGGATAAACATCTCTCTCAACAAGGGCATCTTTATGCATCGAAATCTCATATTTTGATAGCATTGAAATACCACATTGAACCAAGTATTTTTGCAATGAGATCATTCGATGTGCTTCAGGATGTCCAGAAAGAAAAAATGTAAAAGGTACTGTAGGCGTTGTCATTTTTCAATCCCCCTATGGATATACTGGTAATTTACCAGCGATCTCTACTGTAGCGTAGCGCTGTGTATTTTGCAATTTCATTACTATACTCTGTAAAGAAAAAACCAGTCACCTATTTCAGATTACTGGTCAAATTGTGTTTTCTATCTAATGCCAAAATTGAGCGAAATATGTTTTATATGTTCGTGAATCATAGATATTAAGAAATGCACCCGATCTATTTACACCATCCTCGAGAGTATATTGAATACGCACCCTCAGCTCGCTATTTACTTCAGAAAGCTTCTCTAAGTATAATGAAATACTCTGCGGTATCGATTCATCATCTCGCGCCTTCATTTTTTTCCAATCATCAATTGAGATCCATTTTGTATAGTACCATTTTCGAATAAGGCCTATGCCTTTTAGATAATCACGAAACCCAGCAATGATCACAGTAAGTACGAATAATACTAGACAGATCACTCCAAATGAGGTCACATTATCAAAGCTTGGCGTTGACCACCATTGTCTTAGATGATATATAGTAAAACCAAAAGCAAACAGAGTGAGAACCAAAAATGATAAGTAGACATACATAAAAGAATAGGCATAACGCACATGAAAATATTTCAGCCATAAAAAATATCTACTCTTTGTAGGAGTTGTCAGAAGATTGATGTACTGACACACCTTTTCACGGGATAGAAAAGAAAGATGTTTCCCTTTAAGGCACTTTGTAAGTGAATCTGGATGTCGATTCCTAAAAGAACAACTCATTATCGTTTCTCCTTTCACTAAATTTGAATACAACAGAAATAATCAGTAGCACCACCGTACAGTACAAAATTCTATTTGTCAATGCAATAAACATCTTCTATCTTCTTTATACGATCAAAAAACCCTATACAAATTGCATAGAGTTCTGAAAAATTTTTATAAAATATTTCGTCCCTTTATTTCTTTGTCATTTTACGACGGATAAATGCGGGAACATCCAATTCATCTTCTTCCAATTTCATTTTTCCAACGTCTTTTGATTGTGGACGTGGCGGCACTTTTTCTTCAATGATCATTGTACTAGGCTCCATTTGTTTTCGTGGAAAAGTCGCAGGTTCAAGTGGATCTGTTTCAACAGGTTGCGGTGCTACAGGCTGCACTTCTGGCTTTTTTTCAGCAACGTCATTTGTACGATCAAGAGCAGTTCGTGTCAAAAGTTCTTCTGTTGTCTCTTGAATACTTTCTGCATCAAATCCAGTTGCAACAACAGTGATCTGAATCTCTCCCTTACGGATCTGATCATCAACAACAGCACCAAAGATCACCTTCGCATTTGGATCAATTGACTCTGTAATAATCGTTGCTGCATCGTTGATCTCCATCATCGTAACATCTGTACTACCAGAAACATTAAAGAGAACACCTAGCGCACCATCAATTGAGATCTCCAAAAGTGGACTATTAATAGCGGCTTTCGCAGCTTCTGCTGCACGATCTTCACCAGATGACACACCAATTCCCATCAATGCTGATCCAGAATTTTTCATGATCGCACGTACATCGGCAAAGTCAACATTAACAATACCAGGTTTCGTGATCAGATCAGAGATCCCCTGTACACCCTGCCTAAGTACATCATCAACAATACGGAAAGAATTCATCAAAGTTGTCTTACGATCAATAATCGAAAGAAGTTTATCATTTGGGATCGTGATCAATGTATCTACACGCTCCTGCAATGCAAGGAGACCTTCCTCAGCGATACTGCGACGTTGCATCCCCTCAAATGTAAATGGCTTCGTTACAACACCAACAGTCAATGCACCAAGTTCACGCGCTGCTTCTGCAACGATTGGCGCAGCGCCCGTTCCCGTTCCACCACCAAGTCCACAAGTTACAAAAACCATGTCAGACCCTTTTAATACCTCCGTGATCTCTTCACGATTTTCTTCTGCTGCTTGTCGTCCAACTTCGGGATTCATTCCTGCACCAAGACCTTTTGTTAAATTTTTTCCAATATGTACTTTTTCTGATGCAGCTGATTGATGAAGTGCTTGTGAATCCGTATTGATCGCAACAAATTCGACACCACGCACTTTTTGGTCGATCATGCGTGTAATTGCATTATTTCCTGAGCCTCCAACACCAACAACTTTAATACGTGCGAATGTTTCAATTTCTGGTTTCACTTCAGCCATAAGATTGCTATGTTTTATGAGTCACACATTACTTAGAAAGATATTCTTTTGCAGTGATATTTTGTGCGAAACTCGTAATATTTTTTATTCAATGGTTATACTATTACGGTAGTGAACTGTAACATGACATTTATCATTTCGTCAAGTATCACATATCTTTTATGGTAAAAATTTCTCAAACCACGCACGCATTCTACGCACCATACCACCAGCGCCATCAACAGCGCCACCGATGATCCCTGACCCAAATCCATCAACTGTTTCTTGCTCCACACCCCAAAGCACAAGACCAACGACTGTTGCATATTCTGGACGATCAACATGATCCATAACACCAGTAATTTCTTGTGGTACACCAATTTGTGCTGGTAAGCCAAGTGCACGTTTTGCATATGGAACAATACCAGGTAATTCCGCACCACCACCTGTAATAACAGCCCCAGCTGGCAATAAACCATCTTTTCCGACAGAATGCAATTCTTTTTGTACTAATTCAAAAATTTCTCCTAATCGTGCTTCAATAATCTCAATAATATGTCGGTGTAAAACGGTTCCTTCTTCAGAAGAGTCAACTTGTGCCACATCGCTCTCATCACCTGCGCCAATGCCATCAAATGTCGCGCTACCATATTCGATTTTCACTTTTTCTGCAATATCAATCGTTGTACGTAAGCCAATTGCGACATCACTTGTAATATAGCCTGATCCAACAGGAAGCACTGCTGTATGTACAAGATTACCTTCCTCAAAAACAGCAAGAGATGTTGTTGAGGCACCAATATCGATCATAACGACACCAAGCTCTTTTTGTTTTTTATCAAGAACAGAAGTTGCTGTAGCAAGTGGAGAAAGGATCATTTCATCAGCATCGAGTTGTGCCTTTTGCAAAACAGCAGAAATATTCTTTATATGGATTGATGGAACTTCCACAACAAGGGCATCAACTTCAAGTCGTACACCATTCATGCCGACAGGATCCTTAATGTCATTTTGATTATCGAGATTGTAAGTATTTGGAATGATATGAATCACCTCTTTGTTCGCAGGAACCGTAACAGCTTGAGCTGCAGCGATCACGCGGTCCACATCATCATCCGTCACCTCACCATCAGCACGACCGATCGCAACAACACCTTTTGATTCTTGTACACTGACATCTGCGCCACCAATACTCACATACACACTTTTTACCTGTATGCCAGACATTTCTTCTGCTTTATGAAGAGATTCATCGATTGCTTCAGCGACATCACTCACATCGGTAATTGCCCCACGTCGCAAACCACTCGATGAAACATCACCAACACCAATAATACGCACAGAATGTTCTTCTGGAACAATTTCACCGATTACTGTACGCACTGCATGCGCACCAATGTCGATGCCAGTTACGTAATGTTGTTTAGCCATAAATTATTAATTTTATAAATTCAATGAGATACGGTAAAAGGACGATCAGACCAATTGTTGCGGCTCCCATTGTAGAGAGAAGAACCGCTGATGCCATCAAATCTTTGATTACGCGCGCATATGGATGAATACGTGGTTTTAGTATATCAACAATACGTTCTGTCGCCGTATTTACTAATTCCATTGCGAGGACCCATATGATCATGACAACAAGGATAACGACATGCCATCCGTTAACACTTAATATGAACATCAGCACAACAACGAGAATTCCGATAAATACTTCTATGCGAAAATTTCGTTCGTGTCGAAATGCATAACGGACACCACGCAATGCTGCTTTCATACTTTTGCGGAAACTATTCATAGATCGCATACTTTATGATCATGTTCTTACTAACACTATCTTGTAGAGTGAACATTTCCTCCCCATGTTCATAGCCCATCAAATGTAAGATGCCATGAGATACAATAAAAGAAAGTTCATGAAGGAAATGAACATTACCAATTATAGCAGACTCTTTAATAAAGTCATAACAGACGATCAATTCTCCAAGGAAAATATCTTTTCCTTCATGCTCTTTTACTGCACCACGTCGATCAAATTCGCCAATCGAAAGAATATCTGTCACGACATCTTTATGGCGCAATGATTTATTTAACTTTTGTATTGCATCTTTGTCAATAACAGAAAAACTCACTGTGATTTGTGTTGCAGGATCGAGATCTGGTTGTGCAAGAGAAATTGTTTGCATAATAACATCAGCAAGAAGCACCTCGTGATCGTCGAGGTGCTTCGTGTGGTTTTCATACTCCAGTTCAATGGACATAATATTCTATGAAAGTATTTCTAAAACAATTCGTCGAACATCATTACCATCAGCATTGCCGCTCAGCTCTTTCATTGACATTCCCATTATTTTCCCCATATCAGATTGCGATGATGCACCACTATCCGCGATTGCTTTCTCAACAATGATGCGTATTTCTTCATCACTTGCCTCTGCCGGCAGATACGTAGCAAGAATCTCAATCTCTTGATTTTCCTTTTGTGCAAGATCATCTCGTCCACCATCAGTAAATTGTGCTGCACTATCCTTACGTTGCTTTACAAGACGCTTGATGACAACAATACTTTCTTCATCTGTAAATTCAGTAATAGCTTTCTTTTGCTCGATCGCCTCATTTTTCATCACACTTTCACACATGCGTAAAACATCACGGCGCAAGTGATCACCATTTTTCATTGCAACGATAAGATCCACGTGAATTTGTTCATGCAATTTCATACTTTTTGTCTAGAAATAATTTACTTTTATTGTTGCCCTTGCTTGATCTTCTTCTTTAATTCGCGAAGTGTTTCATCATCAAAACGGCCCATTTTCTTAAGCTTACCAATTTCTTTACGAATCTTGTTTTTATATAAAGCTTCATCGCGACGCTCTATTTTACTCTTATCGCCTTTACGAAAACGACTACGACGCACCTCCATTAGTGTTCCGCTTTGTTGCACGCGACGCGTAAAACGTTTGATCAGATTCTCTGATGTTTCGCGATCTTTTTTCTGTACTTGTATCATAATGTAGCCTCCTTTCTAAAAATATGTCCGAATTACATTATACGTGTACCACGGACTAAAAAATGATCATTATGCTTTTCTGAAATAGCAAGAATACTCATTTTTCAGTTTGTACTACACAGGATGGATATTTTCTGTCAGTGGTGCGCCACCAATGAGATGGAGATGTATATGTTGCACCTCTTGTCCACCATCATCGCCTGTACGGATGAGTAGTTTATAACCACTCTGCGCAATATCTTGTTCTTGTGCAAGTTTCTTCGCAACAACGATCAGTGCGCCCATCACATCTCCCTGCGAATCCGTGACATCATTCAAGGATGCAATATGCTCCTTTGGAATTACAAGAATATGCACTGGTGCCAAAGGATGTGTATCCGTAAATGCGATTACAAGATCATCCTTATATAAGATCTCCGCAGAGATATCACCATTGATAATTTTACAAAAAAGACAATCCTTCATAACTTCTATTTACGACGTGAGACCTTCACTGTTGCATTTAACCCCCTCTTTATAAGTTTGATAACCTTCTCTACAGCAATTGTCTCTTGTGTTCCGTTCATCATGTTCTTTACGATTACTGTACCATCCAATGCCTCCTTTTGTCCAATGATAAGCGTAATATCAACACCTAGCTTGTTTGCGTGACGCATCTGAGCCTTCAAAGCACCCCGACCAAAGCTCTCTGCAACAAGAATGCCATTTTTTTCCAATTCAGAAAAAAGGCAAAGACTTTTTTTCTTTCCTAGGTCACCAAGTTGTGCCAAATAAACACGTGGCTTTGGTGGCGTATATTCACGTGCTTTTACACGTTTCATCTCGATCACGAGACGATCCAAACCAATCCCAAAACCAATTGCTGGCGTTCGTTCGCCACCCAATGTCTCGATTAAGCCATCATAACGACCACCACCACCGAGAGAATGCCTTTTGCTTCCTTCTTCACCAGACCAGATCTCAAAGACTGTGCGCGTATAATAATCAAAGCCTCGTACAAGTCGCGGGTTAATTACATATGGCAAATCCAATTCATCTAAATATTCTAAAAGATTTTTGAAATGTGTCCGTGATTCAGTATCAAGGTGATCAATCGATTGTGGCGCGCTTCCAGAGACTTGTGCACATTTATCTTCTTTACAATCCAAAATACGCATTGGATTTGTTGTTAGTCGTGTACGACACGTCTGACACAATTTTCTTTTTTTCGATGTTAAATATGCTGTCAAAAGATTGACATATTCTTTGCGACATTCTGGTGTTCCAATGGAATTCACTTGAAACTGAATTTTTTTGAGACCAAGACCTGTAACAATACGATACGCTAGTTGAATGATCTGCGCATCAAGAATCGGGTCCTCTTCACCAAGAATGTCAAAATTCGCTTGCCAGTGCTCGCGATAACGACCTTCTTGCGGTCGATCGTAACGATAGAGCTGCCCTGTTGTAAAAAGTTTGATTGGCTTCGGCAATACATTCATACCATGTTGAATATATGCACGACCAACACTTGCTGTAAATTCTGGACGCAATGCAACATTATCATGACCTTTCGTTTTGAATGTGTACATTTCCTTATCAACAATATCTGTCCCCTTCCCAATTGGACGCTCAAAAAGGTTCTGAAATTCAACAACTGGTGTGTCAATCCGTTGAAAACCATATTCATTCTGTGCACGATCAAGAATACGACGAATCTGCTGCCAGTATGATTGTTCCCCTGGTAAAATGTCTCGCATTCCTCGCACCGTCTGTAAGATGAGCTCTTGTTCCATCTTTACTTCCTTTGGCGTTTCATTCTTTTTTTCAGCAGTAACCACATTCTTTTGTTGTAGCTTCTGCGCAGATTTTTTCTTTGTAGACTTTTTTACAATTTTCTTTTTATTTATTTTTTTTACAGGCTTTTTCTTCTTCGTCACAACTTTCTTTTTTGTAGCTCTCTTTGTAGCCACTTTCTTCCGTGATGTTTTCTTTACCATAGCAATGATCTTAAAAAATAAAAATGTCTGTCATGATTAACTTAGTAGAGTTGTATTTTTGTTACTGGCCACGCACGAACAGCAACAGTACCAATAACCTTATCTTTATGTAATGGGCCCCATGAACGAGAATCGTTACTCGCACCTCGATTATCACCCAAGACATAATATTCATCATTTTCCAATGTTACTGTGGGACAGGATTCATTGCCACCACAAAATGTTCGTCGCTCTGGTGGCAAATAAACTGACTCATCCATATAAGATCCTTCTGGTTGATCTTCGTTACTTACCTTCACCTTTCCATCTTCAATTGTTACAGATTCGCCAGGAAGCCCAATCACACGTTTAATATAAAATTCCTTTGAATTTCCCGGGGCACGAAAAACAACCGCTGTCCCTCGCTCGATCTCTTTCCATGGCTCCGTTACAAAAAAGGGTTTTTCTGATGGCCCAATTACTGTCCTTTTATAACCAGCCTCATTAACGATCAAATACTGTGCATTCTCAAAATTTGGCAACATGCTATTACCCTGGACAAAAAATGGTTGAAAAATAAAAAGACGAATTGGCACAATAATAATAAGTGCTAATGCAAAGATCTTCACAATTTCCACAATAAAATTCTTGACCGTTGCCTCACCCTCATTGTCAGAATTCGCTTTTGTTGTTTGTGATTTATTTTCTGAAGAGACCGAACCATCGACATTTAGGAATGATGAATTTGGTTCGTTCTTTTTTTTCTTTCCCGAACGCTCCGCTTGGATTCGCTTTGCTACATCTTCATCAGATTTGTTGAAAAATGGATTTTTTACCATGAATACGGTATTTATTTAAGTAAACATAGGCATTATAGCACGAAAATACCCACTATGCAAGACCTCTTAACGAATATTTCTTAAAGCCTTCATATCCTCTTTACTCACACAATATGGTACAATACTCTCATAAAAGCAAAAGACTATGGATATCAAACGACCACACAATAAAAAGAAGGCTACAACGGGTAAGTATAACTTACGCCAGCCGAAACAGACAATCTCCCACGCCTATGAAGAGTCTATCAATACACCAGCAGTTGTACCGATTAAGGAGATCAAGCAACACAAAAGTATCTGGAGCTATCTTAAAAAGATACTCTTTTATTGTTTCATCCTCCTCCTTGTTACACTTATCAGTGTCCTTCTCTATTTTACGTGGAAAACATTTTCCACACATTATCGAACAACACATGACGAAACGATTCTTCCAGCCGAACAAGATCGCCCATTCGATGTTCCCTTTGAAGAATTTGCAATTGAATCCTCCACACTTGAAGAATACGATCGCATCAACATTCTTCTTCTCGGAAAAGCAAGCGAAGATTATCCTGGTACAGATCTGACAGATACAATCATGATCGCAAGTATCGACACTGTTGAAAAGAAAATTGCACTCTTTTCCCTACCACGAGATCTCTACGTCAATATTCCTAATACTGACTACTACACACGCATCAACTCTGTTTATCAATATGGCCTCTCAAATGAAAAAGGTGTTGAGCCACTCAAAGAAACAATTGAGGATATTACTGGTCAAAAAATTCATTTCTATATCATCGCAGATTTTAATGGCTTCATTGATATTGTTGATTCTCTGAGTGGTATCAATGTCGATGTGCTCCGCGATGTTAAAGACACACGCTACCCTGGACCAAATCGGAGCTATCAAACATTCGAAATTGAAAAAGGCCTCCAAATTATGAGTGGAGAAACAGCTCTGAAATATGTACGTTACCGCCATGGAGATCCAGAAGGTGATTTCGGACGCGCAAAACGCCAGCAGCAGGTACTTCAAGCATTGAAAAATCGTGCATTCTCTCTCAAAACGATCTTCAATCCCTTTGCAATGAACGCACTTCTCACGTCCCTTGGTGATCATATCCGTACAGATATTTCAGCAACAGATATGACACACTTTGTAGCACTTATCAAAAAACTTGATACACAAAATATTACAACTGTTGTCATCGATGCATGGAAGCCAGATAGTCTTCTACGTGTGATGCATGTGCAACATGGACCAATTCGCGCATTTGGGCTTATGCCGCGTACAGGCTCTTATACAGAAATTCGTGACCTCGCAGAAAATGTTTTTGACGTCGACAAGATCAAAAAACGGAGAGAAAAAGTTATCGCAGAAGATGCGAAAATTATTATTATCAATCAAAGTGATGTACCAGCACTAACAGCACGCACGCAGAAACTTCTTACAAAAGATCTCGGACTCACAAACGTATCAGTCGCAACATCAGAGTTGTTAGGTATCGAAAATGAGACATTGATAATTGACTATAGCGATGGCAAAAAAGTATTTACAGCCGATGAAATCATGCGCCAATTAGAAACAAAGCGTGAAGATCATAACGTCTATGCTGACAGCATTGAAAAAGAAGCGGATATTATTATCGTCATCGGAAGTGATCTCGAAGAGCAAATTCTCTATGAAGAAGCAACTGTCGATGATCTTAATGGAGCATCTGGCAATCAGCAGTATTTAGAAGTGATCAAAAAAAAATAACAACAGGCAATTACTAATAGACTATTTTACGCCATTTCATTTTATGATTTAATAATAACTCTATGAAAATCTACATCGGACTCGGAAATCCAGGCACACAATATATCTACACACGACACAACGCAGGATTTCTTGCCGTTGATCATTTACGTAAACAGTATGATCTCTCTCCCTTTCGCTATGACAAAAAATACAATGCAGAAGTTACCGAAGGTATGATCAATAATGAAAAAGTACTTCTTATAAAACCACAAACATTTATGAATAGTTCAGGTACTTGCGTTCGTGCACTGATGGATTATTATAAATTATCACCAGAAGATCTTATCGTTCTCCATGATGAGCTTGATCTCCCCTTTGGCACGATCAAAATCTCCGATGATTCTCGTGCAGCTGGTCATAATGGCGTTCAAAATATCATTGACCACCTCGAAACACAAACTTTCCGACGCATCCGTATCGGCGTCGATGCTCGAGATGAGATAATGCGTAAAAACATCAGTGGTCGCGATTACGTTCTCCAGAAATTCTCTGTTAAAGAATTAGAAGATCTCCCACCTCTTTTTGAAAAGATCATAGAAAATACAAAAAAACTGTAGCTATAAACAACTTCAAAAATATTTTCCCCTTAATTTCGAACTTTACATTCCTTCTACATAGAAGCCTCTATAGGGGCTACTATAGAGGCTTCTATTTTTTATGCACGATCACGCTTATCTTAATGCACTTAATCTTATCCCTGGTGTTGGTCCACAAAAATTACGCTTGATGATCACACATTGCACCACAGCAGAAATAGCTTGGCACGCATCTCACAGCGATCTCGTGGAATCAGGATTATCTGATGCCCTTGCACAAACAGTTGTGCGAGAGCAATCCGCAATTGACGTTGTACGAGAATGGGAAAAATTAGAAAAAGAAAAAATGACACTTCTGACAATCACTGATCCAGATTTTCCAAAACTTCTCAAGAAAATTCCCAATCCACCATTTCTTCTTTATGTGCGAGGTAACAAAAAAGTATTACAAACACCTACCATTGCAATCGTTGGAGCGCGTAAATTTAGCACATACGGAAAACAAGCGTGTTACAAACTTGCCTTTGACCTCGCACAAGCTGGTATTACTGTTATTAGCGGCCTTGCTCTTGGCATTGATGCGATTGCTCACAGAAGTGCACTCGATGCGCACGGCGCGACGATTGGTGTACTTGGTGGCAGTATCGACGATCTGTCGATCACACCACGGAGCAATGTTGTGATTGCACGTGAGATCATCGATCACAGTGGTGCACTACTGAGTGAATACCCTGTGCCAACACAGCCGAGTAAAGGTACCTTCCCTGCTCGCAATCGCATCATGGCCGGTATGGCCTGTGCGACGCTCGTGATCGAAGCTGCTGAGCATTCTGGCACGCTCATCACAGCTAATCTTGCAACAAAGTTTGAACGAAAACTTTTTGCCGTGCCTGGTTCGATCTTTGCGCAACAATCTTATGGTACGCATAAGTTGATTGCCAGTGGTAATGCACAGATCGTCCAAAATGCACAACAGATCATTGACGATCTCGACCTCGCCAAAAATAATCAACCTGCACAAGAACGTACGATCACAGCTGATTCTCCAGCAGAACAAGAGGTTCTTAATCTTCTCATGAAGAATACCGAAGGAATCTCCATTGACAGAATTATCAGAATCACTACACTAGATGCAACGGATGCAAGTAGCACACTGATTCTGATGGAGATGAAAGGTATGATCAAAAATATCGGTGGTCAAAAATATATCCTCCTGTAAAAAATAAAAAGATTATTAATTATCACAATACTATGAAGCTTCTCATTGTTGAGTCCCCAACCAAGACAACGACGATCAAAAAATATATTACGGACGGCAAGAACTACACGATCAAGGCGAGCGTGGGACATATTCGCGATCTTCCAAAATCAAACAAAGATGCTATCAACATCGAAAAAGATTTCAAGCCACACTACGTCATCTCTGAGGACAAACAAGAAATCGTCGATGACCTCATCAAAAGCGCCAAGAAAGCATCCGAGATTCTCCTCGCGATGGACCCCGACCGTGAAGGAGAGGCAATCGCGTGGCACGTTGCTGCTATCCTTGCTGATGCTGGTGTGCCGCGAAAAAAAATGAAGCGCATCGTTTTCCATGAGATCACAAAAGATGCAATCAACGAAGCACTTAAACATCCTCATCAGATCGACCAAAACCTTCGCCGCGCGCAAGAAGCGCGTCGCGTTCTTGATCGCCTTGTTGGTTATGATCTTTCTGGCATTATTTGGAAAAAAGTCCGTTACGGATTGAGTGCTGGTCGCGTGCAATCTCCCGCGCTACGAATCCTTGTTGAACGTGAAAAAGAGATCAAATCATTTGTCCCAGAACGTTATTGGGCGCTCACAGCTAATGTCCTCACGCAAAAAAAAGATACTCTCACACTGGCGTGCAGAGAAGAACCTCGGGAAGAAAAAGAGATGAAACGTATCGTTACAATGGGCAAAAAACACCCCTGGACGATCATTGATGCAAAAGAATCCACACAAAAACGAACACCTCGCCCACCTTTTACAACATCAACGCTCCAACAAACAGCAAGCTCTCGATTTGGCTTCACGCCATCACGCACCATGCGAGCCGCACAGGGTCTCTACCAAGCTGGTAAGATCACCTACATGCGTACAGACTCAACCTTTCTCTCCAAAGAAGCGATGGTTGCGATCAAGAAATTCGTTACCGCAGAATATACAGCGAAACTCTACGAGTCACGCACATTTAAAACCAAAAGTAAAAATGCGCAAGAGGCCCATGAGGCAATCCGCCCGTCACACGTCAAAACAGAAGTCGCAGGAAAATCAGCTGATCAGAAAAAACTCTATTTACTCATCCATGCACGCACCATTGCCAGCCAAATGAAAGATGCACAATTGAAGAAAACAAGAGTGGCTGCTAATATCATTGGCGCAACAATTCCTGACTTTACTGTCGTTGGTTCGCGTGTCATATCTCCAGGATGGTTTCTCGCTGACCCTGCAGCAAAAAGTGAAGATACAAAAGTACCAGCTGTCACCAAAGGTGATCCTCTCAAACTTGTAAAGCTCGACACACAAGAAAAAGAAACACTCCCACTACCCCGCTACTCCGAAGCAGGACTTGTCAAAGAATTGGAAAAACGTGGCATTGGTCGGCCAAGTACATATGCATCAACGATCAAAACAATCCAAGATCGTGGCTATGTTGACAAAGAGGCGCGTGCACTCATCCCAACAGATACCGGTGAGGTCGTAAGCGATTTCCTCAGTGAGCATTTTGCACAATACATCAGTGATGGCTTTACAGCAGAAATGGAAAACGAACTCGATGAGATTGCTCGTGGTGAACGTGAATATGCAAAAACACTCAAAGACTTTTATGAACCCTTTTCCAAAGATGTAAAAAGCAAAGAAAAGCTTGAAAAGGCAACTGATCTCGGTGATGCTGATCCAAAAATGAAGTGCCCAACATGTAAAGGTAAGATGATCATCAAACTCAGTAAAAATGGGAAGTTCCTGAGTTGTAAGAATTTTCCTGACTGTCAGGGCGCCCGTACTATGGAAGGTAAAGAACTCGAAGGACCAAAAGAAACCGGTGAGGCGTGTCCTGACTGCAAAGATGGCAAACTCGTTGAACGAGATGGTAAATTTGGACGTTTCATCTCCTGTAGCAATTACCCAAAATGTAAATATATCAAAGAAGATCCAAAAGAGATTGCAAAGAAAAAAACAGGTGTGAAATGTCCCGCCTGCAACAAGGGTGAGATGATGGAACGCAATGGTCGCTTTGGTGTTTTCTATAGCTGTACAGAATATCCAGATTGCAAAAACGCAATCAAAGCAAAACCAACTGGTAAAAAATGTAATTATAAAGTCGGCGCAAAAAAATGCGGCGCACTCATGATGCAAGGGACGAAAACCATCCCAGAAAGGTGTAGCGACAAAACATGTCCGAATCATCGTCCTGATAAGTTAGAAAAGAAGTAAACCAGTCAGCCTTTGGCTGGGAAGGGACTAAAACGATTCCGGAGCGATGCTCAAATAAAACCTGTCCGAATCATCGTCCTGATAAGTTAGAAAAGAAGAAATAAAAAAACTGTTATCTGACATGTTATGTCTTACAACAGCTTCGTCTAATGAAAGATTCTTATTTCGACTTTAATTAGATTCGATACCACCCTTTTTCATCGCCACGCAGACGGAATAACAACCACGTTTTGATCTTTTTTGTACCACGATAGATCTTTGGTGAGATCACTGTGACATCGTGGGGGTCTAAACCATTCTCTCTTAGTTTTTTACGCAACTCCCACTCGGCATTCGATGTATCACAGGATGTTCCATAATAGTCTGAGAGACCCTTTTTAAATGCGACGCCAGGATAGACAGCATACTTAAGGAACCAGCCTAAAAAGAAAATAATAATAATGCTGGAGAATAGGATCAATGCGACAAAAGAATGCATTAAAAGAGTCCAAATACCCCAAAAAGACAATATTATGAGGAGAAAAATTGCACAACCATAGATCATAGAGATTACATCCTCAAACTCTCCTGTATGACGATAAATGAATTGACCAAAGACCGTCTTATGAGACATTTCGGATGCAATTGTAAGACACTCCTCTTCAGAGTACGGACCGACCGCATTCTCTGATAAAAAGCGTTGCAGTTCTACATTATTTGGCATGTTACGAGCCTCTCTTCGTTATAGTAATGAAAATGATATTCTTCATTTCATGCTTTCGCACAAATGCCTGTGATGGAAAGAACAAATATCTACCTGATCGTTATTAACATCAAAGAACAGTACAGAGATCGTATAACACGTCCATCGTCTTGTCAAAACAAATGCCCTTCTTTAAAGATTTAGAGTAAAGAAAAAACGCACTCATTAGAATTATTAACGACGACGTTGTGTGCATTTATTTTTTTGCGAGATCATTGATAACGCATTCACGATACCATAAATGACTATCTTCTGTGATCTGGACAAGAATCCCATACAATCCTCCACTACAAGGTATATTGAAATGTGGGCACGCGATGAGATAATCATCGCCAAAGCACAAACCTTGGTCCGCCTTCTCCTTTTTGTTAAAAAACAATTCATCAAACTAAACATTTGCAAGATATCATAATCATAAATTACAAACAAACATTTCTGACTGAAATACTACAAAAAAACGAGTCACGAATACCAATGGGTATAAGTGACTCAAATTATCTTATTTGCATAGTTTGATTATTACTCTATGTGGTTGTTTTTATTGGAGTTGAACCAAACTCAAAATATGGTCTCTCATGCCTTTCTAACCCTCGTTTCTTCTGATCTTTAAAACTCACAAGAGCAACCCTTGTGCAAGACCACTGACCAGCTTTATCCTTTACAGGTCTTCGTGGGAAGACGATCTCAAAATCACACGGATCTAGCCCGCATAAAATAAAAGCTGTCTCGATCTTACGCTTTTGAACAAAGCAGTCTGGACAATCCCCCCAGCTACTGTTCCAGATATCGAAATGGCGCGCGGCGAACCGTTCTGGAAGATAAGCAATAAAAACACCTGCTCCCAGAGCTATCGACACCAAAGAAGCTGCACCAAATCCGATGAACGCAAAAAAGATGCTAAAAGCTCCACATAGCATAGCAAAATTCCACATCTTATCTTCCCAGTTGGCCAATATTCTGTCATCGAGGAAAAAACGGCGAAGAGTTGATGCTGATATACGAGAAAATAATGAATTTCCACTATACAATCTATCACTCACAGTTTTGCGAATATCATGATAAGAATACACGACACCGACATTAAAAATTCTTCCTAGATATTCTGCTGCCTGATCGGGTGTTGCGCAACAATTATTATGTGACATAACTATATTACCTCTTGTTGTGAAAAAACTACTATTTGTCCTAAAGACAAGATACACATTAGCATCGAATTTTACAAAAGTCAATAGAATTTTTCACCATCTCATTCCATAAAATACTCTTCCCTCACACTCAACAGTGCGCTATAGTATGGATAGATAAAGAAATATTCTATGGAACAGAAAGAGCTAACAATTGATGACATCCTTGCAAGTTTTAAGGTGCAACCAAGTAGTGAGGGCAAACGCCTTGTACAACGCGCTTTTGCATTTGCTAATACCGCGCATGACGGACAAAAAAGAGCTAGTGGTATACCATATATTCAGCATTGTCTTGCAACAGCGCAGATCCTTGCAGAAATGGGTATGGATGCACGGACTGTGTCCGCTGGTCTCATGCATGATGTCCCGGAGGACACACCAGAAACACTTACAACGATCAGTAAAGAGTTCGGTGAGGATATTGCACAAATGATCGATGGGATCACAAAATTGGGCAAAATAAAGCTTCGTCATTCACAAGAGGATTACATGCTAGAGAATTGGCGACGCATGTTCTTGGCAATGGCCTCTGATATCCGCACGGTCATTATCAAACTTGCCGACCGACTGCATAATCTCCGCACACTTGAACATCTCCCGCCAGATAAGCAACAACGCATCGCTCATGAAACAATGGAGATCTACATTCCAATTGCCAATCGTCTTGGTATTGGTGAGATCTATGGACAAATGGGAGATCTCTGTTTCAAATATCTCGACCCAAAAAATTACGAATATACGAGACAAGTTGGCGAAAAAAGATACAAAGAAGCAGAGAAATATATTGAGCGAGCGATCAAAACAATTACTAATGGTCTCAAGGAAGAAGGGATTAAAGTCATTGATATTCATGGGCGTGCAAAATTTCTTTATAGTTTATTTATCAAACTCAAAAAACATGATATGGAGATCTCACGCGTTTATGATCTTGCAGCAATTCGTATTATTGTTCCAGAGATTGTTGATTGCTATGAAGCACTTGGGATTATTCACAAACGCTATCGCCCAATGGTTGGACGGATCAAAGACTATATCTCTCTCCCAAAGCCTAATGGTTATCAATCGCTACATACAACGATCTTTGGTCCAGAAGGACGCGTTCTAGAAGTACAAATCCGCACACAAAAAATGCATGATGAAGCAGAGTTCGGCATCGCAGCGCATTGGCTCTACGAAGAAAATAAAAAGACGTGGAAAGATTATTTTTCCCGTAAAAAACCAGAGCCACAGCAATCCGCCGAAATTGCTTGGGTCAAACAACTACAGGAATGGCAAAATGATGTTGGTAATGATTCTCAGGAATTTATGGAGGGTCTCAAAATCGATTTTCTAAAAAATCACATTTTTGCATTCACACCAAAAGGTGATGTGATCGAGCTTCCAGAAGAAGCAACGCCTATCGATTTTGCTTATGCAATTCACTCAGAGATTGGGGATAAAACAACAGGAGCCAAAGTAAATGCGAAAATGGTCGCCCTAGATTATACCATTAGAAATGGTGACATGATCGAGATTCTAATCGACAAAAATCGCCAAACGCCAAATCAAAGTTGGCTGACATTTGCCAAAACTCGCTCTGCCCGCTCTCATATTCGTCAAACTCTTAAAAAGAAAAGTGAGACAAGACAATAATATTCTTCACAATTTTAAAGATACCCTTCGAGGTATCTTTTTTGTTTTTTCTCTTGATGTGATTACTACCTATGCACCATTTCTTGACAATCGATCTGTGAGACGCGCCAATTCATCTTCTGTATAGTAATCAATGGTCACGCTGCCACCATCCCCCTTATGTGCTACATGAACTTTCGTACCAAGGCTTTCTGTTAATTTTTCTTCAAGAATCTTTATCTGCGGATCTTTCGATGCGCGTGTATATGTTCTTACAGAAACACTTTTTGTTTTCTCTTCTGCTTGTCGCACAGTCAAGTGTTGCGCAATAATCAATTGAAAGAGAGCTCGCTGTTTCTCAGAATTCGAAAGGGCTAATATCGCTTTTGCATGGCCTTCTGTAATTTCTCCTTTACTGAGAGCGCGTTGCACATCAATAGGTAATTTAAGCAGACGCATGCGATTGGCAACAGCGCTACGACTCTTCCCCGTCTTTACTGCAATATCTTCCTGTGAAAGTTCAAATTCCTCTGCAAGTTTATTGTAACCTCGCGCTTCTTCAATCACATCAAGATCATGTCGTTGAATATTCTCAATAAGAGCTAATTCCAATTTTTTTTGTTCATCAATATCTTCTGAACGCACCGTTACCGGGACAACTGTAAAACCTGCACGCTTCGATGCTTGTAAACGACGCTCACCAGCGATCAATTCATAGCATTGCGATCCTTTTTTGATCACGATCAAAGGCTGAATCACACCATGTTCCTTAATCGATGCTGTCAGCTCTTCCAATTTTTGTTCATCAAAATTCGTACGTGGCTGCTGTGAATTTTTTACAATCAAATCAATATCAATTTCCAAACTTCCAGAGGTTGTAATTTCATTCTGCGCCTGTACATTTGACATGCCTGCAGCACGTACATTTTCCTCCTGCTGCTGATCAATATTTTGTTCTTTGCGCTCTACATAAGGAACACTTTTATCCTGCTGAGGAGATTCCTTTGCAATATTTTTCTGCGAAGAAGACGTTGTTTGTTGCACATTATTTTTTTGTGGGATCAAAGAGGAAAGGCCTCGTCCTAATCCATGTTGCTGTACCATATATCGAAATTTATATTATTTGTTGTTCATCACAAATCGCACACCTACACATTGTTACACTGTAAATTTTTCACCAGAATTTTCCTCCTCCAATTCCATAACCTCGCGTGCAAGATTTTTATAAGCACGCGCGCCCTTCGAAAATGCATCAAACTGAGAAATCGGTTTCCCAAAACTTGGCGCCTCTGCCAACCGTACTGTACGAGGAATGATTGTATCGAATACTTTTCCCGGAAAATGATCCTTCATTTCTCGTACAACCTGACGTGCTAACCGATTCCTCTTATCATACAATGTCACCACAGCACCCATAATAGAAAGTTCTGGTTGCAAATTATTTTTTACAAGATCAATTGTTTCCAAAAGCTGCCCCAAACCTTCAAGTGCATAGTATTCTGCTTGCACAGGAATAATAACTTCATCTGATGCGACAAGACCATTGATCGTCAATAATCCAAGACTTGGTGGCGCATCAATAATAATATAGTCATAATCCATCCGTACTTGTCGAAGAACATCATATAAACGAAATTCTCGATTTTCTACATTGATTAATTCTACATTTGCGCCAGCGAGTGCTGGTGTTGCTGGTAAGACATCATGTCCAAATGTTGTCGTTTTAATGATCGCACTACGTGGATCCTCACCAGTAATCATCTTTTCATAGAGTCCATGTGTAATGGAGCGCACATCAATACCCAAACCACTTGAAGCATTGCCTTGAGGATCAAGATCTACAAGTAGCACAAATTTTCCTGCGGCTGCAAGATATGTCGCTAAGTTTACAGATGTCGTCGTTTTGCCGACGCCACCCTTTTGATTGATTAATGATATAATGTTTGCCATATACAAGATTATACCACAGATTGACACTAATAGAAGTGCAGTGTAATCTAGACATTATAACTTCATGCTATTCAAGATGACAGAATCTGCCTCATCGGCAGACAGGGTAGTATATTTATCCAGTACTGACGTGTAGCGTTACACAAAAAACAAACAGCAACATCAGCCGAAGTGGTGGAATTGGTATACACGCACGACTCAAAATCGTGTGCTTCACAGCATGAGGGTTCGAGTCCCTCCTTCGGCACACTAGACGATGGACTTTTATCTCCCGAAATGTAGTGGAGGGAGACAAAATCCAGTTGTAACAATACAATGAGAGTTCAATTCTCTCTCCGGGCACAATCTGTTCGCTAGGCATACGCTTGGCGAGTCATTAATCACAATTACGATCATTGATATTCTTAGTATAATGGCACTTATATCTACCAAAAATATCTAGAAAGCATCTCACATCAAAACTGTTTATATCGCGTTGAATAGCGTTATCGAAGCAAAAAATGATATCCCTGTCATTGAACAGTCACCTTGTAATCCGAATGTAACTAATATCATATAGAAAGTAATACTTTTGAAGTGTATGCGAGAAATACAGGCAAAGGTAGACTATATTTACTCGCACCCTATTCGCGTGTACAAAAAATCTCACAGTAACATATCTGTACCATAATATGCCTATTGTTTTCTTTTATTTAAAGCAAGAACATTTTCCAAAAGACAAGCAATTGTCACTGGTCCAACACCCCCTGGCACTAGGGAAAGATACGACGCTTTTTCAGTTACTGACGTCACGTCAACGTCACCCACTGTTTTATTATTTTGTGTACTAATGCCACCATCAATAATGATGGCATTCTTTTTTATATAAGAACCTGTAACTGTTCCTGGGACACCACATGCTGTAATAATAATATCTGAAGCAAGAATTTGCGCTTGCTGACATTTACGTTGTTGATAGATAATAATATGTGACATAATATTATATCGATCACATGCTGCTGCGAGAACAGAGCCAAACTTCTGAGAATTGACAATTAACGATGCTGTCTTTCCTGTAAGGTCCATTGCTGCACTTTCAAGCAATATCATAAGAGCATGAGGGAAAACTGGCCACATCTCTTCCTCATGATCAATAAATGCCACAATATTATCCTCATGGAAGCCATCTACATCCTTACGTGGATCAATTGCTCCAATGATCATATCTGTATCAAGTTCTTCTGGCAAAGGCAATTGTACGATTATACCATCTGTACCTAAATCATTGTTCAGAAAATCGATACATGCAAGAATCTCTTCTTGTTCGGCATTTTTTGCAAAAAGATACTTTCGCAATTCAATGCCGATTTCCTTTGCCGTTTCCTCCTTCAGTTTTACATAGAGACGTGATGCTTTATCATCACCAACAAGGATCACAGCAAGCGTTGGCTCAACGTTATTATCCTGAATATTTTTCTTCAGTAGTAGGAGTTTTTTTGCTGCAATTTTTTTCCCATCGAGAATTTCCATAGATCTAATAAACAAAATAAATGATCACTCCAGCCAAGAAAACACTATACCACACAAAAATACTAAATGGAATATTTTGAATGAATTGTAAGAAATATTTAATTGTCAAATATGCAGTAATAAATGACACCACAGCACCAATGATAAATGTCATCGTAAGACCATATTCAACGACATCTGGCACTTTAAGAATACTCGCACCCAAGATCACAGGAATTGCCATCAAAAAAGAAAATCGCGTTGATGCATCGCGTGAAAATCCCAACATACGACCAGCAGCAATTGTCATCCCGCTACGTGACACACCAGGGATGACTGCAATCGCTTGCAATAAGCCAAAGATGATCGTATCTTTTTGAGAGATTTCCTTCATTGGTCGGTCCTTCTTTGCAAAACGATCTGTCAAATAAAAGAAGAGACTCCCCGCAACCAAGAGAATAACAATAATCATTGGTACACGCAACATTGTTTCAATAATATCTTCGAAAAAGAATCCGACGATTACAGCTGGTATCGTCGCAATCACAAGCAACAACAATGACTGTTGTGGTAATTGAGAGTCCTCTACGACCCCACCAAAGACACTCTGAA
This sequence comes from Candidatus Moraniibacteriota bacterium, assembly GCA_030592425.1. Classification (GTDB taxonomy): domain Bacteria; phylum Patescibacteriota; class Minisyncoccia; order Moranbacterales; genus JAUVJK01. Next base: position 52,914 of record JAUVJK010000001.1, read on the forward strand.
AAATATACAGAAGATCTTTACGAAAATAGATTACAACAGCCAAAAGCGTTCCTAAATGTAATGCAGCAGAAAAAGCGAGTCCTGGATCATCAAAATCAAAAAGAAATGGCATTAATGCAAGGTGACCAGAACTAGAGATTGGTAAAAATTCTGTGAAACCCTGTATTAAACCAAGTAAGACTACTTGTAAAATTGTTAGTTCCATAAAAAGTCAGAAGTTATCAAATTGAAAGTTATAAAAATATTTATGCACTTAGAGACCTATCATTTTGACTATTATTCCACTGTAACTGATTTAGCAAGATTACGCGGCTGATCTACATCAAGTCCACGTGCAACGCCAAAATGATAAGCAAAAAGCTGTAATGGCACGACAGTCAAAAGAGGCATGAGCATTTCCAGTGTTTTCGGGATCTCAATAATATCATTTGCGATCTTCTCCAATTCTTTTGTGCCTTTGGTCGTGATCACAATTACCTTACCACGACGCGCGCGAATCTCTTCAATGCCGCTCACTGTCTTCTCATAAACACTATCTTTTGGTGCAATAATAATCGATGGAAGATCTTTATCAATAAGCGCAATTGGACCGTGTTTCATCTCACCAGCTGCATAACCCTCTGCATGTACATAGGAGATCTCTTTAATCTTGAGAGCTCCTTCCAGAGCAATTGGATAATTATATTTACGACCCAAGTAAAAAAGATCATCGTATTTCTTGTATTTCTGTGCAAGCTTTTTTATCTTTTTATCCTGCTTTGCAATTGTATCGATATGACGTGGAATTCGTTTCATCTCTGTCAAAATACGCTTCCCCATCGTAAAACTCATATCACGCTGGCGCCCCAATAGTACAGTAAGAAGAACTAGGATCGAGAGTTGTGATGTAAAAGATTTTGTACTAGCGACACTGATTTCAGGACCAGCATGATTATACACACCAGCATCAGTATCTCGTGCGATCGTCGAACCGACAGCATTTACAATACCCAATGTCAAAGCTCCCTTTCTCTTCGCTTCACGAATCGCTGCAAGTGTATCTGCCGTTTCACCGGACTGTGAGATCGCGATCACTGCTGTATGTTTATCGATCAAGGGCTTCCTATAACGATATTCTGATGCATATTCTACTTCTGTCGGAATACCCGCATACTCCTCAAGCATATATTCCCCGACGAGTCCTGCATTATAGGATGTGCCACAAGAAATAATAATAATGCGCTCGATCTCCCTCAATTCATCTGTCACACTCCGCAACCCTCCCAAGCGCGCAAGACCTTCACCAATTTCCATTCGGCCGCGCAAAGCATCAGCAATTGCATGTGGCTGTTCAAAGATCTCTTTAAGCATAAAGTGTGCGTAGCCTTCTTTCTGAGCCTGCTCATCATTCCACTCCAATTTTTGTACATTTCTATGTCGTATTTTTTGTGTCAGTGTTTTGACCGTATAACCACTAGCTGTCGCGATCACAACTTCCCCATCCTCCAAATAGATCACATCTTTCGTATGTTGAATGATCGCTGACGGATCAGATGCAAAAATATATTCCCCATCACCAACACCCAAGACAAGCGGTGAACTATTCCGTACTGCAATAAGTTTACCTGGTTCATCACTATTAATAATGCCAAGCGCATAAGCACCTTTTAATTGTTTCAAAGTAGCATATACAGCATCCTCAAAGTTCTTTTTTTTACACTCTTGTTCGATCAAATGTGCAACGACCTCACTATCTGTTTCTGATGTGAAAATATGCTTTTTCTTGATCAGTATATTTTTCAACTCTTGATAATTTTCAATAATGCCATTGTGCACAAGCGTGATCCTCCCTGCAGAATGGGGGTGTGCATTTGCGACACTTGGCTTTCCATGTGTTGCCCACCGCGTATGTGCAATGCCTACTGAGCCATTTAATGCCCGCTTCTGTGATTTCTCTGCAAGTGCAGCGACTTTTCCGACAGCCTTCACAATTGATACTTTCTTTTTTGTCTGATCATTTACAATTGCAATGCCAGCACTATCATAACCACGATATTCCAGACGTTTTAAGCCTTCGATCAATACATCTTTTGCATTATTCTTTCCAATATACCCAACGATGCCACACATATATTTTAGGAGTTAGGAGAATCTTTTAATTATTTTTTCTACGTCATTCAAACTTTCAGCTGTAAAATCACATGAATCCATCCTATCATCATGATAGCGCCCTTCTGGCCGCTCGACAAGGATCGTGAGGATACCTGAACAGTTCTCTTTTACATTTGTAATATGTTCTACACGATCATCAAGAAAGAAGTAATGCTTACCATTTCCAGCTCCCAATACTTCCTTTATTTTCTCGCCTTTTGAGATCTCTCCAACAATGATCTTTTTGAAATACTCCCTCAGTCCACTTCCACACACTTTCCCCTCTTGAATTGATGGTGCACCAAATGACACGAGATAGAGCTCGTGATCATCTGCTTGTAGTTTTTTAAGAAAATGCTCTGCATCAGTAAAAACAAATTGATCTGCGTGATTCAATAATTTTACTACAGCATCATTGATCTTCGCAAGACTGATATTGTGATCTTTTTCCAAAATGGCACAATGTCGATCGAAGCTATAATTAGCAATACCATCACGCTCACGCGCCTCTTTGTATGTCACCTGAAATAGTTTGTTATCGACACCACACCTATCAAAAACCTTCTCAAACTCCACGTTAAATTCTCCTGTGTTGAAAAGGACATCATCAAAATCAATAAAAATTTGCATAATTAATCATCAATAGTAAATACACAATCCTGTCCGAATTCTATAATATAGGAAATCGCTTGTGCCAATCGATCACTGTCATGGCGAATAAATGCGCGTGTATGAGCAATTTCATCACCTTTTGCATATCGTGTTATTTTACGCTGCAAAATATCACCTCGCACGATCCTATACGCTGCACGGGCACTCACACTAGGATGCGCATGAACCAATGAATGTGACCCTTCTTGTTTTTCGTATCTCTGCAAAATTGTTCGTGAAGGATCCTTTGTATTCACAACAACATAGTTAATACGACCCTTTCCGATACGTTTTTCGATTGCGCATACATAATCATCAACAGAAAAATTCTCTGTATGTCCTCGCTTATTTGTCAGTGGCGCAATAAAAATAACACTCGCATTACTTTTTTTGATTGCACGACACAAACCTGACACGAGAAAATTTGGCATAATACTTCCGAAATGATCACCTGGACCGATCACAATATAATCAGCACGGTGAGCTACATCAACAGCTCGTTGATTGACGCGAATACGACGCGCAAGCTTAATCTCTCGTACACCAATTTTTTTGATCTGTATATTATCATCAAGCTCTTTCTCTCCAGATAATGTACTTCCATCACTTAAAACGATTGATAATCGCATATCACCTTCACTCACCGGCATCACGCAGCCTTTCACATTCAAAATACGCGTCGCTTCACATATACCCTCCGAAAAGCTTCCTGTAATCTTCTCCAGTGCCGAGATCAAAAGATTACCAAAATTATGCCCCTTTAATTCCCCTTTTTCAAAACGATAGTTCATCAATGCACGCAATGTGTCCGTTGAGTCAGAGAGAGCTACAAGACACTGTCGTGCATCACCTGGTGGCAAGACACCAAGCTCATCACGCAAAATACCCGTCGATCCACCATCATCTGCCATTGAGACGATTGCTGAAATATCATAAGAATAGTTCTTGAGCCCTGAAAGCAATGTAAACTGTCCCGTTCCACCACCAATCGTAACAATCTTTCTCTGTCGCATATTATTTTCTTTATAATAAATATTTTGCGATCTCTTTTTGAGCACGTTCAAGATCTTCCGGCGTTCCCACAGGAAACCAATGTTCTGTCGTGATCACAGAAATTTCATGATGATCTCGCATTGTTACGATCGTCTGTGGTAATCCATATTCACCACTGCCAATCGCTACCAGTGCATAGTCAAAATACTCTGGCGTCAGCGCGTATGCTGCAGTATTCACAAGTCCTTCTTTACGGTCATGTGGCCGCTCCACAACACCTACAAGGTGACTCTTCTCATCAATATCAACAAGTCCATACGACTGTGCATTTTGTGTTTCGTAGGCAAGAAGTGCAAGATCATATTGTGTCAATCTTTCAATATCTTTTTTCATATAAAGATCATCCCCCATCAAAACAAGAAATTTTTCATCACCAATCATTTCTTTTGTAAGCGTAAGCGCACCAGCAGTTCCATTAAATTCTTTTTGCTCGACATAACGAATCCTTCGACCGCTATAAACATCACCAAAATAATCAATGATCTGTTGTTTGTGATAACCAACGACCAAGATCACTTCTGTCACAACAGATGGGAGCTTCTCTATTGTATATGCAAGTTTTGGCTTTCCCTTGATTGGCAGCATCGGTTTTGGACAATCATTCGTTAATTCACCCATACGTGTTCCACGTCCCGCTGCTAATATAATACACTTCATACCTCTAGAATAAAAAGACTTACACCTCAACGAAAAAATCTCCAAGTGCTTTATTCTAACATCCATTTCACCTTTTTGACAATGCATTCAAAAACGACATCTTTACAATAATCCCCCTTATTGTACGTATTTTTTGAGTGTAAAGATCCAATTCTCATCCACATCACCCTCTGCTGCGGCAATTTCTTTTTGTCTAAGCAACCATTGCAAATACCCCTTATCATGTCGCGCCACATCTGCCACAAGTTCATCACGATGCTTTCCAAAATTAAACATCTTGATAAGAACTGGCTCGGAAGAGATATGGATCATCTTCTGGATCAATTCTTCATGCGTCCCTGTCCCGATCATTTCATTATATAATTTTTCAAAGACTGCAATAAGTACACGCACATCGCCCAGAGCATTATGAGCAATAACATCATCAATATCCAACCCAAAATAATATCGTAAAAATTGAAGACGGTACGCAGGAATTTCGCTACGCACATCAAATACATGTGCGAGCTTATAGGTATCGATCACCTTATCAACTTTCAACCCTTCACGCTCAAGCATACTGATATCATACGGTGCATTATGTGCAATAAAGATCGTTTCATCCTGCTCCAGAATTGTTTCCAGATCACAATAATATTCACTCCCAACAAAAACCTCCTTATCTATAAGATGTTTATTGGTAATGTGCGTCACCTCCATCGCACGTACATTCATTTCTACCTCTGGATGGAACATCTGTTCACTCTCCTGACCATTATACGCATACGCAACCTGCACCAATCGATCTTCTTCTTCCAACCCAGTCGCCTCGACATCAAGAAAGAGTAGATTCTGTAAATTTTCTTTTTTCATAATTTTTTATTATTTCTTGGGTACCTTTTCAGTTTTCCTCTGATCAGCCTTCGGCTGGAAAGGTACCTTAAAAGGTACCCAAATAAATTATACAACAATACTTACTAATTTTCCCTGAACGAAGATCACTTTTCGTACTTTTTTGCCGTCAATAAATTTCTGTACTTTTTTGCTAGCGAGGGCTTTTTCTTTTGCATCATCTTCTGCAATATCAGCTGCGACCATGATCTTATCACGTACTTTTCCATTTACTTGTACAACAAGCTCAATCTCGTCATCACTGAGATATTTTTCATCATAGACTGGCCAATTCTCTTCGATCAGAAATGATGTATTGCCCATTTGTTCCCAAAGCTCTTGTGTTATATGTGGCGCAAAGGGACAGAGGATCTTCAGAAAAGCACCAAAGTCTTCTGTAGAAATACTCTTTTGCTTTTCGATATCATTGGAGAGGATCATCATTGCAGAAATTGCTGTATTATATTTCATCTCTTCAATATCGTCACCCACTTTATTGATCGTTTTGTGCAGTGTTTTTTTCAAAGCATTGGGTGTTTCACCACCAACATAGTCTCTGTAGTAGATCTTCCAAATACGTTCGATGAATTTTCGTGACCCAATCATTCCTTCTGTATTCCATGCGACACTCGCATCAAAAGGCCCCATAAACATTTCATACGTACGAAACGTGTCAGCACCAAAACGCTCGATCACATCATCCGGATTGATCACATTTCCCCAACGTTTACTCATCTTTCGTCCATCCTCTGCTATGATCAGTCCAACAGTCTGTAATTTCGCAAAAGGTTCGTCATGTGACACAACACCAATATCAAAAAGGAATTTATGCCAAAATCGTGCATAGATCAAGTGCCGCGTCGCATGTTCTTCGCCACCAACATAAAAATCAACAGGTGACCAATACTTTTCTTTCTGAGGATCTACAAGAGCGGTGTCATTCTTTGGATCAATATAGCGCAAATAATACCAACTCGATCCTGCCCACTGTGGCATCGTATCTGTTTCACGCCGCGCAGATCCACCACACTGTGGACACTCTGTATTAACCCATTCATCAATTCCCGCGAGTGGCGATTCTCCTGTATCCGTCGGCTCATAATGCTCCACATCTGGAAGTACCAATGGCAATTCTTCTTCTGGCATTGGTACAACACCACACTTCTCACAATGAATAAGTGGAATTGGCTCGCCCCAATACCGCTGCCGTCCAAATACCCAGTCACGCAATCGATAAGATGTCTTTTCTTCAGCGAGGTCCTTTTGTGCAAGCCACTGCGTGATCTTTGATCGTGCTTCCTCTGACGTAAGCCCGTCGAAATCACCAGAGTTTACAAGAATACCATCTTCTTCATAGCATTCTTCGAAATTTTTCACTTTTTCCCATGCAGCGTCACTCTTCGGACGAATCGAAACTGTAAGGGGAATATTATACTTCTTTGCCATCACAAAATCACGCGCATCATGCGCATCAGCGAACACCGCGCCCGTACCATAGTACGCAAGAACAAAATCTGAAATCCACACAGGAATCTCCTGTCCAGTCGCTGGATTGATCACTGTCACACTCTTAAGCTCAACACCCGTTTTTTCTTTATCTACAGCGGTACGATCAATCTCTGTCTTCTTCTGTGCTGCCTGGATATATTCTTCAACCTCAGTTCCATTTGATATTTTTTCTTTTAATATTTCTACAAGCTCATGTTCCGGTGCAAGAATCACAAACGCACCAGAAAAGATCGTATCAACACGCGTCGTGAATACTTTTATAGAGATGTCTTGCACGCCTGAAATAAGATCCAATAACGCTGGGATCTCCTGCTTTTTTAGCGTACTACCAAAGTGACCTCTATCGTTAAATTTTATGAAGTTCGCATCAAGACCGTGTGCATTTGTTTCTCCATGACTAAATGATACCCATTTATCATCTGTTGAATGAAGAACGACAAAATCATCACAATGCTTTTTTATCGCTTCAAAATCATAACCGGCATCTGTATAAAATCCATGTGTATTGTCTTTTGTGTGTTTCTCGTCACATTTTGCATAGTTCGTTGCAACAAGGATTACTTTTTTTACCTTAAAGTTTTCTGGTTGTTTTTCAAGCCATCGCAAAATCGCAACACCTCCACGAGAATGCCCTATAAGAATTGTGTCCTCAGTTGGCTTAGTATCATCTAACTGTGACAGCCACTCGTCCATGTGCGGATCATCAGCATGCAATAAAACTGGTGCAACAAATGGAATTTTTTTCTTTTGCATTTCTGCCGCAAGCCATGGATACCATTTTTGAGAGGGATCAGTATCTTTGCCATGCATCAAGATCACTTTTTGTGACGTACTTTTTAATTCTTCATTCTTAATTCTAAATTCTATTTCTGCACCTTCACTTCTGCCGATCCAATTCCTCTGTGATTGCTTGATATTTTCTTGCCAATCGAGCCCATCGAGATCTGCAAGCATGCGATCTGCATAGTCAGTGATCTTAATCACCCATTGTGGCATTTTTTTCTTTTCGATTGGTGTACCACAACGCTCACAAGCGCCGTCCTCAAGGTCTTCGTTGGCAAGTCCCGTCTTACATGACGGACACCAGTTGATCGGCTCATGCGAACGATAGACAAGATCTTTCTTGAACATTTGCAAGAATGTCCACTGCGTCCATTTATAATAGTCAGGATCAGTTGTGGAAAATTCTCGATCCCAATCATAGTTAAGTGAGATCTTCTCGATCTGAGTCTTGAATGTGGCAATATTCTCTTGTGTCGCAACACGTGGATGAACTTTATTTTTGAGTGCATATTGTTCTGCCGGCAAACCAAAAGCATCCCAGCCCATTGGATGAAGCACATTAAAGCCTTTCATTTTCTTGTACCGCGCAATAATATCGGTGGCGATATAGCCCTTAGGATGCCCCACATGCAATCCTACGCCAGAAGGATAAGGAAACATATCAAGAATATAGAATTTTTCTTTGTCAGCATCTTCTGTCGTTTTATAGACACCAGAAGTTTCCCATTTTTCCCGCCATTTTTGCTCAATTTTCTTATGTTCGTAAAGTTCCATAATTTATGCTTTTCATGATCTTTTATCTTTCTATACTATCGCAATTCTACCCTTTGGACAAATTTTTATACCGAGAAATTACATGCAACATCTCATCACAACATGACTATACAAAAAAGAATACCGGTATTAATACCTGTATTCTTTTTTTGTCCAATATCCTCAATAAAAGAAGTCTAGTGAGTTTTTGTAGATTCACCTTCTTCTTCCTACATTTCCTCTGTTTGCTCTACATTTTCAGCTGCCCTTAATTGTCCATTTGTTGGCGCGCTGAGATATTCATGGAAAGCAATGAGTCCTAACGTGGCGACAAAGCACCCCACAACCATCACAATTCCTCCTACACGGATCCATTCTTTGAATGAAATTGAATGACCTGCCTGTTCCGACTTGGACACAACGATCACACCAGCGGATGAACCAATAGGAGTACCATTACCGCCAAGACCTACACCAAAGACCAGTGCCCACCACAGGAGATTTACATCTACTCCTTGTGTCTGAAGGTATACAATAACAGGGATCATCGCGACTGTAAATGGGATATTATCGATGATTGCAGAAAGAACAGCGCTCGCCCACAGAACGATGATCGCTGTCATAAGAATATTATCTGCCGCGCCTGATGTAAGTGTATCAGCAAGAACTTTGAGGACGCCTGCATGTTCCAAACCACCAACGATCACAAAGAGTGCCGCAAAAAATGCCAACACGGAGAGTTCGAGTTTTTCGAAGATTTTCTGCGGATCTTTGTGTGGTACGACCAGAATAAGTGCCATTGCTGCACCAATCAGAGCTACCATCGCCGGCTGGAGATGGATTATGTGATGTATAAAAAATAGCGCGACAACAACTACAAGTACAAATATGATGATCTTTAGAGTCTGTGGATCCTCGATCGCATCCTTCTCATTCATTTTCATCAGCTCATCTATATGCTGTGGCGATTCCTTGATTTCTTTACGATAGATAATTCTAAGCGTCAGAAGCGTTGCAAGCCATACAAAGATAATTATCGGCAGAGAATGTGTCAGAAAGTCATTAAAACTAAAGTTCGCCGCTGATGCGATCATAATGTTTGGTGGATCACCGACCAATGTTGCGATGCCCCCTACATTGGCAAGAATTGCTTCCGCAATCAAAAGCGGAATCACAGAAATTTTGATCATACGCGCGATAATGATCGTAATTGGCACAATCAAAATGATCGTCGTAACATTATCGAGAATCATGGAAAGCGCTGATGTCAACGTACCGAGAGCAACAATTAATAGCCATGGATTACCCTTTGTTTTCTTTGCCGTGAGGATTCCGAGATATTGAAAGGCACCTGTCGTTTCCAGAATTGCAACGACCACCATCATTCCCATAAGAAGTCCGATCGTATTGAAATCAATTGCCGCGAGTGCTTCGCTACCAGAGTAAAACCCACTGAAGTGTCCGTACAAGACCATCGTGATCGCACCAAAGATAGCAATTACAGTACGATGTATACGCTCAGAAATGATGAGTCCGAACGTAATCACAAAAATGATCGTACTGACGGTAAATTCTATA
>JAUVJK010000006.1 GCA_030592425.1 Candidatus Moraniibacteriota bacterium
ACAAAATCAAAACCGATCTATCGTTTCTGGAGTGAAGAATACAAAGGTCACTTCTACGCATCAACAGATCATGAAAAAGATCTCGTCATCAAAAAGTATCCAGAACATATCTGGCGCTTTGAAGGACTCGTATGGCACGCAGCAGAGTAGAAGAACAAAGAGGAACAGACAGTAATCGGTAATTGGTAACCAGTAATATGCAAGACAGGGGATAGTGAGTGATTTGTGCAATAACGAAGTGGATTCTCACTACACGACAAATAAAGAATGATGTCATTTTTGTACAGAAATACTACGCATATGCGTAGTAGGTGGGATTGTAGTCATTTTTCAAAAGATGAAAAGATCTTCACGGAGTGTGGTGATCTTTTTTACAATCGTATGAGCATAGAATGGGAAAATATGTTATCATATTAAATATAAATGGATAGAAGAAGAAATGTATGGCACAAAGTGATCGTATTGTCTGTATTGGTTCTGCTGGTAAGGATATTTTTTTACCGACAGATGACGCTGTTATTATTGATACACCAAAAGATACATATTCACGGCAGAAGTTGTGTTTTGAATTGGGCGGAAAACATCATATCGAGGATCGCTTCGAATCACCTGGTGGTTGTGCGACGAATATTTCCGTTGGTTTGGCACGTCTTGATATCATTGTGAGTATTTATACGTGTGTTGGCTATGACAGTGATGGGGAATGGATTATTGGGGAATTGACGAAAAATGGTGTTTCTTGTGCAAAGATCACACAACTTGCGCAGATGCGAACAGATCTCTCCGCGATCATTGTCAATAAGAATACTGGTGAACGCACAATTTTTGCAAATCGTGATGTTGGTGAGCATCTCGAAATTTGCAAGGAAGATCTCGTAGAGTATCAATGGCTTTTTGTCGGCTCTCTTTATGGTGATTATTATTCACATGCAAAACACCTGAAGATCATTTTGGAAGATCGTGATCTCTCCTTTATTTTTAATCCTGGCCAACACAATATTAAAGAGAATCCAGATATCGTTCTTTCTCTTGTCGCATTCGCAAAAATACTTTTTGTGAATAAAGATGAGGCAATAGAAATTGTCGCGAATGCAAAACCGATGTATAATGAAGAAGAACTTTCTCATGAGGACAATCTTCTTGATGCTCTTAGGGAATGTGGCGCGCAGATCGTTGTATTGACGGATGGTAGACGTGGTGCATGGGCTGCTGATGATACACAACATTATCATATAGATCCACATGACAAAGAATTAGCGCTTGATACGACGGGTGCAGGGGATTCATTTTCAAGCGGCTTCATTGCAGCATATCTGTACGAGCGATCAATGAAAGAATGTCTTACATGGGGAAGTATAAATGCAACCAGTGTCGTTGGTTATTATGGTGCACACAAAGGATTACTGCAAAAGCAAAAAATGGAGGACTACTTTCGTGAAGAGTAAAGATGGGATTTAGATCGTGAAAATATAAAAATATATGAGATTTTTTGGTAAAGGTCGTGGCGCAAAAAACAATGAGCCTCTTCTTGCTTTAGACATTGGAACTGATGTTGTCAAAGCTCTCGTTTTTGTGCCAGATTTTAAAAATAAGAAAGGAAATGTCATTGGTGTTGGACGAACACGCCAGAAATACGGTAATATGCGTTCTGGTGCAATCTCTGATATCTCTGGCGTGATCGAAGCCTCACAAGACGCTATTGCTTCAGCATTAAATCAAGCGAAAATAAAGCGTGTGAAAAGTGCGATTATGGGCATTGCTGGAGAACTTGTAAAGGGTACAACGACAACTGTGCATTATGAGCGTCCAAATCCTGAGGACAAGATCGACCTCCCAGAATTGAAGAATATCATTCAGAAAGTACAGTGGAAGGCATATGATCGTATCAAAGAGCAATTGGTGTGGGAATTGGGACATGATATTGATATTAAATTGATCAATGCAGCGATTGTTGATGTTCGTATCGACGGTTATCGCATTACAAATCCACTTGATTTTCAGGGGAAGTCAGTTTCTGTGAGTATTTTTAATGCGTACGCACCAATGTTGCATCTTGGTGCACTTGATTCTATTGCAAAAGAATTAAAATTAGATCTGATGAGCATTGCAGCAGAGCCTTTTGCTGTATCTTCATCTGTTGGTTATGAAGATGTATTGGACTTTAGCGCGATCTTTATTGATGTTGGTGGTGGAACGACTGACGTTGCGGTTGTGCGCAATGGTGGTCTTGAAGGGACGAAGATGTTTGCTTTGGGAGGTCGTGCATTTACACATCGTTTAGAAAAAGAATTGACTGTGACATTTGATGAAGCAGAAGCTCTAAAGCTTAAATATTCGCATGGAAAATTGGCACGTGAAAGCACCGATCAGATCAATGAATTCTTGGAAGGTGATAGCCAAGTATGGGTTGGGGGTGTCGAACTATCTTTGATGGAATTTGCAAAAACAGATCTTTTGCCATCAACGATCTATCTTTGCGGTGGTGGTTCAGGATTACCAAATCTGCAAGCTGCTTTGATGCGTCCAGAATGGACACAAAATCTTCCATTTACAAAAACGCCGAAAATTAGCTTTCTCCAGCCAAAAGATGTTGCACATATTGTTGATCAAACAGGCATGCTTGTTAGTCCACAAGATGTTACACCGATGGGACTCGCGAATCTAGCGATTGATCTTGCTGATAATGAGCGTGTGATGGCAAATATTTTGCGCCGTGCAATGCGTTCGATAAAAAGTTGATAGAACAATGCACAGAAAGGCCAATTTTATATAAAGTAGTGATAATTAAAAGTGACTCATGAAACACAAGATCTATATTGATAATAACGATGAGATCACAACGATCGTAGAAAAATTGCGTGTCGCACAAGCTGTTGATATTGTGATGGTAGTATCACAAAATTCTCTTTTGTTGCAAAGCGTGATCAATATTCGTCTTTTGAAAAGAGAGGCGATAAAATGCCATAAAAAGATCACTCTTGCAACACATGATGAGGAAGGTGCTGTTCTTGCAGAAAAAGTGGGCATTCCAGTAGATCGTTATTCAGAATATGCGGAGGATAAGGAGCGGCCTGATCAAAAAGAACAACGGACCCAGTCAGTGGACAACAATGTACAAGATCTTGCGCAAATGAAAGATGCACAACAAGTGCCAGTAACCGACCATCAAGGACAAAAGAGATCTGTTCCCAAGAATATTGCTGTTAGGGGTGTTGCACAAGAGAAGAAATCTGCACCGACGATGGATGGCATGGTCGTTCAGGCGTCACAGAAGGCGCATGAAGTACCTCTTGCACAACCAGTGGAGCGACCGCAGTCAAAAGGAGAAATGTCTATAGAAGAACTTGAGGCGGCATGGTCATCTCCTCCTACTAACAGTGTGCAAAAATCACAGTTAAAGGAAAGCCACGCCAATGCATCGCCAGATAGTGAACTTGAAGTGAATCTTGGTACGGATCAATTTTTTAGTTCGTCTCAGAAACGTGATGAGAATGAGATGGTGACGAAAGAAACACAAGAATATGAACGAAGTTTGATCAATGCTGACCTTGTCACGGGAGCAAGTATTGATATGAAAACAAAAGATGGTAAGGATGCCAAAAAGAAGAAACGTAGCACAGCCGCTGCTATCGTTACAGTGCAGCAATCGCAAACGGAAGTTTCTGCTGAAGGAGAAGAAAAGAAAGAACTTATTTCAGATTTTTATAAGCAAGAGCAGAAATCTCCGCCAATCAAAAAAGCTGCAGAGAAAAAGAAAAAGACGAAATCTCTTCATAAAAGTCATGGTATTTTCTCACGTCTTACAAAAATCGTTGCTGTTCTTGCGATCATTCTTGCAATTGCAACGTCGTTGTTCATCTTCCTGCCGAAAACCGATATGCACATTGTTTTGAAGCGTGCTACAGAAATGGCTGATCTGACGATCGATGCTGTGACATCTGCCGACACTGTTGATATTGAACGACGGATCATTCCTGGCACAATGATCGCAATTGATGTAACTCAAACAGCATCTTTTCCAGCGACACAGAAGATCACATCGTCGCAACAGAAGGCGCGTGGGCAAGTCATTCTTTATAATGAATTTGGTACAGAAGATCAGCAACTTGTGGCAACGACACGATTGGAGTCATCTGATGGTAAAATTTTCCGGATTGTAAAGGGTGTGATGATACCAGGCGTAGAGGCTGGTAAACCTGGTCAGATCACGGTAGATGTCGTTGCTGATGCTGCTGGCAGTGAATACGATATTGAGCCAGATGATTTTACGATTCCTGGTCTTTCTGGTTCGCAAAAAATTAAAAAGATCTATGGAAAGTCTGAGGAAGCGATGCGTGGTGGTGGCAGTGGTGGGGAGACACTTCTCGCAGTATCAGAAGAAGATCTTATGACAGCAGAGAAAAAAATGAAGGAAACATTTGCACAAGATATCCGTACACAAATTGCTGCTGTCGTTGAAGAAAATGGTGGAGGGATCTTCCTTGAGGATACCGTTGAGGTTGGTGATGTTTCCAGTAGTACATCTGTTGCAGTTGAAACAGCGGTTGATACATTTGACTATACACTTACAGCGCCAGTTAAAGTGATCAGTTTCTCTGGTGATGATGTATATACGATCCTAGATGCAGCGATCATCAAAAAGATCGATAGTGATGCGATGGTACCAGAAGGAGAGATCACGATCGTTTATGGTGATGCTGAGGCAAAATATGACAAGGAAGAATTATCACTTGGTGTTAAAGGAGAAGGGTCTTACGTCGCAAATGTTGATGAAGAAATTTTTCGTAGTGATGTTCTTGGGAAAACAATTGAGGAGATCACGACCATTGTTCATGAAAAGTATGCACCGATCGATCGTATTGATTTTAATTTCACGCCAAATATCTCATTTCTGACAAATAAATTATCATCTCTCGACAAAATGTTGATCATTACATTTGAATAGTTATATATAAGTGAAGTTGCTCTTATGAACAGCTCTTTCACTACGATCTCATTCCTACATCCTATCATAGGAGGTGTTGACAAATAAATCACAGTAGCGTAGTATACACATTACGAGTCTTAGGAAATTGAAAAGCACAGATTATCAAAGAGGCCTTTCCCATCTGCTATACATGAACCAGGACCGATGGAATGGAAAGATGACCCTCTCTTGTTTTTTTGCGTTATGATTTCTACTCAGTAATATAAGATTATTTATGGGAAATAAAAAAGATACGATCACGATCGAAGGCGAGGTACTCGAAGTACTCCCAAGTACAACATTTAAGGTGAAACTTGAAAATGATCATGAAGTGTTGGCTCATATTTCCGGTAAAATGCGTATTCATTACATACGACTTATGCCAGGTGATCGCGTACGTGTAGAGATGAGTCCTTATGATCTTACAAAAGGTCGTATTACACATAGATTGTAGATTGCAGACTCTAATATTAAAGAAATAGCATGAAAGTTCGAGCATCAGTTAAAAAAATCTGTGCACAATGTAAAGTAGTTCGACGACGTGGAAAGGTTTTTGTAATTTGTTCGAATCCAAAACATAAACAACGACAAGGTTAGATAAATAAATTTGTTTTAAATTCACACGACTATGATTCGTATTGCAGGTATTAACATTCCAGATGATAAGCGCATTGAAATTGCTCTGACGTATGTCTATGGTGTTGGACGCACAACAAGTCAAAAAGTGCTTGACGTTGCTGGCGTTGACCCAAATACACGAACAAAAGACGTGAGTGCTGCAGATGCAAATAAACTGCGTGAAGAAATTGAAACAAAATATCGTGTTGAGGGAGAATTGAAGCACATCGTAAAGACAAATATTCGTCGATTACGAGAAATTGGTTGTTATCGTGGTACACGACATACGAAAGGTTTACCAGTACGTGGACAACGGACGAAGACAAATAACCGTACCGTTCGTGGTAATAAGCGGATGACAGCTGGAAGTGGTCGTAAGGGAACTGCAGAGAAGACATAAGAAGAATATTTTATTTTATATATTATTTTTTGATCACATTTATTGTATTTTATGAGTAATGAAGTAAAAAAAACACAAGACGCAAAAAGATCTGATGCAAAGACAGAGCAAGCAGACGTACCAACACGCCGTCGAAAAGGAACGCGTCAGGTATATAAAGGTCAAATACATATACAATGTACATATAACAATACGATCATTACGGTCACTGATCTCAATGGTGCAGTTCTTGCATGGTCAAGTGCTGGATCACTTGGATTTAAGGGCGCAAAGAAGTCAACACCGTATGCTGCATCACAAGTTGCTGGAGATGTGCATGAGAAAATACAAAAAAATGGGATCAAAGAATTAGAAGTGTATGTGAAGGGTGTCGGTAGCGGGCGAGAATCATCTGTGCGGGCACTTGCGGGACATGGGTATGAAATGACAATGATCAAAGACATCACACCGATTGCACACAATGGCTGTCGCGCGCGGCGACCACGACGTGTGTAGTCATTTTTTAACTAATTGACCAGAAGCATTATGGCACGGCAGACGACGCCAAAAGCGAAAATTTGTAGACGATTTGGAGAAAATATCTTCGGTAGCGAGAAATATGATAAGATCCTTGCACGAAAGAACTATCCGCCAGGAGCACATGGACAGAGTTTTTCACGTGGCCAAAGTGAATATGGAAAACAACTGATGATGAAGCAAAAGATCAAATTCATCTATGGTGTTCTAGAGCGTCAATTTCGTAAGCACTACGAAGATGTAAAGAATAAACCTGGTGTTACAGGGGATCTTCTTTTAGCGCGATTGGAGCGACGTCTCGATAATGTTGTCTATCGCCTTGGTTATGCAAATACACGACCACAGGCACGACAGATCGTTTCCCATGGTCTCATTTATGTCAATGGCAAGAAACTGAATATTCCGTCATACCGTAGTGAGGTTGGTGATGAGATCTCGATCAATCCAAAGAAAGCCGAAAATGCCTATTTTAAAAATCAAGCAGAATCTCTCAAGAATAAGAAAGACGTTCCAGCATGGTTGTCTCTTGACCCAAAGAGTTTCAATGGAAAGATGATCGCATTGCCAAAACGAAGTGATTGCGCCTATAATGTTGATCCACAAATCGTCGTTGAATTTTATTCAAAATAATTAATTTATCTTACGTGTGTAAGTCATTAAATATAAAATAATGGAAATTATTACAGTCCCACAACCACCACAGCGTACAGAGATCGATGAAAAAACGACCGCTTTTTCGATTCCTGCGTGTTATCCTGGCTATGGAACAACACTTGGTAACGCATTACGTCGTGTCCTTCTCTCATCGCTTGAGGGTTCTGCAATCACATCGATCAAGATCAAGGGTGTGACACATGAGTTTTCTGCGGTCGATGGTATCGCTGAAGATGTCGTACAGATCATTTTAAATCTCAAAAAGGTACGTTTCATTATGTATGAAGATGGACCTGTGACGATCTCACTATCGGTTAAGGGTGGAAACGAAGCAACTGCAGGTGACTTCAAGACGTCTTCTGCGATCGAAGTTGTGAATACTGATCATCATATTGCCACTGTAACGGATAAAAAACTTTCTCTTGATCTAGAATGTACTGTCGAGAAAGGACTTGGTTATGTCCCAGTTGATCAGCAAGAGCGTGATGAAAAAGAGATTGGTGTCATCGCAATCGATGCGATCTATACACCAGTGCGTCGTGTGAATTTTACAGTTGAGAACATGCGTGTTGATAAGCGAACAGATTACGAAAAAGTGACGCTTGAGATCGAAACGGATGGCTCTCTTTCGCCTGATGATGCATTTGCACGCGCAACAACAATTCTTGTTGAGCAATTTGGCGCGATGAATACAGTGATTGATGCGAATGAAGCAAAAGAAGAAATTGCGAAAGAAAGAGAACTAAAGGAACAACGGGAACATACAGAAGAAGTACCAGTACCTGTACAACCAGAGTTACCAAAGGTGATCAGTGGCGTATCAACTCGTACAATGAATATTCTCGAGACAAATAAGCTTACTGCGCCAGAGAAGATCGCAACACTGACAGAAAATGAACTCAATGAACTCGATGGTATGGGCAGCAAAGGTATCAAGGAGATCAAAAAATCAATTGGTGACCTTGGTATCACACTCAATCATAAATAAGATTAAATATAACCGTATCCCTTCTTTGCAAGGAATGCACAGGAAATGAAACATTGTAAGATAGGACGACAATTTGGACGCGTAAGACGACAACGTCTAGCTCTTTCTCGTACAATGCTGGGAAGTTTGATCATGCATGAACGCATCGAAACAACACAGGCAAAGGCGAAGGAATTAAAAATGCAGATCGATCCAGTGATCACAAAAGCGAAGCGTGGTGGCAGTGATAAATTAGTTGTTGTACGTAAGTTGGAAGGAATCATTCCTCTTATTGCAATTAAGAAATTGATGACAAGTGAATTTATTGAGCGTCTTGATAAGCGTACAAGTGGTTATACCCGCGTGATCAAATTGCCACGACGAAAGAGTGATAGTGCGGAAATGGCGATCATTGAATTCGTTGACCAAAAAGAGACAATCACAGAAAAGACAACTGATAAGAAAAGTGAAAAAACTGTAGCAAAGAAAGAAGAGAAGAAAGTAGCTACAAAGGATTCTAAATAACTTATATTCAGGCCATGGAACGACAAACTCACCTCTACGATGCAAATGATAAAGTCTTAGGACGTCTCTCTACTGAGGTTGCACGTGTTTTGACAGGGAAGGGAAAAGTGGACTACACACCACATATCGATGATGGTGATATTGTTGTGATCATAAATGCAAAACAGATTCACGTTACAGGAAATAAGGAACAAGATAAACGGTATTATAAATATAGTGGTTATCCAGGAGGAATGCGCACAGCTACAGTTGAGGAAATGCGAGAGAAAGATGCGAGGAAGATCTTGCAACACTCGATTCACGGTATGCTTCCGAAAAATAAACTTGGACGACAAATGCAAAAAAGACTCTTTGTGTACAATGACGCAAATCACGATAAAAAAATTGATGTAACTCACGCATAATTCTATGGCAACAAAAACTGCAACAACTAAGACGACGAAGAAAACAGCAACAAAGACTGCTGATAAAAAGATGAAGAATCCTATGCAACTTGATGGTAAATATTTTTATGCGGTTGGCCGTCGTAAAACTGCGGTTGCACAAGCGCGTATTTATCCGATCAAAGATGTAAAGAAGCGACAGATCATTGTGAATGATCGTGAATTAAATGATTATTTCAAGACGACGCAGCAAAGATATTCTTTTCTTGCACCATTGACAAAAACGGGGATGGATGAGAAATTTTCTGTTACAGTTCTTGTGCGCGGTGGTGGACAAACAGGGCAAGCAGAAGCATCTCGTCTTGCAATTGCACGGGCATTAAATATATTTGACGAAGGTTTGCGACCAACACTAAAAACAGAGGGATTCCTCGTCCGTGATGCACGGAAGGTGGAACGCAAGAAGCCAGGACTCAAAAAAGCACGTCGCGCTCCACAATGGAGTAAGCGTTAAATTTCCCTATGTATACTTTCAAGCTCCCTTCGGGGAGTTTTTTGATAGAAAGAATAGTACCATCGATAGAGAGGACTATAGAGGGTTCTAAAATATTCATAGCATTGTATACTTTCTTAGAAAATAAAAAACCGAAGTTCATAAACATTCTTTGAATGTGTTATGAACTTCGGCTTGGTGTGAATCGTCATTAGGGAATAACGCAATGTACATTAGGGTCATTCCTAAGGATTTTCATTATTTCGGGCGTTGCCAGAACGCGATCTGAATTGATATTTAAGCAGAGCCATATATATGGCGGTGTCATATCATTTGCCATTTTGTAGTAGTCGCGTATTTCAATAAGACTTTCGTCTGTTGGCTTGGTGTGGCCTGGGAAGAGTTCACGGAGACCTTCTTGGTAGTAGATCTTTTCACCAGTGGTATCTTCTGAGCATTTAAGGGAAAAATCTGAAGATGACTCAAAATCCTCAACTGCTTTTTTATAGGCATTACCATCGTATGGGTTGATTTTTTTCTGAGTCAGCTCACGTCGTGACAGTATCTGGAAAATCGGAAAAAGAAACATTGTACGATCCTATGGTGAAGTGCGGTAAAAAAAATATTATTTGGTCAGTAATATTAGGAATAATTGTTAAAAGACAACTATCTTTTATATCACATTTTGGCCCTGTTTGTCAAGGCGCTTTTAAGTGTCATATCATCAGCATATTCGATATCGGAGCCTGTTGCAAGACCTCGAGCAAGACGTGTTATGGTGATGTTGAGCGGATCCATCTTGCGTTTGAGATAAAGAGCTGTGACATCACCTTCTGTTGTGAGATTCGTCGCGATCACAACTTCTGTAATGTTTGTATCACTAATACGCGAAAGAAGCTGCGGGATCGTCAGGTCGCTACCAGTAACCTTGTTTGTCTCTAGTGTTCCACCAAGGACGTGATAGAGGCCACTGAAGGACTTTGTGCGTTCGATAGGGATGATATCAAGAGCTTCTTCAACGACGCAGATCTTTCCTGCATCTCTATTCTTATCACGACAGATCAAGCATTTATCATCTTGCGCAATATTGAAGCATAAGGAACAATTCTGGAGATCTTTTAAGTGTCCAAGTGCAATAGCAAAATTAGCACACTTTTCCTTTTCACCTTTAAAAAGAAAAAGAACGAGCCGCTCTGCCATTTTTGGTCCAATGCCAGGCAGTGATGAGAAATGCTCGATCAGTTGTTGAAAGACTTTTGGATACAAAATGAAATGCTTAATGATGAATTATAAATGCTTAATGAAAAATGATACTACTGTGTTTCATGGTTTAATTCGAGGCTTTTGAAGGATGCCGACTCTTCTGCAAAATAGAGTTGTTTTGTACCAATAGGGCCATTACGGTGTTTAGCGATGATCACTTCAGCAATATTTGTTTTTTCTGCATCAGGTTTTACACGATCTTCACGATAGAGGAACATCACAACGTCAGCATCTTGCTCGATCGATCCAGATTCACGAAGGTCAGAAAGTTTTGGTCGTTGATCTGGTCGTGACTCAACCGCACGAGAGAGTTGTGAGAGAGCAATGATTGGAATGTTAAGTTCTTTCGCGAGTGTTTTGAGGCCACGAGAGATCTCTGAGATCTCCTGTGTACGGTTTTCACTACTACGACCCTCCATCAACTGTAAGTAATCAATGATGATAAGCCCGAGGTCATGCTGTGATTGGAGACGGCGTGCCATGGTACGCATTTCCATAATATTTGCACTCGCGGTGTCATCGATGTAAATTGGTGCATCTGATAGTTTGCCCATTGTGTCATTGATCTTTTCAAAATCACCACTATCAAGATTACCAGTTCTGAGTTTCCAGAGGTCAATGTTACCATCAGCTGCGATCATACGGTCAACAAGCTGATCAGATGACATTTCCAAAGAGAAAATCCCAACGGGAATTTTTGTATTGCCACCAACTTGGCGTGCAATATCGAGTGCGAGAGATGTTTTTCCAATCGATGGGCGAGCAGCAAGAATCACGAGGTCTGATTTTTGAAGACCAGAGAGAAGACTATCAAGATCAGCGAATCCAGTAGGTACACCACGCAGTTCACCTTTGTTTTTGGAAAGTTCATCGAGACGATCAAATGCTTCGCCAAGAATTGCTTTGATCTGGATAAAGTCTTGTTTAATCGATTTCTGTGAGATCGCAAAAAGAGCTTGTTCTGCTTCATCCAAGACTTTTGCAATATCATCAGCTTCATTGAAGCCCATCTCTGAGATCTCTGCTGCTGCAACGATCAAGCGACGGAGAGTTGACTTTTTGTGAACAACGCTTGCATAATAACCAATATTCGCAGCAGAGGGTACAGTGCTCACAAGTGTTGCGAGATAGCTTGCGCCACCGATCGTTTCTAATTGCTTTTTATCTTTTAATTTGTCAGAAAGCGTGAGAACATCGATTGGCTCGCTTTTTTCATAGAGATCAAGCATCGATTCATAGATCATGTTGTGAGCTTCTTTGTAAAAGTCGCCAGTGCTGAGTGTGTCAGCGACGCGGATGATCGCATCTTTGTCCAACATTAAAGACCCGAGTACGGATTGTTCGGCTTCGATACTATGTGGTGGCATACGCACATCACTTTGTTGTTTTTGTGATAGTTTCTTTGTCATGGACTTCTATTATACGAGGAAGATGCAAAGAGTTCAAGCAATATGCGTACACAATCTATACACAGTTTGTGATGAGGATTCCTGTTATTGATCTGTTAGAGTTCTGATAATGCCTCAGAGAAGGTAAATATCATGACTTATAGCAATGTTATGAACTCTTTATTGACGAGAATAAAATGTTTCGTTACTATTGATGTACATGTTTCTGAAGAAAAGGAGATCATTATGAGTCAATTTTTTTTCATCGCACACACAAATGAATATTCTGGTCGACCATGGAGACTTCCATTAACACCATTAAGTGATGATATATTCTTGTTTGATCTGACTACTGCTATTGGTCATGTTGTTGATCCATTAAGTAATTCAATAGATTTCCAACCCTATCAACAGAGTGGTTATTATAAGGATTGGTGGATCTTAACAAGAGATAAGAAATATTATCTTTCTTATGACAATTATCGTAGTGACAATGTTCGTGTAGAGGGACGGTGGAGAGTTTGTCATGATACAAAAGGACTAGACCATGCATTAATGCAATCAATTCGCATTATTCTTTATTCATGTGGTGTTATTTTGCCACGGCAGGGTAATCAGAAAGATATTGCATCAGCGGATATAGATGATACGATCTGGACATCAGAACAAAAAAAGATCATGTATGAACAATAAATAGCAGGAGAACCTTTCTGCTATTTTTTTTCTTTTACTTTTGTGCCAGTGGGTGTGTCTTCAATAATGTAGCCATTGGCGATGATTTCATCACGGAGTCCATCAGCACGTGAAAATTCTTTTGATGCGCGCGCTTCATCACGCTTTTTTGCAAGATTGAGGACCTCCTGAGGGATGATCGTTGCCGTATTAAAGATGATCCCGAGAATATTTGTGAGTTTCTCAAAAGCCTTGAGAACAACTTCTGGATTGTGGAGTTTTTTGTCATCCATAAGAACATTACCATCTGTGACCATGCGCAGAAGTACAGAAATAGCCAGCGGTGTATTGAGGTCATCATTCATTGCTTCTTCAAAATCTTTGCGGTAGATCTCTGTATCCAGACGCTCACAATCACGTTCTTGTGATGCTACAAATGTGGACAGACGATCTCTGAAGTTTTGGAGTGATTCTAAATTTTTGTGTGCCTGTGAAAGGGATTCCCATGTAAAATTCATTTGGGAACGATAGTGAGCAAGGAGGTATGTGAAACGAAGGTCTGTTGCGCTATAGCCTTTTGCGATGACGTCCTCGAGTATATAAAAATTTCCCTTTGATTTGCTCATTTTCTTTCCATCGACGAGCATATGGCGTGTGTGCATCCAATAATGGACAAATGGTTTGCCCGTAGCACCTTCTGATTGCGCAATCTCCGCTTCATGATGAGGGAAAATATGATCTTCACCACCAGTATGGATATCAATTGTCTCCCCGAGATAATCTATGCACATTGCTGAGCACTCGATGTGCCAGCCAGGGTAACCACGACCCCATGGACTGTCCCATTGCATCAGATGATCCTCTGGTGCCTTGAGCCAGAGCGCAAAATCCCATTGATTTCTCTTGTCGGGATGCGGTTCGGTTAGTCGCGCGCCGACATTGAGATCCTCGAGTGTATTGCCAGAAAGCTTACCATAATTTTCATAGGATGTGACATCCAGAAAGACATTACCATTGGTTTCATATGCATGCCCCTTGTCAATGAGTTGCTCAATGAGTTTGATCATCAACGGTATGTGTTCTGTGGCGCGCGGTGCAAACTGTGGCGCAAGAATATTGAGTTTTTCAGAAGTGTCTATATGATATTTTTCAAAGAATCGAGCAATTTCTTCTGGTGATTTCTTTTCTGCAAGAGCTTTCTTGACCATTTTATCTTCACCACTATCACCTTGTGCGACATCATCATCGGTGAGATGACCAACATCTGTAATATTTTGGATATGACGCACTTCAAAACCACTGTATTCCAAATAACGCCTGAGAATATCAGCTGTCATGAATGATTTGTAATTCCCGATGTGTTGATAGTTGTAGACAGTCGGTCCACAGGTATAGAGCGAAACTTTTCCTTTTTCGATTGGTTCAAATTCTGCCTTTTGTTTCGTCAGAGTATTATAGAGTTTTAGCATAGTGATGATGAGGACGTAGGAATTAGGTGTTAGTTTTTTAGGATGAATTGTCGAATTTTATAGAGAAAAAAGAATTTAGCATTTTCTTATATCCACTTAAAGATCTTAAAGAGAGCGATCGTAAAGATAGATATCAATGCCATAATACAAATATGAATGAGAAAGCCATTGCTATTTTCGCCAAGTGGAATCGGTGTATTGATTCCAAGAACGTTGGCATAGAGTGTCATTGGGATAAGAATTGCACCAAAGATGGTTAGGATACGCATTTTCGAATTGATCTTGTCAGAGAGAAGGGAGTCATTCGTTTCTTCCAAAGATGCAACAGTTTCTTTTGCGCTTTCGAGTGTATTCCACAGACGAATATTTGTCCCGACAAGATCCTGAAAGTAGGGTTTGATCTTTGCTGGGACAACAGACACTGGCTGACTTACAATCGACTCAAGGATCGATCGTTGTGGCATCAATGTACGTCGGAAATTGAGAATGTCACGTTTGACGATGCTGATTTCATGGACCATCTCGCGTTCGTCACCTGCAAAAATATGCGTTTCGATCTCATCGATATTTTTGGAGATATGGTCAACACGTGGGAAGCATGATTCGATCAGAATTTTGAGAAGTTGATAGAGGAGATGTGCTGGTGTATCAGACATATAGAGTCGACGCTTTCCAATGCTTTTTTGTAATCGCTCAAAAAATTGATCAAGTTGATAGATCTTATTTCGGTGCCCCGTGATAATGTGGGTGCGTGTCAAAAGAATATCAACCTCACCTGGATAAGTCGTGCGCTCTTTCACATCAAAGAGTGGAATATGCACAGTAAGAAAGAGGCAATTGCTATACTTTGTCGCACGCGGTCGAAAAGTTGGCGTCATGAATTCCTCGATTGCTAGTGGATGCACATCAAAATTCTCTTGAAGGTAGGTGACATCACTCTGTTTTGGATCTTCAAAATCGATCCATGTTAACTCATTGTGTTTTACGATCTCCATTTTTATTTTGCTTCTAAGTACTTACTGACGAAGTTGTCAATAATAATTCAATTCTAGCAAAAAAAGAAACTTTTGACAAAAAGAGAATTTATTTGACAACTGATTATTCTGGGAGTAGCATTTCTATTATGATAATGAAGAAAGTTGCTTTACAACTGATAAAACTTTATCAAAACACTCTCTCCCTTGACCATGGGCCACTTTCTGGCATCTATGGTGAGCGATTGTGTCGCTTCCATCCAACATGCTCGCAGTATACTTACGAGTCAATTGATCGTTTTGGTGTTCTGCGAGGATCTTGGATGGGCGTTAAGCGTATTGGACGTTGCCATCCGTGGAATCCAGGTGGGTACGATCCTGTACCTAAAAAGAAAGATGAAAGATCGGAGGAATAAAAATGGGATCAACTGAGTACGGTAGTAATAATAAAGCTCCAATTGTTCGATTGCGTTGTGATGCAAATCATACATGGCTTGAAAAAGATGATGTCGGTATGAGTATTTCGTGTGAGCAGGCTCTTGTGGTCATACCATGTTGTGGTATTGATGATGTAATTGAAGTGCCGTTTGGTCAAAGTCGAGAGAGGGGAGATTACATCTTTACTTTTGCTAAAAAGGGTATTGAATTACGACTGAGTGATGAATTGGGTCAAAATAGCAAGGAATTTGGATGCTGATGTCTTGTGGCAGATGTCTATTTTACATCAGTATAAGGTGTTATTTAACGCAATAAATATAAAAGTGTAAAAAAAGATCGATGAATAATACATCAGATCAATAACCAGCAATCAAAAATATGTAATGCTGGTTTTTTATTTTTATTCATTGACGGTATGTTTATATTGCGGTACACTATGGTTCACAGAAAAATGTCGTTTATCAATGTATCTCTTTGTCTAAAGAGACTGCGAGATATATATCAAAACAACCATTGCACAAGAGGATCAAGAAAATGACAAGTATACAAATTCCAATCAGTAAGCTGATAAGAGAGCGGTCTAATGGCGTTTATACGCTTATTGGTAATGAATTATCAAGGATTGGATCTCTCCCTGCGAATGTTCCAGAATCCATCATCCTCTTTTTCCGTGAAGGACAAGATGGACTATGCTTGGATGCGAGTATTTGTTTGGCACGAGGAAAGACCCTTTGTTATGGGGTGAATGTGCTCGAAAACGATGATGGCACAGTTCTTTATTTTTCGCAGAAAGCATTTGCAAATCGGCAAGCTACACTCAGAAAGGCAAACGAGAAAATAAAGAAGTTTTACGAAAAAAGAGAAGAAGATCCACGTGTTACACTCGATGACTCTGATGCGATATCAGATCCGCATGTGACATCCGATGAAATTGTTATTTCGCAAGAAGAAGGAAGTGTCTTCTTGGAAGAGTTGAGATATACGGAACATGGAAAGACGAATGGCGTGCGTGAAGTGATGCGTGTACCATCTAGGTAAATAAGAAGAAAGAAATCAAAAAATTTTGTTTGCATAACTGGTCTCGTTTAATGACAGGGCCAGTTTTTTATTTTTCATTGACGAATATGGTACACCGTGCTATAGTATGAGCCACGTAAAAACATCGTTATTTAAAAAGGGAGGTGCTCGTTTTCGATAGTATCAAAAGCTCTTCAATATCTATTAATGTACATTTTTTCAAAATTAGATTAAATTGAAGAAAAAGTCCATTGCATTCTAGAGGTAGAAATAATGCACGAAAATCAAACAACAGTAAAGGTAAAGGTCGCTGCCGGAAAACTTAGTCTGCGTAGTGTAAATGAAGCAAGTTCCAATTCGATCCATGTATTGGTGCCGAAAGATTTGAATATCTCAGTGGAAGGAGCAGCATCTCAACCTCGTTATGAGAGGGAATTTGTGACAGCTCATATGGAAGAAGGGAGTAAAATGCTTTTTGAAGCCTTCCCGCATATAGAGCTGCGCTTTACTAAGAGTACAAATGGATGTGAATTTAGGCGGCGTGTGGCGGCATAATATGCAGAAAAATAATCTACGTAAGCGTGAAAATCTCAAAGAAGAGAGTCATGCTAAAAGTAAAAGGAAGGCTCAGTATGTTAATCTTCCAAAGAGACTATTTAAAAAACTGAGAAGGAAAAGAAAGAGAATAACATTGCACATTTAAGAAAGTCCACTTGGTCCGCAACGTAGTAACGTTGACGGGCCTTTTTTATTTTTGCAAAAAAGTGAAATATTTTCATGACTTTGAACGTAGCATCAATTAGCACTCGCTTGACAAGAGTGCCAATGTACATTAGAATGAATTTATGAATGAACGTCAACAACAAATTTTGGCTGCAGTTGTCAAAGAATATACAGAAACAGGTGTGCCAGTAGGATCAAACATCCTTGCTGATCACTATGGATTCAAGGTATCAGCAGCGACATTGCGTAGTGATATGGCACAGCTTGAAGGAGAAAAACTTCTTTTTCAACCACATACCAGTGCAGGACGTGTGCCGACAGATGCTGGATATCGCTATTTCGTGGAGGAGATCATGCCAGAGCGTGAATTATCAAAGAAAGAACAGCAGGCTATGCAGAAAGAACTTTTGCAATTGCGCGCACAGAATACACGATTGACACGTACGACGGCAAAGCTTCTTTCAACGCTCAGTGGAAATGTAGCGATCTCAGGACGGCCAGATAGTGATGACTTCTTTGAGTGTGGTCTGCGGACTCTTTTGGAGGAGGGAAAGGACACTGACATGGATGAATTGTGTCAGATGGCAGAAGCCCTTGATTATATTGATGAGAAATGTGATGTGATCATGAAGGAGCTTGGCAATAATGAAACAAAGATCTTCATCGGCGAAGAAAATCCGATCTCAGATGCAAAGAATTATTCGATGGTTGTTTCGCGGTATGATGTTGATGGGGAAGAAGGAATTGTTGCATTGATCGGACCAAAAAATATGAAATACGAAAAGAATAAATCACTGATCGATTATGTAAAGAAAATTCTCGGTTCCAGTAGCAAAGCAATGATCTTTGTCATAGCAGGTTCAACAATTATTATTTATTAAAAAAAGAAAAAGTATGGAGCTAAAAAAAGATATGGAAGCAAATCAATTGGTGCGTATTTCACAGAAGGTACTATTTTATGATAAAGATGATGGAAAGTTTCTTTTTCTGAAAGTGGCAAAGCCGGGAAAAGATGCACCGCATCATGCGCAGTGGTACAAGGATTATGGTCCATGGGATATTCCTGGCGGACATATTAAGAGGGATGAAGATGATCTCAATGTAGCAGTTGCAAGAGAGATCCAAGAGGAGATTGGTATGGAGATTGATGGCGCTGACGAGATCTGTTGTTTTGAACTAATGACAAATCCAAAAACAAAACATCGTGGATTCAATGTGATCTATCTTATGGAATACACAGGTGAGCCAGTGATCTTGAGTGATGAACATGAAGATTTTACATGGATGAATGCAGAGGAAGTTGCGCAGCATAAAGAGATCAAACCGTGGCTCAAAGAAGCAGTCGAGAAAGCAGTCGCACAACGTGAATTGAAAGATTCTCTCAATAGTTGGCATCGATGTTTGGCAGATTTTGATAATTATAAGAAGCGCAGTACAGAACAACAAAAAGATTTTGCGCAGTATGCTGGCCAGACGGTAATTGACGAAATGCTCCCAATACTTGATAACTTTCACGCGGCGACACAGCACATTCCAGAAGAGGAAAAAGAAAGTCCATGGGTGACAGGGATCATGTATATCCAACAACAAATGGAAAAAGTATTTGATGATCAAGGCGTGACAGAGATCACAGTAAATATTGGCGACGAATTTAATGCAACGACGATGGAAGCAATGGAAGACAGCAAGTCTAAAGTCAAAAGTCAAAAGTCAAAAGAAGCAGAAAAAGAAGATCAAGATGAAACTGACAAAGAACAAGATCATAAGGTGACGAAAATCGTGCAGAAGGGCTATATGATCAAGGATAAAATACTGCGACCTGCTCGCGTGATCGTGGGAACAACTAATAATTAAAAATTAAGAATGTCCGGAACGACATAAAACTAATATAATTTATAATTAATTTAAATAACAATAATTATGTAGACTCTTCTGTAGATCTTTTCTATAGGTGGGACACTACAAACAAACATATGAGTAAGATCTTAGGAATTGATCTTGGTACGACAAACTCTGCGATGGCAGTCATCGAGGGTGGTAAGCCAGAGATCATCGAGAACAAAGAGGGAAACCGCACAACACCATCAGTAGTGGCGGTAAATAAAAATGGTGAGCGTCTTGTGGGACTTTTGGCGAAGCGTCAAGCCGTGACTAATCCAGAGAATACATTGTTTTCTGTAAAACGTTTGATCGGACGTCATTTTGATGATGTGGAAGTACAAGAGGATATTAAATTGTTTCCATTCAAGGTAACAAAAGCATCTAAGGGTGGTATCCATTCTGTGATGGATGGTAAAGAACATACACCACAGGAGATAAGTGCGATGATCCTTGGAAAATTGAAAGCTGATGCAGAAGAAAAGCTTGGTGAGACAGTCGAAGAAGCTGTGATCACTGTACCGGCATATTTTGATGATGCACAACGTAAAGCGACGAAAGAAGCGGGTGAGATCGCAGGACTCAAGGTACGTCGTGTGATCAATGAGCCAACAGCAGCAGCACTTGCCTATGGTTTCAACAAAAAGAAAGATGAAATGATCGCAGTATACGATCTTGGTGGTGGTACATTTGATGTGTCGATCCTTGAAGTCAGCGAAGACACGATTGAAGTAAAAGCAACACATGGTGACACACATCTTGGTGGTGATGATTTTGATCAAGTGATCATTAAATGGATCCTTGACGAATTTAATAAAGCAGAAGGTATCGATCTTTCAAAAGACAATCTTGCATTGCAGCGTGTGAAAGAAGCTGCAGAGAAAGCAAAAATTGAGCTCTCGACAGCAGATCAGACAGAGATCAACCAGCCATTTATCACAACTGGTGACGATGGACCAAAGCACCTCGTGATGACAATGACACGTGCACAACTCGATGAGCATATCCATGACCTTGTCGAGAAGACGCTTGAACCAATAAAAGAAGCGTTGAAAGATGCTGGTATTGACAAAGGTGATATCAATGAGGTGATTCTCGTTGGTGGCATGACACGTATGCCGATCGTACAGAAAGTTGTGGAAGAATTCTTTGGAAAGAAACCAAATGTTTCTGTGAACCCAGATGAGGTTGTTGCGATGGGTGCAGCGATCCAGGGTGGTGTATTTCAGGGTGATGTGAAAGATGTCCTTCTTTTGGATGTAACACCGCTCACGCTTGGTATTGAAACGATGGGTGGCGTACGCACACCATTGATCGATAAAAATACAACGATTCCAGCAAGTAAATCACAGATCTTTTCAACAGCAGCTGATAATCAGCCAAGTGTAGAGATCCATGTATTGCAAGGAGAACGTGAAATGGCCGGTGACAACAAAACACTTGGACGTTTCCTTCTTGATTCTATTCCACCAGCACCACGTGGTATACCACAGATCGAAGTTTCTTTTGACATCGACGCAAATGGGATCCTTAATGTAAAAGCTGTTGATAAAGCAACTGGCAAAGAACAATCAGTAAAGATCGAAGGATCAAGTGGTCTTTCAAGTGAAGAGGTAGAGCAGATGAAGAAAGATGCAGAAGTAAATGCGGAAGAAGATAAGAAGAAAAAAGAAACTGTCGAGATCCGCAACACCGCTGACACACTTGTCTTCACAACAGAAAAAGCGATCAAAGATGCTGGTGATAAACTGACAGCAGATGAGAAAAAGCCTGTTGAAGAGAAAATGACTGCTCTCAAAGATGTTCTCAAGGATGAAAAATCTGACGGTGAGAAGATCAAAAAGGCAAGCGAAGAACTTTCAACAGTAGCACAGACCATCGGCGAAAAGCTCTACAAAATCGCTCAGGAAGAAGAAGCAGCGAAAGCCAAGAGCGAAGAGTCAAAGTCAGATGATGACAAAAAGGATGGCGAAGCAAAAGACGCCGAAACCGAAGAAACATCAGACGACAAAAAAGATGGCGCTGAAGAAAAGAAAAATGATGATGACGATAAGAAAGAAGAAGAGAAGAAATAAGTAATCAGCACTCTTTCTGATCAGTCAAAACAAAAACACCTTAAGCATTCGCTTGAGGTGTTTTGTTTTACATAAAGCATGTTATGTAAACTATAATAGTACTGTTTTTGAGATCTATCCTGTGGATAAAAAGCGCTATTATGTAAGTGGTGCTTGTGATTTTATCTACTTTAAATATTATTCAAAAGGGGTCCGCTGTAAAATGTAGATTTTGGAGATTATTGCACTGCATTGATGATGCTTGTATTGTTTCTGTCGTAGCAACGGCTTTTTGTAATTGGTCATTATCTTCTATATAAGAGTCGGGGGGGGGAAGTTATAAATGGTCACATTGTGCCAGGCTGACATGTTCTGTACCACTGACAACGATGTGAATTTATTAGTTTTAATATTGAGGCAGGTTATTATTTGATAATAAAGGTTATATTTAAATAACTATTTAATTGGGTCATTAATCACCTAATTAATGACCCAATTAAAAGGAGTATTCGATCAAAGGATCGTTTTTTGAAAATAAAAACCTTAATAGATGCGTAGGCACATCTTTTTTGTGCTACTATAGGATGAACGATTTATATCTCTTCATCCTTTATAAAAAAAGGCATCCATTAGGAGAAAATATCTTCTCTTTTTCAATTAGCGGGGATAAAAGTTTTATTGCTGGTGATCATGATAGTGTTGAGGAAAATAAATGACTTCTTTTTAGTTTATTGTGCTATCTCCTACATTATTTGAGAAATCATGGTATACTTATAAAGATTAAATGTATCATGGCAAAATTGCAACACATAGGATTAAAGTTTTTTATAGCACTCACGCTTATTGCGTTAGTTGTGGTTTTTGTGTTAATTCTTTGGATCAATAATTTACGAAGTGAGGCACAATTAAGTACAACTGATCAACAAGAAAAAGTCTTGAAAGAAAAGGCGATCCGAGATATGCAATTGGTATTTGTCCAGCGACGTGAGGAGATGATTCGTAGGGCAATCTATCAACCAACTGAAGAAGTAGTAGAAAAAACGGTAACATCAACAGAAGTTCCTGGAAAGGTGATCGAAGTACAGGAAGAAGTAGAAGTTGTAAAAAAAGCTGATAAAGAAACAAAAACATCATAATTTTATGAAAATGAAACTATTTCTCTCATTACTGTGTATTATAGTGCTTTCAATCGGTATTATTGTTTATAATGCTGGTCAGACGAATGCGCAGGGTATTGTTGCAGGTGATCACGATAGTGAAGATGAAGAAGACGAAGAAGATGAAGAAGACGAGGAAGACGAGGAAGACGAGGAAGACGAAGAAGATGAAGAGGACGAGGAAGATGAGGATGAAAAGGAGGAATCAGAAAAAATTGTCGTTAAAGAAACACAGATCGTCACAAAACAGGTAAAATTGAGTGATACGATCACGCAAGATATTACGACGACGACGCGCTTTGATAGTGATGGTGACGGTATTTTTGATGAGGAAGATCAATATCCGACAATCAATAATTATCTGATCGTTGAGGATAACAATCGTAATGGTATCGTTGATGAATATGAACAGAAATAAGAATGAAAAGCAGAATAAAAAATTTACGGTAACAATAGAATTTCGTGCGATGGGCACGGATGTGGCAATTGATATTGTGACAGAGGATCCTGACGATGCAAAAAAACTCTCTGCCACGGTACAATCGATGTTTGAAGAGTATGAGGAGATCTTTAGTCGATTTCGTGCATCGAGTGAATTATCGCGATTGAATGCACGGTGTGGTGAGCGTGTGAAAGTAAGTACATTATTATTCAGTGCAATCGAATTAGCGTGTACCTATTATGACCAGACACATGGTTATTTTGATCCACGGATCATTACAACGCT
>JAUVJK010000020.1 GCA_030592425.1 Candidatus Moraniibacteriota bacterium
TTTCGAGTACTTTTTGTTGTGTATTCACATTTTCCAGACCTTGATAAAGCTCGAGGAATTTTTTCATTTCCCATAACTCCATATCTGTTCGCAAATTATCACCAAGATTTGTCATCATTTCCGTAAGTGTCGTAATACTCGTCAAAACGCCAACGCTTAATGCTTTTTCTTGTACTGCCTTGAGAACCTCTTGCTGGCGATGCGCCCTATCAAAGTCGCTTGATGTTACACGAGACCGTGCGTAACACAACGCTGTTTCTCCTGACATCACTTGTGTACCACTTGGCAACATGAAATCGCCACCACACTCCACATCAGGGTTAAAACATAGTGGGTACTGCGCAACAACCTTTCCACGATGGTCGATCTTTGTTTCATAATTTCCCGATGGCTTTGTGAAGACAAGTGGATCACAAACATGTTCCTCATTAAATTGCATTGGTTCATCAAATGTCTCTTCAAGAGTAATGTCAATCCCACCAAGTGTATCGATTAGTTCTGTAAAACCGAGAAAGTTAATACTTGCCGCATAGTGAATTGGCTGTCCTGTGATCGTTCCGAGAACCTCTTTCATTGCCACAAGACCCTGTCCATCTCCTTGTTCTTCCCCATAATGATACGTTGCATTGATCTTTTGCTGTCCACCTGTTGGCAATGTGACATACAAATCTCGTGGAACAGAAATAAGCGAAGCTTTATTCTCCGCTGGCTTAATCGTCAAAACCATGATCGTATCAGCGAGCAAGCCACCGCCAGGAATATTTTTTCCTCGCATCCCCATCAATGCAATATTGATCCGTCCATCTTCCGTCATTTTCAACTGATCTTTCGCTGTTGGAAAAGACTTTGCAATACCACTCAGAATACCACCTTCTGCATTTGTGATCTGATTGGCCACACTACCTGCTTTCCAAATAAAAGCACCAATAATCGCAACAACGACAATCGTCAAAGACACAATGATCTTCTTTTTTGATGACCAGAGCTCTTTCTCCTTTTTCTTATTTCGTTTAGATCTATTATTTTTAACCATATTTACATTAGTAATTATAAGATTATTCTCTTGTAAAGAGCTACTATTTCATCAGCTGTTTTACGCCAGTTATAGGTGGCAATTCGCTCATTTCCCGCAACTATAAGTTGCTCCCGTAATTTTTTGCCAATGCACACATCATACAACGAATTTGCAAAGCCGTCAACAGAATGTGGATCTGTAAATTGAGCACTTTTATCTGCTATTTCATGAAAAACTGGCGTGTCACTTGCAATGACTGGTACACTCTGTGAAAATGCTTCCAAAAGAGGGAGTCCGAACCCCTCATAAAGCGATGGGAAAGCAAATACTTCTGCTGCAGCATAGACAGCTGGCAAATCTTGATCATCGATAAATCCTGTAAAGTGAATCTTCTGTGTTATTGTTGGCGTTGTCTTGATGACTTGATCGATTGTATCATCAAAATTATGACCACGTTTTCCACTCAGCACAAGATGAATTTCTGGCAATTTGTTGGAAATGCGTGCAAATGCAGCTATCAAAAGCGGGATGTTTTTCCGTGGTTGCATCGTACCAAGAGAAAAAATGAATTTCTCTGGCAGATCATAAGTCTTGCGCACATGGGCGATCGCATCGGCATCCGCTTTCTTCTGGAAAGTATCCCCGACAGCATTGTAAATTGTCGTGATCTTTCCTTTTGCGAAAGGATAGTACTTAATGATCTCCCTTGTTGTAAAATCTGAAACAGAAATGACCTGGTCTGCACGTTGCAATGTCCATGGAATAAGCATATCAAGAAAGAGAATATCCTTTTTTGAGATCATTGATCGATACGGCTTGAATGAAACATCGTGAATATGTGTCACGAGTTTCGTCGTACGTGGTACAAAGAATGGAACAATATATTCTGTATGATAGATATCTGGATTATTAGAACGAATCCATCGCGGTGCAGTATGCGCAGCCCACACAAATTTATTTTTTGCTTTTAATGACACGATCAGTGCGTTCTTTTTATCAACAAGATCCAATTTCTTTCGTACTCCTGTAAGAATTTTATCGTCATCAGTGTCTGTCAATAAAAAGTACGTATTTTCTTGATCTGCCTGTAATAAATATTTTGTCATATGTAAAACAACCACCTCGCTGCCAGTTCTTTGCCGTCCAATATTCCTAATGTCAATAGCAATTTTCATTTTTTATAATAATCCTAAATGATCAAGACCAATATAACCCGTTTCCGTATCTGTCAGCTTCCCAGATCGAAGATGTTCGCGAAATGCAGGAAGCTTCTTTAATATTACTTCAATATACTCCGTTTCATCAAGTTTTTGCTCTGCTATTTTTTCACAATTCGTTGCAACGAAGCAATAACGATATAGTGGCGAATAACCATCAGCAAATACGCGGGTAACAAATTCCATTTTCCCACTGTAACCCGTTTCTTCTAATAATTCTCTTTCAGCTGCAACAAGAGGATCTTCACCCTTCTCTATCCCACCACCTGGTAATTCTAGCAGTATCTCATTTGGTCCAGGACGAAATTGTTGTGCTAAAATAACTTCGTCATTCTTCGTTATTGCAAGGATGCATATAAAATGAGAGCCAACGATATTGAGATAATAATCTCTTTCACTATTATCAGGCATTCTATAGACTACTTTTTCAATACCACGACCAAATTTTTCAATAAGTACTTTGCGAGAAAGTTCTTGCCATTTTTTTAAGCTCATAGTATTACTTTAATCATTATATTTCCGTGCGATAATCCCAAAGAAGACCCAAATAAAACCAAGGAGAAGTCCTGCATTGAAAAGATTTGGGATGATAATCGCGGTTAATCCGAGAATTGTTAGGACAGCGACTACTTCGCTATTCTTACGCATGAAGAAATCACGCATTGCACGCACCAGAAGCAGAGTAACAAAAGCAAGAAATGCGCCCAGACCTACTATACCAGTACTCAACCATATCTCTAAGAATATATTACTGGCATTAAGTGCTGTTCCGTTATCATCCGTACCAAGAAAATGCGCACTACTTCCCCACCCGATCCCAAAAAGCCAATGTTCTTTTGCGAGTGCAAATGACTGTGTGTAAATATCTTTCCGCACAGAAACATTTGGGTCTGCCCGATGCACGGTCGTGATCATACTTCCTAGTTGCTCTTCAGTTGCTATCTCTTCCAAATTGATGTGGCGACAATCAAACTGTCCCAACTGCTCCAAGCTCTCTATTTGCACTATGTGAGAGAGTTCTGTAACACCCTGTTGTGAGCTACAGGCAACTGTGATCTCTTGCAGACCACCAGTACTCTGTGCACGATTACCGATCTCAAATGTTGTCAGATTAAATCCAACGATGATAATATATGCAACAAAGAGAGAGATCCCTGTGATCAGTACAAAATGCATCATCACAAAGCCGCGATAGCGCACCGTCAAGAAGATCAAATAAACAATGATTACAGCAGATGCGCCAAGCCATGCACTGCGCGCAACCGTGATCAAAAGAGCAATATAAACAATGATCAATGAAATGTAGATCACAAAAGAGATACGCAATTCTTTCGTTACGTAAAACCGACTAAAACGCTCAAGAACAGAGCCTTTATCTTTCCCAGCAGAACGGAGTGCGCGTTTATAGAAAAAGAGAGTCGTATACAAAACAGCGACTACAAAGACCGTAAACATGCCAAACCAGTCTGCCTCTGGGAATGTCGCATTTGGACGCCCTGGCATCACTTCATTATGCACACAACCATTTCCAAAACACCAATTCTGATAAATTGCATACATTACAACGACAAAACTCGTCAAAAGAAAGGTATAAGCTGGCATTGCAATATCTCTCTGCGTACGCACAAAGAGACGGACGCACATATAGAGAAGAAAAAATGACAAGACAATCAGCGCTTGAAAAAGACTCACAGAAATAAGTGGCGCAAAGATTGCGCTCATAAATCCAGCAACTACAAGTATGAGAAGGAGCCAGTCGGCGGTAATCGTTGCCGGCAACGTAAAGCCGTCTTTTTTACGAACAATAGCAATGAGGTAGCCAACAAGAGCAGCGCCACCAAAAAGTTGATACGGACGTAGATCAGATCCAATCATCTCTGGAGAGAGTGAGATTATCTCCAGTGGAAGCATACCAACAAAGAGCCAAAAGACCCACCGTGGACGATACACCGCCAGGAGGAAAACACCAATCACCAGCACAGAAAAACCAACACCATTAAGAGTAGGTCCATACTGTACATGATCGCACCAGATCAGACCGATCACAAGAAAAAGGTCAATCAATAAGATGATATTTTTTGTTGTCATGAATCGCTTGTACATACACACGTGACTTCTAATGATAATTATGTATAATACATCTACCTTTCAATGTAAAGAGAATTGTATCATGAATGAACCAAAAGAGAATCGACAAGTAAACACGGATAATCTACCTCTTTTTTTAGCAACATGCCCAGATGAGGCAACGGATCAAACATTGTCAGAGATCTTTGATGAAAATCACCCATCTGAGAACTCATAACAAAACAATAGCTCATTTTAATTTCCCACGCATCTCATACGCAGTAGAGATGCTTTTTTATTTTACAGCAGCAATTTCTTGTACAAATTTTTTCCACGAAAATTTAGCTGCCTGTACATATCCCTTTTCGCACATTTGTCCTCTCAATTCCTCGTCTCCCAAGAGTGCTTCCATTTTAGCAGAAATATCATCAATATCATTGTCATCGCAATACATTACAGCGTTCCCTCCTACTTCACGCAAACTAGAATTATCAGCAGTTAGAACAGGCGTACCGATATTCATCGATTCCAGAACCGGCATGCCAAATCCTTCATAGTGCGATGGAAAACAAAAAAAGGATGCTGCTTTATAGAGTGCAGGGAGATCTCTTTGTGGTATAAATCCAAGAATGCGCACATGGTCTTCAAGATGCAATTCCTTTGCAAGTTGTTGAATATCTATGATCAGCGGTGAAAGTTGTG
Organism: Candidatus Moraniibacteriota bacterium; assembly: GCA_030592425.1. Classification (GTDB taxonomy): domain Bacteria; phylum Patescibacteriota; class Minisyncoccia; order Moranbacterales; genus JAUVJK01. Next base: position 5,002 of record JAUVJK010000020.1, read on the forward strand.
GCATTAATTTTCCAGAGATCACAAGTTGTGGAAGAAAAAACTCTCCGTCTATTTGATCGATAGAATTTTTTGATTGATGAAGAGCAAATAATTTCTTGTATGCACGCAAAAGTCCGTCAACATTTTTACGTATTTCCAATCCACCACCAGAATAAATATATCCTTTCTTAAGAACGTATTTTGTCATCACTCTTTTCATGTCTGCATCCGTAACAGTTTTCTTAAAAATTGGATCAATATCTATATATGCACGGGATATCCTTCCCTCTTTTACATTAAAGTGCTCGATCAGGTCTCTGCGCGTATGATCTGAAACGGTCACAAGATGTGACGCGCCACAAATTCCTTTCTCCGTATCAGTTTGATAGAATCTTTTACGCATCGTATCCAGATATTCTGGAAAAAGTGATGGGATCATATCATGAACGATCATTATATGATTCATGCCAACATATTTGATTGTCGTTGGTGATTGATAGAGACTGATCAAAATATCACAGCCATCCCCATGTGCCTTTTGCGGAAGAAGATATTTTTCCCACCAAAGCTTCCGAATAAGATCGTCTCGTCGCCACAAAGGCAAGAAAACGCGCTTATGAAAATGCAGAGGCAATTCCATCTCAAAGTCTTCCTCTACATAAACAAAAATCTCCGCATCTTTCAATCGGGAATCTTCAACACAAAGAACTCCTAAAGTACGAAGAAAATTTATTGTTACCTGACCGATGCCAGTTGCTGGCTTTCGCAGAAAAGAGGCATTGATACCAATGCGCATAATAAAAAGAGATCAATATTAAAGGTATTTTCTTTTACTGAATATGCTGTAATCGTACATCATTTATCATCTCTCGTCTAGCACAAAATAAGTATTGTAATACATATTTTTTCAGAATTATCTTCTGGCACTATTTACAGATGACAGAGTGCATCCAATCATTCACAAGCGCCAGCATTGACAAAATAACAAAAACGTGCTATATTGACTTATTGGTGTAAATTTATCATATTTATGATAACGAATTCCATCAGCGCTTCATAGCGCTCTCATAAACTATATTTGGAGTAAATTACCATGCACAAATCCCTGTATCTTTCGCTATTGGGAATCGCCATCGCCATGATATTGCTCATGCTCCCCCGTTCAGAACAAACGGGGGGGAAATATGGTTATGCCATAACCGATAGTGATCAGACTCAAAGTCTGGAACCATTTGCAACGAAGTGATACATTTATCACTATTTTCTCATCTGAGAGAATAGTGGTTTTTTCTTTTTGTTGATATTCATTTAAACTAGTAGTCAAAAAATTTATTCTTTTCTTTGATCGATCTTTTGCTTTTAATTTGATAAAAATGTATCATTATGCTCATACAGATGCCTAATCATTTTTACAAAAACTTATGCCAGCAAAAAAACAAACAGTTGCAATTATTGGACTTGGTTATGTCGGTCTCCCTCTTGCTGTACGTTGTAAAGAAAAAGGATTTAATGTCATTGGCTTAGAACTTGACGAGAAAAAAATCACACTTATCAACAAAGGCGAATCTCCGATCGAAGAACAATATCTCTATGACAATCTACCAAACAATCCCGTAAATGCAACGAGTGATCCGACTGAGATCAGGAAAGCAGACATCGTCCTGATCTGCGTCCCAACACCAGTTGATGCACAACACAATCCAGACATTAGCCCTGTGCGTGGTGCATGCACAATGGCTGCAGAGAATCTCAAAAAAGAAGCTCTTGTTGTTCTCGAATCGACAGTAAACCCTGGTGTCTCAGAAGAGGTTGTGCGTCCAATCTTTGAAGAAAAAGGATTTACCGTTGGAAAGGATGTTTTCATCGCACACTGTCCAGAACGGATTAATCCTGGAGACCCGAAGTGGAATGTGACGAATATTCCGCGTGTCGTTGGAGCATTCACAGACGAGGGGCTCAAAAAAGCTATAGACTTTTATGAAGCGATCATCGATGGTGCGATCAAACCAATGAAATCTATTCGCGAAGCAGAAGCATGTAAAGTTGTTGAAAATTCATTCCGCGATATTAACATTGCTTTCGTTAATGAACTTGCAAAATCATTTGACAAGCTCGATATTGATGTACGAGACGTGATTGATGGCGCAAGTACAAAACCATTTGCGTTCATGGCACACTACCCAGCATGTGGCATTGGTGGTCATTGTATCCCTGTCGATCCGTACTATCTCATTGAACGTGCGAAACGTGCTGGCTTTGATCATAAATTCTTGCGTGCATCACGTGCGATCAATAATTCCATGCCAGCCTATACAGTGGAGCTCCTTCAAGATGAACTTAATAAGTTAAAAATGCCACTTAACGGAACAAGAGTTGCTATTCTCGGCATTTCCTACAAAGCAAACGTTGATGATGATCGGGAATCACCGTACTATGATGTAAAAATTGCATTGGAAAAACATGGAGCTGTGATCGTATCATTTGATCCCCATATTCTTGATAAGTCTGACGTTGATTCACTCGAGAAAGCTTTAGATGCATCAGAAGCGATCGTTCTCGTTACCAATCATAAAGAATTCGACTGTCTCACTGGTAGATTTCTTGCGAAGCACAATATCAAAACGATCATTGATGGAAAAAACTGTCTCGATAAGGATAACATCAAAGAAGCAGGCGTTGCTTATAAAGGAATCGGCCGATAGAGCATCAGAAAAAGCGTAGAAAAAGCAAATATTAATCTTAGTGTCATAAATTATCAAAATTGTATCCAAAAGAATCTCTATGGAAGTACTGATCTTTATGAATACAAATCACTATATGTTGACCAAAATGAGATCATTATCCCACATATATCTATACATGCCAATTCTCTAGAATATTAAATTTGAGGAATGTAAAGAGAGCTTATGATTCACGTAAAAGTTATAGGTTCTTTTTTGATTGCATAGAGTGAATATTTTTTGGAGAATGAATATAATTCTGATTCTTTTTTATGGTAACGAAGTTTTCTTGTAAATTTCCTCTCAGTCAGATAGAATATAAGAAGAACAAATTTGCGCACAAAAGGTTTATTTAACTGATTATTCAATATCCTCAATGAAACTAATTATCAACATTCCAGCGTATAACGAAGAAAAAGCGATTTCTAAAACAATTTCAAATATTCCCCGTTCCTACAAGGGTATTTCTGACGTAATGATCCAGGTTGTCAATGATGGTTCTTCGGATAATACAGCACAGAAAGCACAAAATGCTGGTGCTGATATTGTCGTATCACATAAGACAAACCGTCGTCTTGGAGCAACGTTCAATACTGCAGTGGAAAGCGCACTCGACAACGGAGCTGATATCATGATCAATATCGATGCCGATGGACAATTTGATTCCACTGAGATTCAAAAGATGCTCGATCCAATCCTTGATGGAAAAGCTAATATGGTCATTGGTGATCGATTCAATGAAGGCTCCGCTGATGGTATCCCACCGATCCAGCGTAAATTAAATCGTCTTGGAGCTCATCTTGTCGGATGGTTTCTTAAAGTAAAGATCTATGACCTCACGTGTGGCTTTCGAGCACATGATCGTGAAACACTTTTACGTCTTAATGCTGTGAGTGGATTCACCTACACACAGGAAACGATCATTGATGCGATTGGCAAGAATTTAAAGCTTGTGTGGATCCCAGTTACTGTGCAGTATTTTGAGGATCGACAATCACGAATTGTTAGTAGTGTATGGGGATTTGTCAGCAAAAGTATCCGTTTGATTATCAAAGCTGTACGAGATGTACGGCCAATGAAGTTCTTTGGTGTCCCAGGTATCATCTTGCTCGTCATTTCATTCATTGTCTTTATTATTTTTCTTTTCCTCTATTTCCCAGACTTTCAAATCACACCGTATCGCAATTATCTCATGAGTGCAATTGCACTTTTTCTCATTGGTATGCAATTGGCAATATTTGCCCTCATCGCAGACATGATCCGCAGTAGTCGTAAAACCTCTGAAGAAATCATTTATCGCCTTAAGAAAGAAAAGTACACAAACTAATGAGTACTGACACACAACCGCGGGTTCTCTTCATTTCTCGTGCCTATCCGCCTGTCTTAGGCGGGATTGAGAATCAGAATTATGAACTATCACAGTGGCTCGCAAAGGTTACTGAAGTGACAACAATTGCAAATCCTTATGGTAAGAAAGCTCTTCCCTTTTTTCTGCCATGGATAATGCTACGCCTGTTATTTCTCATGAAGAACTATGATATCCTCCTTGTTGGCGATGGCGTTCTCGCGATCCTCATATGGTGGATCAAGCCATTTTTCCCACATAAGAAATATGTCAGTGTCGTACATGGACTCGACCTCACATACAAACTTTCTCTCTATCAGAAATTATGGCTCGGTCATTTTCTCCCCATGTGTGATCGTCTTATCGCTGTTGGCAATCACACAATCCATGAAGGCGTCAAACGCGGCATCGCACAGGAAAAATTTTCTTTTGTGCCAAATGGTATTCATGCAGAAAAGTTCACAACAAAAAATTACTCTCGTGATGACCTCATAAACCTTATTGGTACAAAATACAAAGAGCACAAGATCATCATCACTACAGGACGCCTTGCGCGACGAAAAGGTGTTGCGTGGTTTATCCTCAATGTTCTTCCACAGCTTGATGATGATATCATCTATGTTATCGCTGGTGATGGGATTGATCGAGAAAATATCGACAATGCCGTAAAAGAAACCGCTCAACAAGATAAGGTTCTTTTACTGGGACGTGTCAGCGATCAAGATCGTGACATCCTTATGCACACAGGCGACCTCTTTGTCCAACCAAATATTAAGGTTGACGGAGATATGGAAGGATTTGGCATCAGTGTAATCGAAGCTGGTGTCAGTGGCATCACTGTACTTGCAGCAGAATTAGAAGGTCTCAAAGATGCGATCAAAGATGGTCAAAATGGCTTCCTCGTAACAAGTGAAGACGCAAATGCGTGGGTAAAAAAAATAGAACAGTTATTCAACGATGATTTTGACCGCACAGCATTTGGCAAAAGAGCACAACAATATGTCATCGATCATTATAGTTGGGACAAGATCGCACAACAATATCTGAATGTTTTACAGAGCTTATAATATCTAGCTTACCTTTTCATGGAATTCATTCTCTCACAACTGCTTTTATGGCTTGGCATACTATTTATCCTGATCTTACCAGGATGGTTTTTTCTATCTGCTGTTACTGGAACAAAACGCTACACATTTCTTGAACGCTCGATTCTTGCCATTCCTCTGAGTATTGTCCTCAATACATTTCTTCTTCTTATTCTCAATGCGCTGCATGTCCCGCTTACAGAGCGCAGTATTTTTTTAGCAGTGAGCGCCCTTATTCTTCTGTTTTTGTGGATCGCATGGCAGCGCACAGAAACCCGTGATCACACAGAAAGAAACATCACTTTCTCTGGGAAAAAACTCCTTCTCGTCATTCTTTTGATCGGTTTTGCGATCTTCATGAAAAGCGTCTATTTATCAGATACTTTTTTCCCAACATCAACCGACCTTGGGCATCATATGTTCTGGGTAGAAAAGATCGTGACAGAAAAAGAGCTCCCGATGTATGAAAAGATCGAGATCGTCTCCAATGATGATGGCAGTTATAACCTCAGTGAACCACAAGCTATTGCTGACTTTATTATTGGTGAGCATACAGCGCTCGCATCTCTGGCAATCTTAACACGACAATCAACACTTAGTGCGTTCCCATCACTTTTTCTTTTCTTGATCAATATTGTCAGTATTCTGATAATCTTTATCCTTACGATTCGTCTTTTTGCTGCACACAAGAATGTGCAACTCATTGCAATGAGTTCGCTTCTTTTGATCGGCCCTCTCTATGCCATCAGTGGCGCACAAGTAAAGTTCGCTAGTGGTGGCGTGATTGGCAACCTTCTCGGTAATATCCTTATTCCTGTCGCACTCTATTTCTTTTATCGTGCATTTTATGAAAAAAGTTCTTCCTTCCTTTTTGTTGGTATTTTAAGCACGATCGGACTTGCCTATACACATCACCTCAGTGCCTTCATCCTTCTCTTCATTCTCGCTTTTGCAGTCATTATATTGATTGTGACAAATATTGGTCAGCTTAAAAGTGTCGTTCTTAACATTTTTAAGCTCTTCAAAGACCCATTCGTCATCACACTTCTCATTGCATCTGGACTTTTTGTCTTTTTTATCTACACACCAAGCTATTTAACAGCTGATGCTGTGAGCTCAAGTGTGGGAGCGCCAAGTAAAGCGACACGAACAGGACTCACATTTTCACAATTGATGTACACCTCTGGTGAAGCACGATTTCTTCTGGGATTATGTGGCACACTTCTTCTCGCACTCATTGCGATCCTTCGCTATTTCCCAAAACATTTGCAAGCACTTCGTACCTCTCTACCGATCGATCCCTATGCGCTTTCTCTGACGCTCGGGTGGTCAATTGCCCTTCTCCTCATGTCGCTAGCGCCAGCACTCCTGCACGTCAACATTATTTCTGGACGCATTGCAAATTATCTTACCCTCCCTCTCGCGATCACAGGTGGATTCTTCCTGGCGTGGCTTTTCATATTTGTACGTAAGACAGAACTACGTAAGATACTTTCATACTATATACCACACAACCTCATCCTTATTTTCGCAAGCCTCCTTCTTCTTTTCATTTTTACCAACGGCCTCCATGACAATGTGGTATCACTCAAAAAAACACCAAATATCGCACCTGCGCTCGCGACTTTTGACGCATCAGCATACGCTGCAAAACACCTCCACGAGGATGAATGGCTCCTCAAAGACCATAACTATCTCACAGCAGACACATGGACCAAAACATTTTTTACGCGTGATTATAGCTATCCTCTCTCCCGTAGCTTTTTCAAGCGCTATGACAATCCCGGACGCGAGCAATGTACACGCGTGATGATTTCTGAGCCAAATACAGCATTTGCACAACAGTGTTTTGATGAATTGAACGTCACAACGATCATGGTCAACCCCGAGGAAGATGCCACACAATTTGAAAGATCTGCGAATTTCACAAAGATCTATGTCAATGATGACGTCGTGATCTATCAACGAGATAAAAAATCACTATGATAAAAAGTATATACAAAAAATACAGAAATCTAGATCCTGATCACCTCTTAATTAGTACGATCATTGTCTTCATGGTCATTAGTTTTGGTATTCTGACATTCATTGAGAAACAGCAGCATGCACAAAGCGATGGTTGGTCTCTCTCATTTGTTGACCCTGACAATACAAGTACTGGATTCCTCATTACAAATCATACAAAGGATCCTGCCTTTCATTATGAGATCCTCTCTAATGACATAAGTATTCAATCTGGTGATCTCTACATTCCACCAGCTGAAAAGCGTATCATTCCGATTGAAAAAATGAATGATCAAAATACTATCACAATGAAAATTATCGTCACAAATGATGACGAGCAGAAAAACATTTATAAATAAAAGGGGAAGATATCGATTGACATCTTCCCATAATTCTTTGTTAGAATCTATATCTTGAGGCAAGATATCTAAAATCTCTTTACTGTCGCCCCTCCATCAAACTTATTATTTTCTCAGTGGAATATTTCTTGTACTTTGCTGGAAGTAAATCTCTTGCCTTTGAAACTTGTTCTTCCGTCTTAGCGAAAGTGATTGCGCGCATCGCAATCAAGACAAAATTTTGCTGCTGATGAATGAATTTAGATGATGCTATTGCGTCACCATAACATCTTATGTGACGCCATAGTGATTGAAATGCTTGTCGATCAGTGTAAAACTGCCTTCTCATCTCATCAATTTGCCCGCCATATCCATGTAAATGCTCTCTGTAAGTAGCGCTGCAATTCTCTAAATTCAAAATTTCACTTCGTTTTTTTTCAACCCGCCTTTTTATCGATGGCTCTGGTGCAATTTTTGTGCGTGATCTACGTGATGCCCATTGTTTTTGCACTTCCCTTCTGATGGCAGGAATTGTCATCCATTTTGGTGCACTATTCTCAGAAAATGTCACGAGATATTCACAGACTTCTTTTTCCTTTATTCGCTCATCTGCGCATTTCAAAACCTTCCTCTCTAGCGCCAGCAGGTCGTCAGCACTCTCTTTTAGATCGCTCAATGTAATTACTACATGCTTTTGACCATTGGGTCGTGTTATAAATTTCATGATTATCACCAATTTGTGAATGTGCAACACGCATTCTTTATACCACGTTTTTCCCTAGTAGTCCAGCATTTTGAACAAATAAAAAAGCAGCTAGGATCTAACTGCTCGCACTTCTATATGCGTATTTATGTTGCTCATGATATTAACTGAGCATCTCTTTTTTGATTGATCAACTTTTGGAAATCTACAAAAGCATCTTCATCAGGAAGTACGTAATTTGTGCAGACTTCCTGAGGCTCTATAAGATCTGCTTCTCTTCGCAGTCTGAATCGCACAGCAGCGATGATAAATGACACCAGGTAAGAATATGCACTGACACAGGATCGATCATCCATATCAAGGATCATTTCATCGTCATACCTTACAGCGCAAACCTCCTGAGAATCATCAGAATAAATGATCAATGTATCGATATTCTTCTCATTACGGAGCAGATCAAAAGTATAAATAGCACTAGGCATGTTCTCATGATCCTCCATTAATGCAATGACGCCAACATACGATGCATTCTCTGGATTTTTTTGAATTACAACACTGATATGAATGTTCACGAAATGTCACCTCACTAAGAATATATTTGAAATAACTATTATAACGCGCTATCATGCTACTATGAATAAGAAAATATTACTAGTCACACGACCGCTTTGTACGCCCTGGGATGAGGCCAGTAAGAACTTTGCCTATGATCTAGCAAAGATCCTCCAAAATACCCCTGTGACCATTCTTACGAATGGACACATCGATGACCTCCCAAAGAACGTCTCGCAGCAGTCAATTTATACGCAAA
>JAUVJK010000035.1 GCA_030592425.1 Candidatus Moraniibacteriota bacterium
ATAGAGGATATGGATGAGGCGGAAGAATCACTTGCAGAAGATGTCGCTGAGGCTATTGAGGAGGCGATGGATGGTGTAGAGACGGGAGATGATATAGAAGGTGACGATGATGGTACAGAGGCCGGAATAGAGACAAATAGAGGAGATTCTACAGAACAAGTGTTATAAAGAAGACTTTTGAGAACACAAAAAACCACTTCAAATAAGCGGTTTTTTGTTTTTTATCAATAGTATGAAAGAAAAAATTGTGGTGGGCGTAGTATAGAGTGAAACTGGCCATTTCAAAGAGTGAGCAGAATGAACATTAATAAGTAATTTCGATCGACCACATGTCATGTAGTCATGAACTGTGAAAGATCCAGCACAAGTATGACAAACAATTATAAACTTGGTATCGGTGCATTCGTTCTTGCAATAGTTGCGATGACAGGATTGCAAGTGCAAGCTTATCAGGGTGACTATACCAAAGAAGGTCCCAATAGCTCAGAAGAACGACATCAGGTTATGACACAGGCATTTGAGAGTGGTGATTACAACGCATGGAAAGCACAGATGGGTGATCGTGGACGTGTAACTGAAGTGATCACGCAAGAGAATTTCGTACGATTTGCACAGGCGCATCAACTTGGTCAATCAGGGGATGTCGCTGGTGCTGATGCGATCAGAACAGAACTTGGATTGCGCACACACGATGGAGAGCGTGGCGGTCATGGTGTAGGTGATCATGACGGAGAACAAAGAGGTAATGGTGAAGGGCGTGGGAATGGCGAAGGACGCGGTGACCACAAAGGAGGCGATCAAAGCTAAATCCTAACTCACAATTGATGATCGTTCAAACGATCATGACGACGAACAAAGAGGATCATTCATCCTCTTTGTTTTAATTTAAGGAAAATAGTATAAATTCTATGGCCACACAAAACTCAATGAGTTGCGTGTGGTTCTTTTTCTCATCTTATTTTTGGTTTTTGTTTTGTGATGTGACATTTTGGGTAGTTTATGCTACCTTTTTGAGGTAGTACATTATACGAGACGTGAAACTAGAAAGACTATTTGGAGAGAGAGTATGACGAATATCGAAACTTTAATGGAGAGGTTACGTCGTTCTAGTGACGATCCTGTTATTGAGGTATGGTTCAAAAGAACTACTACCACCGGACTGAGACTATTAGGGTGTTTATTAGGCAGTGATGAAAATGTATTCATTCCACAAGAGGAGGAGATTATTATGCAAGATGTCCTTCTTCAGAAAAAATGGGGAGACTCAGCGAATCACAGTTTTCATGTCAGCGGTCTATCCAAGACTAATGTAAGTTGGCTTTATCACATTTTGCGCTACGCCGATGATGCTCAGATTGTGACAACTGAGTGATGTGATGATGAGATACTATTTTTCGTTCATGATGGTTAGTGAATATTAGAGAGGCTTTGTGTGCAGACGCACTCATAAGCCTCTTTTTCTTGCAAAATAGAACTAATGGTCTTATGATAAAAGTACAAAGTATGATCTTTAATTTATTTAATATCTCATCTTATGGATAAGAAGGAAAAACAGAATATGAAGGCGCAAGGGTTTTTCGTTGCGGCGGTCCTTATTTTTTCGTTGTCGACACTGACATTGACGCTTTACAATCAAGCACTGAATTCGCAGCTTTATAAAAATGCACTCGTGCAGTCGCAGATCTATGGTGTTGCAGCTGATATTTTGGAAACAGAAGTGACAGAAGCTGTTATGACATGGGAAAAGAATGCGCTTGATAGTTTGATGGGCGCAACAGCAATTGGCGATAAACCGGTGATCGAGGGCTCGTTGAGCTTTGTCCTTGGTTATGTGATCGAGAAGCAAACGCCACAGCTTGTGGAAAATATCTTTGAAAAGATCCAAGTTGCAACGCTCTTGCAAAACATTACAGAAAAATCGATCGATCGTGATATTGCCTGGCTTCGCGGTGAGCAAGAGGGAACGAAGGTTTTCCAATATATGCCAACACCAGATCAGATCGAAGAACTCCAAGGTAGCGAACTAACAGACGTGATCGGTACGCTTCTCGCACCGAAAGTGGAGACAGTGAAAGAAAATATCCTTCCAGTGTGTGCAACAAATACAGAAGTGCTTGAGAATGTACAGCGTTTGGTGCAAGGAAATAAAGATAATATTACGTGTACAAGTCCTCGCATTCGTGAATTTGAAAAAGATCTCGTGACCTCTGAGCCAGTACAGGGAGCAGTTGGCTCTGTGCAGGAAAAAGTTGGTGAAGTACTTGCAAGTGAACGCATGGAAAGCGTCCTCTCTGATATCTATGGTGTCAGTCTTGTCCTTGCGAATATGAAGCAGGATATGATCGGTTTACGTGACGCGATCCGCTTTATCCATTCGACAGCGACATTCTTTTTCCTCGTATCGATCGGACTCGCGATCGCAAGTCTTTTCTATACAGTGAAAAATGCGCGTATGCGACGATTCTCCGTGATGCTTGTGATCTCTGGTGGGCTTCTTTTCCTCTATGCAATAATGCACTATTTCTTGCTCTCAGAAATGATCACGCGCGCAATTCCCTATGATCAGATTGCCTTTGGTACAAAGGTACTGACACCAGAAGATGGACTGATGTTAACTGATAGCATCCGCTCAGCAGCGCTGTATATCGCACGTGGACTTGTCGCACAGACATTTGCGATCGCGACACTTTTACTCACGATTGGTGGACTCCTCTATGCGATCCTCGCAACTTACAAGAATCGTCATAAGATTGCAACAAAGGGTCGCGAGATGAAAGCGAAGATGCAAAAAAGCTTGAAAAAAGACTAAAGTTTCTCATTGTATCGAGGTAACAAAAATCCGTCACGGTATTGCTGTGACGGTTTTTTGATGGTCAATTATTTCAGAGGAATTATGAGAGAAAAATGATGCGCAAGAAATGACTTTTGTCAAGATGCTAAATTTCGGAACTCTTGACAATGCATGTTTTTATGCCTAGGCTTAAGTATTGTTATTTAACAATGTAATATCAACATATGTGCGTAATTCGTACAAAATAATTTGGAGGAACAATAGAATGGAATACCGCATAGCACTTGGTTTGAGGAGAGTTTGGGCTTATATTTGGAAGCATCACGGTCTTTTGTCTTCTTATCAATCAATTCTGATTGAAGAGATGACGCATTGTCTCGCCGAAATGACACGGGAGATGTGGCTTATCAAAAGAGATATTGGAGAATTAGAATATGCTGATGAACCAGATGTTGAATATATAGAAGCTCTCAAAACGTATTTAAAAAAGCTGGAAAAGATGAAAAAATCAATGGAATACAACGTGAAAGAAATCGTATCAGACTCTCATGATCTAAGTCAATTTTCATTGAGTAAACTCAAAAATATGCGCTTGCTCATCAGGTTGCGCTAATTTCCCCAAAGGGCTTGTCAGATTCTGATAAGCTCTTTTTTCTTTACATTATACAATTTCGCTTGCTATACTAAATACATTACATTTTCTTAAATTACACTTATGGACAAAGATCTTGACGCTTTCTTGTTGAAGTTCAATAAGTCAAAAAAAGACTTGGCAAAAGCGGGCTATAATTGGAGTGACCTTATGAAGATCGCGGATGACTATGACGTCTACCGCAAAGAATTATTGCCAGTTATTGAGCAGATGGCGAAGAAATTTCACCGTGTACACGCTGTGCACTCGATCCGTTATCGTGTAAAGGAAACAGATCATTTGATCGAGAAACTGATCCGTCGACGACTTGCAAAGCCTAAGAGTAAACGTCTCAGCGTTGCAAATTACAAAGAACATATTCATGATTTTGCAGGTATGCGGATTTTGCATATTTACAAAGAGCAATGGCAAGAGATCAATGATTTTATTTTTGAGACATTTGAGATTAATAATGCTGACGCACCAATGGCGTATATCGCGCGTGATGATGATCAAGAACGTTACAAGAACGCCGGACTCGCTGTGACGCCGGGACGTGATATCGGGTATCGTTCGATTCACTATCTTGTGAATACACCATTGAAAAAAGGTGGTCGCAAGAAGTGCGATATTGAGATCCAAGTACGTACGATCTTTGAGGAAGGTTGGTGTGAGATCGATCATGATATCAGATACCCCTACGAGCTTGATAATGAGCTTCTAAGTCGTTCAATGAGTGCTTTTAACATATTGGCACGTACGGCGGATGAGATGGGCTCTTTCGTGCATTATCTCCGTGAAGATGCTGCTTTCAATAAACAACAGCGTACAGAATTGGGTGAAGTGAAAAAGATCGATGAAGAGCATCAACGATTGATCAAACGACTGGAGCGACGCATCGCAGTGATCGAGAAAACAGATCCAAAAGCTGCAGAATCATTGATGGCCGATCTGACAGATCTTACAGAGAATCAAAAAGATAAAGCATCTCTGATGTTTGCACCTGTTTTGCCACAACTCTTTTCATTGCGATCAAAACGGAAGAAGAACAAAAGGAAGAAGTGACGTATATAATTCAATGATGAGATAACGCATAATGAAACGAACAATTACAATGAGTACAATGCTCTCCTTTGTCTTCCTCATTCTTTTGATGGGAAACATCGCACAGGCTGATGAAGTCTATCTCCTCGAAGATCCAAATGAGGGATTACAATCACGTATTGATATGATCGAACAGGCACAGGAGTCGATCGAGATGGAATATTACAAGATCCATGGTGGGGAAGTTGCTGAGACTATCATTGGCGTGCTTTATGAAGCAGCTCAACGTGGTGTGAAAGTGCGCATCCTGGTTGGTGGATTGACGCATCTTTTTACTAATCAGGCGTCGATCGCGATGCTTGTAGCGCATCCAAATATTGAGGTGCGTTTTCATCACTCGATGGAGCAATTCTATAAACCATCGCACTGGATGATGCATTTACATGATAAGATCCTTCTTGCCGATGGTAAATCACTCATCAGTGGTGGACGTAATATTGGAGACAAATATTATGAGCGCACAAAGAATGAGAAAGAAAAATTGACGATCGATCGAGATATCTTGATCGATAATGCTTCTGATGATCAGAATGTTCCTCTACAAGTACAGAATTATTTCAATGAAATATGGGATGATGATAGTGTGAGTTTGACGCATACAGAGAATCGTCTCAATGAATCATGTAAAGGTCATAGATTATTACTTTATCTCGATGGTGTTAGCTGTTCATTCCTCAAGGAACGACTTGTAGCAAAAGCGCAAGTACAACTATTTGAACTTAAAGAGATCATGGCACAAAAGAGAATCGCTACGCCGCAAGAATTTGCGACAAGTAATGATTGGGGAGAAAAAACACAACAAGTCAAAAGTATTCGTTTTGCACATGATCCAGTCGGGAACAAAAAAAGAGATAATGGCACAGCAAAAGCACTTGCGGATGAGCTGCGCAAAGCACAGAAGTCTGTGTTGTACTTCTCACCATATTTGATCACGACAGCACAAGAGTTAGAAACAGCGGAGATCTTGCAGAAGAAAAATGTACAGCAAGTAGTGCTGACAAATTCACCAGCCTCTGGCGCAAATATTTTTGGTCTTGCAGGAACGCTGAGATATCAACCAGATTTTTCCAAGCGAGGAATGACATATTGGGCATTTCATGGTGAGAATAGTTTGCATCAAAAAAACTATATGATCGATGATGATACCGCGATCATCTCAACGTACAATTATGACCCGCGAAGTGAATGGCTCAATACAGAGATGCTCTACATTATCGAAGACGAAAATTTTGCACAGATCGTGCGTGATGCAAATAATGTCTTCTTTTCCCATTCACTGCAGCTCGATGCAAATGGTGAACCAATCGCACGCGAAGGTATAGAACCAAAGGAAATTCCACTTACAAAGGAGATTTCGATCTCTGTTGTGAAATTTATCATGCCACTCATTAAATGGGCGATCTAGAAAAGAGGATTTCTCATTTCAAGATAAGTAGAATTGATCAAAGAAAAAAGGCTGTGCTATTTTAGAGCGCAGCCTTTATTGTTTCATTGTGTCACACTTAAATCAGTGCATCATGTTTTGTTATTGACAATTCAGATGACGTACAATCAAATATTTTTATGTCAACACCAGAGTCTTGCATGATCGTGTTCTTACGATTGAACCACACTGGTTTGAAAGTGAGGCCATTGTAAACATTTCCTGTGCCAATCGCGATAATGAAACCTATTGTATTGTTTGGGAATTTCACGATGCGTCCGGTTTTGCCGTCATCTTCCTTGTCTGCAAAGAATTCTAAGGCATCTTCATTAAGTATATCGAGGAATTCGATGGAACTTGCTGGTTCATTTTCAAATTGCATTGAGCGCGTTCCTCTGAGGTGTGCAATTTTGAAATCTAGTTCAACGATAGGAACAAAAACAATGCCAGAATAATAAAGTGCACGTATTCTCTTTGGTCCCGCATTAGCAGAATGAACGACGCCAATACAGTTTTTGAACTTCCCATCAGTGAATCTGACGAGGGTGTTTCTGGCATGGGTAGTGTAGAGCATGGATAATTTCTCCGAGAGTCTTGAAGTACTGCTCATCATATAATCACATCCATATTATAAAGACAAGGGGTAGGTGTCTCTGGGGGGCATAAAAGAAAAAATCGGAGCGCAATTGCGGTCCGATGTATTTTTGGAGAGAATGTGTTTTACACTCTTTATTCACAGATAGAGTAGCCAGTAAACTTAAGGAAAGAGGCTGGCATATCTGAGAAAAAGTCCACCTCCACACATGCTTGTGGGATTAGACTTGCCCGTGTTCCAGTGCGGAAACGCTTCCATCGGGCATAAAGGCGCAATCCTGACAGAATATTATCAACGTCATCCAAAATGATGAATGTCCCATCGGTACTGATGTGATCGGGGTGCGTTTTCGGTTTTCCAATTGCACCAATGAGTGTATTACTTGTCATTTTTGCATCTTGAAGCATTTGAAGAGCTTTTATAGGTACCGTTGTACACTTTGCGAATAATTCATCATGTTTATATTTTTCAAATAGACCAAACTGCGTGCCAGAAATATAAATTGTAGATGAGTTTTCAATGCGAAAATCTGGCAGAAACAGAAAGCCAGAGTAGGTAAAATGCTTCTTTAAAAAAGGTTGATGAACTTTTGTAATGATTCCAATGCCAGCTTTTTCCTTTGTGCCAAGGAATCTGACAAGTGTTCTATTTGTAAAAGTACTACTTTCCATCATTACTACTCCTTATGTAGGTATGAACGATGCCTTGTTTATAGCATAGAAATCACTATTTATCAAGCGAGAGCTCTATCTTGTGAATCATGTTTCTCTATGGTACTGTGTAATGACAGTGTGAAAGAAATAATTCCTCTATGCTGTAGTAGTATATAGAGTGTTTATTCATTCTGTTTTAATTAATATAACAACATATTTGTTATGAGTGAAGAAAAAGATCTAACATTGGTTGTCCTTTCCTTTGATGGAGATGAGACAGCAAAAGCAGCTCTCAAGAAAGTAAAAGAGCTTAAAAAAGAGAAGAAGGTGACTATTGAAGACATGGTTGCAGTGAACAAGAATGAAAAAGGTAAAGTAAAACTAACACAAGGACGAGGGTTTACAGGAAAGAAAGGAGCTCTTGGATTTGGTGCTGTTGGTTTGATTGGTGCTGCAATCGTCGCTGCTCCAGTTGTGATCCCAGCAGCGATCGGTGCAGGTATCGGTGCTGCAAGTTCACAGGTCAAGAAGATCTTTGATAATGATGAACTCAAAAAATTAGGTGAAGATCTTGGACCAGATGAATCACTTCTTTTTATGGTTCTTTCTGACTTTGTACCTGGCTCTATGGAAAGTGCAATGGACGAAGTTGGTGCAAAAATGAATGCATTCCTCCTTGCAGAAGAAGGTCTTGTTGCGATGGGTGCAGTATCAGAAGATGAATCTTTCCTTGCAGTGATGACGGAAGATGTAATTCTTGTTGAAGAAGCTGTATTGATCGAAGATGAGGATGAAGATGAAGATGGCAAAACATGCTCAACAGATGAAACATGTAAAACTGATGGAACATGTTGCGCCACTGAAGAAGGTGAAGAAAAAACTGAGGATGCTCCTGAAAAGACGGAAGAAACAAAAGAAGAGATGAAAGCGTAATTTTCACTGAAGAATTGCGTCATCGTGTAAAAACACCCTACACTTGTAGGGTGTTTTTTTGTTGACTCCTTTCCTCGCTATAGAGGTAGAGAAATGCAGAAATAGTTGAAAAATAAATGATTCTCTATTAATATAGGATACAGTTATTTCTTATCGTTTCCCAGAGGTGAATAAAATGGACGATGATAATTATGATCCGCAGTGTGCTGTGACAGCAGCGATCAATGCATTAGTTATGGATTTGAAGCAGCGTGGCTTTGATGAGATATATATCGCAGAAGCGCTTGAAAGTGTTGCAGCGAAGATCAACGAAAATATTGCAGATGGATTACTTCATGCATTTGGACATTCTGCGTGAGAATGATCAACACATGACCGATCTCGATTGGTCATGTGTTTTTTTATTGCTAAATAAGTTTCTTAAAGTTTTAGTGTTCTTGGTTTCACAGTACAATCACGTTTTTCAAAGTCTTTGATCAGTTTATTGTGACAATGAAGGGGAGGATACAAAAAAAGAGGCGCTAGATATAGTTGATTTTGAGGTCATTGATGGCGGTGGAATCAGCGCGATAGTGGATGGGTCGCAGGTGCGGATGATTAGTGGTGCTCGCGCGCAGGTAGAACAGGCACTCTCTGCAGAAGCAGTGAAATTTATCGCAAAACAGCAAGAAAAAGGCCATTCGATCGCGGTACAGATCGTTGATAGAGACGTGGTAGCAATTTATGCGATTGCTGATGAAGTCAAAGATACGAGTAAGAATGCAATTTTACAATTGCACAAAGACCATATCACAACGGTCATGCTTACGGGGGACAGTGAACGTGCAGCGTACGCAATTGCACAGGAAGTGGGGATCGATCGCGTGATCGCTGATGTGTTGCCACAGGAGAAAGAACAGACTGTGAAGGAT
>JAUVJK010000048.1 GCA_030592425.1 Candidatus Moraniibacteriota bacterium
ACTTACTGGAATAGCTGATATTCGCCAAACTCGTTCGTGGGGCGCTCGAATTGCTCTGCACAGAGAAATTGCACTACACATCAAGTAAGAAACACTCTCTTTTGTCCCGTATAGCATCAATTGCTATACGGGACATTTTTTATATAATAATTGCATTACTACCAAACTGATTGTTTAAACAACTCCATTGAACTATATCACATCGACACAGTCTCAAATTCATTGCTCTATTCAGAAGAATCGTAGTGTTGGATCGGCCTTGGATGGTAAAATATGAAGAGATAAAAAAGAATGACATCATTAATGACATCATTCTTTTTATGAGAAGTAATTTCTTTCTTACTTTCTTTTTCCACCGCCGCCTCCTCGGTGTTGATGTGGTACAAAGGTCATTGCGTGACCAGTGCGGCCTGCACGCCCCGCACGTCCGATGCGATGCACATAGTCAGTATAACTCTGAGGTGTTTCGTAATTGATCACATGTGTAATATCCACAACATCAATGCCGCGTGCCGCAACATCTGTAGCGACAAGAATCGTCACATGGTTATTCTTAAACTTATTGAGAGCGCGCTGTCGTTGTCCTTGTGATTTATTGCCGTGAATGGCATCTGCTTGAAAACCACGAGCACATAGATCTTTCGTCAAACGGTTAACGCCTCTCTTTGTTTCATCAAAGATCAGCATTTTTCCTTTCCTATTATTTACCAAGATGTCATGAAGGAGATCGATCTTCTCATTATTTGATTTGTATTGCACAATGCTTTGTTCGACATTATCACTCGTCACACCTGTTTTTACAGAGATCATTTTAGGATCTTTCGAAAACTCCTTGATCAATGTACGCACTTTATCGTCCATCGTTGCAGAGAAGAAGAATGACTGGCGCTCTGATTTCATCTTGCCAAGAATCGTACGCATATCATTCACAAATCCCATATCAAGCATACGATCCACTTCATCAAGGACGACTGTATCAAACTTCTGTAATTGTAATTTTTTCTTTTCGCTATGATCTTTGATGCGTCCAGGTGTGCCAACGACAATTTGAGGATTATGCGCAAGCTCTCGTAATTGCGGTCCCATCTTCGCACCACCAATGAGAAGTGCTGTATGAAGACCACTTCCGATACAGAGGGTTTTTATTTCATCAAGGATTTGCCCTGCAAGTTCTCGTGTTGGTGCCATGATCAAGACACGAGAAGATCGATTGGTTAGCAGTCGTTGCAAGACAGGAATGGCAAAAGCAACCGTTTTTCCCGTCCCAGTATTAGCGATCCCGATCACATCGTGACCTTCAAGCCCTACAGGGATTGATTGGTCTTGGATTGGTGACGGTATCACAAATCCCTTTTTTACAATATTTTTGTGCAAAAGTGGATCAACCTTAAAATCGTCAAATTTATGTTTGGCGATATACTTTTGTTCTACGGAAGGCTTCGCTGCCTTCACAAATTTAGAAGGATGAATATTTTCCTTTCGAGGTCCACGACGACGCATATTGCGTCGCGCACCAGATTGTCGACGACCACCACCTGGGCGACGTCCTTTTTGATAAGCCATTGAAGACTGAATCTTAAAAATAATTATAGTTCTACATTGTTCACAGATGAACAGCGAAAAACAATAACTACGCGGATTCATCAATTTGAGGAAGCTCTGCGAAACCCCATAATTGCAAAGTTCTCAAAATTCTGGCGAAAATCATTTTTTTTCGAAAAGATTTGTCTAGACAAGTTTTTCTCGAAAAAAATGGTTTGCAGACGAATTTTGAGGATTATGGTTTATGTGGTTTTGTAGAGGTTCCTGAACAAGTATCTAAATGTAACACACTTTTAATAAGTCGTCAAGCCTCGATGTTAAATTATACTAGAAAGTTGAAAAGCTCCATCATTTGATGAAGCTTTTTGTTAGATATATTTCCCCACTATTTTCTTCAAACTAATATAAAACAGTTTTATGAAGAAAATAAAGAGCGAAAAGACAAACATCCATGTTGGCGTAAAAAGCTTGAATGGATCAGCTCTTCCAATAGCCTTTACAAAGCCTTTCCCGCGTCTCTTTACGGGAACGAAAGCTTTTGCAATATCCTGTTTCATTGTTTTACACATTATCTTTCCTCACTGTAAAGTTAGATGATTTCGAAAATATTATTAAAGAACTACATAATATAGCACAGATCATAACAAATGTCCAGTGCACAGATACTGGTAGAAAAATCCTTTTTAATAAAAAACAAAAAAAGCTTCAACGTAATGTTAAAGCTTTTTTATTGTAATAGCGTACTAGACGCGTGTTACGTTTACTGCATTTTGTCCTTTTGGACCGTCTGCAAGCTCAAATTCAACTTTGTCGCCTTCTTTCAAGTCATTGAAATCTACATCTTGTAGTTCATTGGCATGAAAAAATAGATCTTTGTCTTCACCCTCGCGAGTGATAAACCCAAATCCACGATCAGTCAATCGAGCAATTGTTCCTGTTTCCATTTTGCAATTGTTCACGAATTAAATATACACTATAAGCAAAGAAGAGTATCGCTAGCCCACTATTGCAAAATATTGTAGTGCTCAAAGAATACTACGGTATAGACTTATTGTCAAGCGTCTAAGACCAATAAGTATTTCTTACTTAGATTACAACGTCCTAAAAAGCATTTTAAAGATGTCTCGCTGAAATTGTGCAAGAACTGGATTTTCAATGATCGTTGCAATTGGCTGATCATAATCAATGAATGCGATCTTGTCACCATAGATGACCTGCGATACATCATAGTCAAAAGGATAAAATTCTTTTGGCACAACCTTAAGTTCTACATCGAGACTCTTCTCATGAGAACTTGCATGGTCAGGACTTGCGATCACAAAGCGTTCAAGTTCCTTTGCGTCACGTTGCTTCTCATAATCACGCGGCAAACCAACACGCTCAATATCACCACGGTCCATAGAACTATAGCGATAGAAGACATCTCCTTTTTTTAGTGTGTCCACAATATCATCATACACAGCTCTCACACCCTCTTTCCCATCGAGACGCCGCACAACTGGTCGTTTCTTACTTTGGATCTTTTCCAGCTCTGGAATGATCGCATCCAATTCCCCACGTACACCTTCCAAGAGAAAACGTAAACGACTTGGTGATTCAGCGCCATAGTGAATCAGCTTACCAATCTGCCGTTCGTTCACAAGACCTTTTTCTTTGAGGATTGGAAGTGCCTGATAAATTGCCGGTCGGTGAATCGTACTTTTTCGTGCGATCATAGAAATCGTTTGTGTACCACCCTTCAGGAGCGTAAGATAAATCTTTGCTTCGTTCTTCGAAAGCCCTATTGCTGTAAGTAATTTCGTGAGTTTCATAATTGTATTAAATATTTACAACTTTTAGTATATATTAAAGTAGTATTTAAAGCAATATCTCTCTATATATGTATTATTAGTACATTCTGCACTATATATTTACACAAAGTATTTAAAACTTGCTATAGTTTAAATAGAAATGAAGAGCGAAAAGATTGCACGTACATTACAAAGTTTATCAAATGTGAAACCACAGGAAAATTCCTTGCAAGACTTTTCCCGTGGGTATTTTATTCACATTTGATGCCCACGTATAAAAAGTCTTGCAAAGAGCATTCCTTAAGGAATGCTCTTTTCGTTCGTTACATCGTCAATTCTGACAGTAACGATCACCTCGTACTTTTACAACTCAATAGGAGACTACTATGTGGATTACACTAGCAATCCTCACAATCAGCGGTGTCATTGGTCTTTCCGTCTGGAAAGCACAACATGGCAACCAAAATAAGCAATTTGAACGCGACGATACTTTTCCAGTACCAAATGGTGTGCGCCTCGGCCTCATTGGCCTCAGCGCGATCTTCATTGGACTGGGAACATTCAATCAAGTGTTCTTCTACGCTGAACCTGGCTACATGTACCATGTCCGGACCATTATTGGTCAAGAAAAGAAGGTGGATGATGTCGGGTACAATATGCATTTATTCGGTAGGAAAAATGCATGGAAAAAGGCAATGTCAGTAGTTGTTGATAGAGTAACAGCTGATGGCGTCAATGCCGAAAGTGAAGCATCTGGCGCAAGCGCAAGCTTACCCTCCCAGAACATCATGTTCTTGGATCAGGTTGATGCTGACGCTGATGCAACAGTACGATTCCGCTTACCGACTGATGAGGAAACATTCCTACGTATGGCACATGAGTATCGCACACCAGAAAATCTTCTGCGTGTCGCTCTGATCCCCGCTGTCCAAGAAACCCTTCAAGCCACTGCGTCTTTGATGAGTGCTGAAGAGTATTATTCCGGCGGACGAACCGAGTTCATTAGTGAATTCGAAAATCAGATGCAAAACGGGATCTATCTCGTCAGACGTATGGAGATAAACTACACTTCGGTCAAAGTACAAACGTCCGAAGCGGACGCCTCTGATCCACAAGATCAAGCTGAGTTTGGTAACAGAAGCAAAACGGTTTTTACGGTGAAAAAGCAGTATGGCGACACCGGACAACCGATTCGCAAGATCCAAAAGTTCACTAGCTATGGTGTTGCTGTGCATGAAGCGCGTGTCACTGATATGCGCCCAAATGCAAAGTTTGTTGAGCGTATGCAACTCAAGCAGAAAGCATCAGCTGATCGTGCAATCGCACGTGAACAGCGAATCCAAGAGGAAGAGCAAAAGTTGCTCGCAGTATCTCGTGGTGATCGTGAAGTAGCTGAACGTCAAGCGGCGATGAAGGTCGAGCAGATTGAGCTGACCACAAAAGCCGAAACTGACAAGAAGCAAACGTTGATCGCGGCAAGTAAGCAAAGAGAACAGGCTGAAATTCAGAAAGAGACCTCAGTGGTTCTCCTAGACAAAGCCAAGATCGATGCTGAAGCCGTTCGTGTAGCTGCTGATGCTGAAGCATACAAAAAGACTCAGATCCTGACAGCTGATAATGCTCTGGCACAAAAGCTGGATGCAGAGATTGAAATTCAGACAGTCTGGGCCGATGCGTATGCAAGACGTGCTGTTCCCCAATATGTTTTTGGCGGAGCTACAAGTGATACACCAGTTGGTGGTGACACAGAAACCGCACGTTTCATGCAGTTGATGACTGTTGATGCAGCGAAACGCCTTGCTTATGATCGTGGTATTCAAACCACAAACACTGTACCAGCATCCGTGCCCGTACAGTAAGTCTCCACGAAGTGATCGGGAATCTTCCGATCGTGGCCTAGCAATTTATTTGCTAGGCCTTCTTTCTTTTTTATTTCGATTATTGGACAATCTTTTTTACAGCATCAGTCATCTCTTGTGATTGCGTAATGTCAGCATGTTTATAACCTTCTGCAGTGATAAATTCTTTTGTCTCTGCTGGAATCGATTCAAATAATTCTTTACCATGTGAAGAATTGATCACCGGATCATTGATCCCATGAACCACTGTAAGATCCCCTATATAATCCGCGAGGCGAGATCTGTTATCAAACTGATCATCAAGGAATCGCTCGATCAAAAATCGTGGGTAGATCGGGATCATCGCAGCCACTACATTTGTCAGTGTCGTAAAGGGAGAAATGAGAAGAAGTTTTTCTGGCGCCTTGAGTGATACATGATAAGCAGCAGCTCCAGAACCAATGCTCTGTCCAATCACATACACATTTTCATAGCCTTGTTCATCGATATAATTAACCGTTGTGTGAACGCTTTCCAGCACACCTTGATGTGTCGCCTTAATACCATCATTGTTATACCCTGGATACTCCACAAAAATATAGGAAATCTCATTTTTATTGAAAATATCGATCAAAAATGTCATATCACATACGATATTACCATTACCATGATAAAAGATCACGACCGCATCAGAATTATCAACATGATGATGAAATAACGTCGTATTATCCTGCTTTACCATATCCTCTGAAATCTCTCGATCACAATCAGCGTTGGTACGACCAGGATTTGGATAGATCAGTAATTCCTGGGCCCACGACGAAAAGAAAAATCCACCAATATAAAGTGTAAGTAATCCAATAATGATTGACGTTAAAATGATTATGCTAATTCTTTTCATACCCTTATTATATCAGTTTCAACATTTCTTTTCTATCAAAAACAAGTCTCACGATGAGACTTGTTTTATCACTTGTCGCTTTCTTTACAATCCAAGAATCTGTGCTTTCTTGGCAGCGAATTCTTCTTCTGTAAGAATTCCTTGTTCTTTTAGTTGCGCCAACTTCTCGAGTTGTGCAATTTGATCATCTGCTGCACTCGCTGCAGGTGCAGGAGCTGCTTGTGACTGTTCCATTGGTTGTTCTGCTGGTGCTGCTTGTGCCTGTGCTTCAGCTTCTTGTCCAGCCCATTTTTTTTCTTGGCGATGATGAACGTTCCCGGCCACAGCTGATGCTGTCCCAGCTACGGCTGCTGTGCGTGCCATACCTCTTAATACTCTTGGCATAATACTATAATTATTATTTATTAATTATCTAATTCTTTCGCCGCG
>JAUVJK010000005.1 GCA_030592425.1 Candidatus Moraniibacteriota bacterium
AAGAGCTCTATATTTATTGTGCGTCAGGTAATCGATCGCAGAGCGCGTGCACATTTCTTGAGCAGAAGAGTGGTGTACGTGTCTTCAATGTTGAAGGTGGTATTATGGCATGGCATGCTGTTGGGTTTCCTGTGAAATATGCCAAAGGAGATGAAGGACTGTTTTAATTATGATAACATGTGAAAAGTGAAAATTATTAATAATACAATTAAAAGAGCTCTCTTTTCATCGCCATGGCGATATTCATATATTGTGATTGTTTTGTCATTTTATTTACTCGATTATTATACAAATGAGATCTATGTCATTGGATTTAAGGTCTTTGATTACAATCCAACAATCGCGATACCGTTCGTTACCTTCACCATTCTTAACGGTCTTCTTGTTGGTTTGACACTCAATCTTGCGGCAATGCGCTTTCGAGAGTTACATTCTTTTTCGCAGATGGGAGCAGGCACAGCGACGAGTATTTTAGGGACGATGGGCGCGCTTCTCGCTGGTGCGTGTCCAGGATGCATTGCTGGTCTTCTACCAGTAGCTCTTGGTTTATTTGGTGCGACGTCTTTTACGCTTGCGCAATTACCATTTTACGGTGTGGAAATTCTCGTCGCTTCTTTTCTGCTTCTACTTTTTGGTGCGTATACATTGTCACGACCGATGACATGTAAAATCTGATGAAGAAGGTATCAAAAAATCGCCTTTAGAGACGATTTTTAATTTTTTGTAAGTAATATTTTTTAATAGATCACAACTCTTGTTCCAATATCGCTCCATTCATAAAGTGTTTGTGAATCATCCGTGTCATGGCGGACACATCCTGGAGAGGCTTGGCGACCAATATTTGCAAGCGATTCTGTTCCACCTGCTGGTCGTTCCTCGTGACCAACTGGCCAGATCGGTAGGTCATGGAAGCCATAGAGACCATTAGATGTGAAAGCCATCCAGAAGGGAAGGTAGACTTGATACATATCTGAGAGAGCATATTCATCTTTGTTATAAATCTCAAATTCACCTGTTGGTGTCGGTTCTGTATTAGTGCCTGTGGAATCAATGAAGTTTGCAATAAATTTACCATCATGGAAGAGTGTTGTGATTTGCGCCTCAAGATTAACATCGATATATTTTCCTTCCGCGATCTGTGGGATTGTAAAGCGTTCAGTTGCAGCAAGTCGCTCATTGAAATCCTTAGGCCATTCTTGTGGTTTTTGAGGTAGCGTTGAGAAACTTAATTGCTTAATTGGTTGCGGTACATCATTATCACTTGTGTGGATATCCGTATAAATTGTAAGTGTGTAGTTTGTATTTTCTTTAAGACCTTCAAGTGGAACAAGCGTAAATGATGTTCGGTCATCAGATGCCTTGATGTCCAAAGTAAGAGATGGTGTGATCACAAAGTTGACATAGTAGTCACGAAGTTCGCGATTGAAAACGATCTGTAGACCTTCATTTGTAAGAAGATAAAAATCCTCTTGACCATCTTCTGGATATGTTGCACTTACAGATGGCAATTCTGCAGTTTCAAAAGAGAATGTCGTTTGGATGATCTGATCACCATTTTTATATGTGCCAGTTGGTAATGTGAGTGCATAATTTGTTTGTGGCTCCCAATATTCTTTTGGTGTGATGACGAGCTGATCACGATCATCGTTCCACCGAGCAGTTGCAGTACGTTTTGGTTCAATGATGATGTGTTCGCGATAATTCTCATTGATCACGGGAGCATCGAAAATGATAATGATTTCTTCTGTGAGATCAACAACGTCGCTAATTTCTGCAAGTGGTTGTTGTGTTGGTTCTTCTTCTGATGTTGCAATCGCACCGATGCCAGCACCAGAACCAATTGGTAGGGCAATCATTGCAAGAACGATTGCTTTTTTACGGAAGGGAAATGATAATTTTTGCAGGTAACTCGTATGAGAAATTTTATCAATATGATCTTGTATTGACACGTTAAGTGAATGAAGAGAATGTGATGCAATAGAAAAAAGATGTTTACTACTTTGTACAATAAAATAAAATAATAAAGAAAGACCTTTATTAAGGTGTTTTATACGGATTTTATGAGAGTGTAGGAATGACTTGATCATGATAATGCAGATTGGTATTTATTTTCTTTTTTCTTCATTCTTCAAACAAAAAAGTGAGCGACCAGTCTTAAGAGACTGATCACTCACCCGTGTACCACTAGTATAACATATATAAGCCAAAAAAGCAAGACCTATGAGAGTTTATAAAGTTGCAAGGTCATAAAATTAAAAGAAAGATTTCTTTCTTGGTGGGAGTGTATAATTGCTTCAAATAAATTTGACGAAAATCTTTCATAAGAATATGCTACACTATTGTTATATGAATAAAATTTGTAGTATAATCGGTGATATGTTTGCATATGCATTGCTGTGGGCATTGCATCTTTTCGGACATGATGACAGTGGACATTAGAAAATATTATTTTCCTTTATGAAAAATCATTTTAAAGAACGTCTTGCCAGACAAAAGAAAAAGATCGCACAATTGAATGACTCACAGAAAGTGCAGCAGTTGTTCAATATTCATAAGACGATCGTCACAGAGATCGAGCAACAAATTGGTTCGTTGCAAAATAAGGGGCGACTCATAAAAGACGCTTTGAAACATAAGCAAGAACTTAGTGGATACAAAGAACGTTTTTTTCATTATGTGACGCATGCAAATATTCGTTATGCTCTCTCGGCACCATTTATTTATGCTATATTGATTCCAGCAATTTTACTCCATCTTGTTGTGGAGTTGTATCATCAAGTTGGGTTTCGTCTTTGTCGTATCCCACGAGTTGATCGCCATCAATACTTTATTTTTGATCGTGTTCATTTGCCATATCTTAACTGGATAGAGAAGATGAATTGTGTCTACTGTAGTTACTTTAATGGGCTGACGGGTTATGTGCGAGAGATTGCGGCACGAACAGAAAGATTTTGGTGTCCAATCAAACATGCACGCCAGCGCGCACAGATACATCGTCATTACGGTGATTTTGTCGATTATCTTGATGGAAAGAGATATCATGAAGGACTTGATGATATCCGTGATTTTTCTAAAGACGACAAATGCTCCTAAATAATTAAATTATTAAAACATAGAAATATATGGCTCTTGTAACATTACGACAACTTCTTGATCATGCGGCAGAAAAACAGTATGGTATCCCTGCTTTTAATGTTAATAACCTTGAGCAAGTGCAAGCTATCATGATAGCTGCGGATGAAGTCAACGCTCCTGTGATCATGCAAGCTTCAGCTGGCGCACGTGATTATGCTGGCGATAAATTTTTGATGCATCTCATGCAAGCATCTATCGAGAAGTACTCACATATTCCAGTATGTATTCATCAGGATCACGGCGCATCGGTAGCAGCTTGCAAGATCTCTGTTGATCTGGGTTTCTCCTCTGTAATGATGGATGGATCATTGATGGAAGATCACAAAACACCCTCAACATTTGATTATAATGTCGGAGTGACACAAGAAACAGTCATCTATGCACACAAGCGTGGTGTTTCTGTTGAAGCAGAATTGGGCGTTCTTGGTTCTCTAGAAACAGGAATCGCTGGAAAAGAAGATGGTGTTGGCGCAGAAGGCGTTTTAACAAAAGAACAACTTTTGACAGATCCACAGGAAGCGAAAGATTTTGTAGAACAAACCAGCGTCGATGCACTCGCAATTGCGATTGGTACATCACATGGTGCCTATAAGTTTATGAAGCCACCAACGGATGATATTCTCGTTATTGATCGACTCAAGGAGATTCATGCGGTCATTCCACAAACGCATCTTGTTATGCATGGGTCCTCTAGTGTGCCACAAGACTGGTTGAAGGTGATCAATGAAAATGGGGGCAATATGGGTGAAACTTATGGCGTGCCTGTAGAAGAGATCCAAGAAGGGATTAAGAATGGTGTACGGAAGGTGAATATTGACACAGACCTCCGTATGGCATCAACAGGGGCAATTAGAAAATATATGATGGAGAATCCAGAACAATTTGATCCGCGGAAATATCTCGGTGCTGCACGCGATGCAATGAAAGATCTTTGTCGTGAGCGTTATGAGGCTTTTGGTGCCGCTGGTAACGCAGGAAAGATCACACCAATTTCTCTCGGAGAGATGGCAAAACGGTATGAGGGATCGAGTAATGAAAAATGAACAAAAAAATTTCACTCGAAAGGTGATTAATCTTTGGCTGAAACAAAGAAAATAGTCAGAAACACAGACGAGTAATCAATAAATAGTAATCGGTAATTACATACAAAACAAAAGAATCACGTAATTAATCACGTGATTAATTACGTGAATCTTTTTAAATACTATTATTTTCTATTAATTCTTCATCTTTCATTGTGTTATGATAAATATATTATGAAGAAGAAAAGTATAATACATCGTGTATTGTTATTGTACGCTAGTGAGCAGCGGAAAATGACGAATGAATTGTTTTTTAAGACAGAAAAAGGAGAATATGGCGCGCATGATCGATTTTTGGGTGTGACAAATCCTGATGTACGAAAGGTTGCACAACAGTTCAAAGATATTTCCTTTGCAGAAATACAAGATATGATCGCGTCACATTATAATGAAGAACGTTTGTGCGCATTGATCATCCTTGTAGCGCGCTACAAAAGATCCGACAAGGAGGGAAGAGCACAGATCTATCGATTCTATAAGAAGAATCTTCGTTTTGTAAATAATTGGAATCTTGTTGATCTCTCAGTGCCGCATATTATGGGAGAATATCTTGTAGAGCATAAAAAGGAATGGACTATTCTGCAAAAACTTGTTATTTCACCAGATCTCTGGCGACGACGGATTGCGATTATCGCATCATGGGCATTTATCAAAAAAGATGACTTTCGTTTTACACTAAGATTAGCAAAACAACTTTTACAGGATGAAGAGGATCTGATGCATAAAGCAGTTGGATGGATGTTGCGTGAGGTGGGGAAACGAGATCAGAAGACCCTTGAAGTATTTCTTGATACCAATATCACAAAAATGCCACGCACAACGCTTCGTTATGCGATCGAGCGATTTCCAGAGAAAAAAAGACTTTATTATCTCCACAAATAAGTCTCTGTTCCACTAAAGTTCAGTACCTAATTCCTAAAGTCTAAAAAAATGGATGAAGATATAAAAAAGCGATTGGAGGAGTAAAGATCAGAAATTAGTCACTGATCGAATTTATTATTGCAATAGTGATCTTTTCAGATAGTATGATTTCAGCATTTGACGGAGTACTGCAAGTGGCTAAAGTATGAAAAAAAGATTGTATTTTTTCTGTGGTCTTGATCCTGCACCACCATGGATAGAAGTAGGATGATTTGTTTTTTATCACATAATGGATCATAGGAAATCAGATCGCTATCGTTTTAGGGCTTTGCTTCTTGATCTTGATGAATCCAACAAAAGAAATCTGTCGGTCACAAAAATCAATTTTTGAGTCAGATGCAGATTATGAAAATAAGTGATTGCGTCCAAGTGCAGTGTCCTCATGTGGCACTGCGGTACTTGATCACATACTCTATGTTTATTATGGTGGCGATGATTAGGTAGTTTGTGTTGCAAGTATAGAATTCCATTGTTTGATCGATTGCTTTGCAAGATACGAAAACATAGCGCACCTAATGATATATTTACGGTATGAAAGTATCTGTACAATGTATGATGTATGAGATGCAGGATGCCTCTATTATACTTGTCGTGTTCAGTATCTTATGATACACTAGCATTCAAATAGAGAGCTGCCACTGTGCAGTTTTTATTTACTTTGAGAAAATATTTTTTATTAACTAGACATTGTTTATTATAACTTTATGGATATTCGAAATATTGCAATTATTGCTCACGTTGATCATGGGAAAACAACCATCACTGATGCGATCATGAAGCAAACTGGCGCTGCAAGTGCGGCTAGCAGTATGGATAGTGATGATATTGAGCAAGAACGAGGTATCACGATCTATGCCAAGAATACAGCGGTTATGTACAAAGATTCAAAGATCAATATTGTTGATACGCCAGGACATGCTGATTTTGGATCTGAAGTAGAACGCGTTTTACGTTCGATTGATTCCGTTGTACTTGTCGTGGATGCACAGGAGGGGCCGATGCCACAAACACGGTTTGTTTTGAAGAAGTCTTTGGAACTTGGGCATAAGCCACTTGTTGTGATCAATAAGATCGATAAACCTGCAGCGCGACTTGGAGAGGTGGAAGAAGAGATCTATGAACTTTTCCTTGATCTTGGGGCGGATGATGATCAATTGGAATTCCCAATCGTCTACGCGATTGCTCGTGAGGGGATTGCTAAAATGAAACCAGAAGATAATAGTGCAGACATCACACCGCTCCTCGATGCAATTCTTGATCACGTTCATCCTGCAAAAAATATTACTGATGCTCCACTGCAGTTACAATCATTTTCTCTTGCATATGATGATTTCCTTGGTCGACTTTCTGTCGCACGAGTTTATGAAGGTGTTGTAAAGAAGGGGTCAGTTTTTGTGCATGCGCATGGAAAAGAGGTGCGTAGTGCAAAGATCATCAAGATCTACACATTTGATGGGATTGAGCGAAAGGAAGTAGAAAGTGCTGATGCAGGTGATATTGTTATGATTGCTGGTATTGCTGATATTGATATTGGTGAAACAGTGTCAGATGCACAAGAGACGAAGGCTTTGCCAGCAATTACCGTTGACGAGCCAACTATCTCTTTGCAATTTCTTGTGAATGATTCGCCATTTGCTGGACGCGAAGGGAAGTACGTAACAAGCAAACAAATCCGCGAACGCTTAGAGAAAGAACTAGAAGTGAATGTGGGATTAAAAGTAGATTTCTCAAATGACCAATTTATTGTTGCAGGACGTGGCGAGCTTCATATTGCTGTTCTTTTGGAGAATATGCGTCGTGAAGGATTTGAAGTACAGGTATCGCAGCCACACGTGATCATTAAAGAAATCAATGGGAAGAAATTGGAGCCATTTGAAGAAGTACTCATTACAGTGCCGGAAGAGTTCTCTGGGGCAATCATTGAAAAGCTTGGCAAACGAAAAGGGATCATGAGTGATATGAAGCATGAACAAGATGGTGTGCGTATGATCTTTGAGATCCCAACACGTGGTATTCTCGGTTATCGTAATGAATTTGTTGTTGATACTAGAGGAGAAGGAATATTTTCTTCGCATTTTATTGAGTTTCGTCCACACGCGGGAGAGATCAAGCGTCGTGCAGCAGGATCAATGATCTCTGGAGAAACAGGGAAAGCTCTTGGTTATTCACTTGCAAATCTGCAAACGCGTGGTGGTCTTTACATTGGGCCGAGTACCGAAGTGTATGAAGGACAAGTTATTGGTAATACATCAAAGGGGGAATCAATGACAGTAAATCCGATCAAGGGAAAGCAGTTAACGAATATGCGCGCTTCTGGTAGTGATGATGCTTTGAATTTGACACCACATATGTCAATGACGATCGAAAAAGGACTTGAGGTTATGGCAGATGATGATTATTTGGAAGTGACACCAGAAAGTGTTCGATTGCGAAAGGCATCATTGAAAGAACTTGATCGTACACGCGCAGGTCGAAAGAAATAATGGAATAGAGCTCACACATAATGACGAACATGAAGAATGATTACTTTGTTCACAAATAATTAGTCCTATCATGTCGATTGCGAGTGATGTGACTTGCATTATTCATTGTTCTGCCGTATACTGTGGGAACTGTAGAAATACGCTATAGTGTGTGTTTTTAACTGCACGCATTCAAGAATCATAACAGAGACTACTATGTCACAAGATAATTTGATCAAACTAGTATCATTGGGAGACGATAAAGGTGTCGGAAAAGGGCATATTATTTGGTCACACAAAAATACCAAGAAACTCAAAGAACGTCTCGAATTGAAGAAATACAATCCTGTAGCAAAAAAGCACACTGTTTATAAAGAGAAGAAATCAAAGTAATTGATCTATTATTACGATTATGGCACGAGTATGTAACATTACTGGGAAAAAGACGGTTTCCGGAAACAAAGTATCACATTCACAAGCGAAATCAAAACGTACGTTCAAGGCGAACTTACAGAAAAAACGCTTGATGAATCCTGCAACAGGGCAGACAATGACGGTGCGTATTTCAACATCAGCACACCGCACTCTGAAAAAATGGCAAGCTGCTGGAAAAATGTACGATCTTCGTAAGTTGATCAAATAACATTTTTGAAAAAAATTTGAAACACAAAAACCACACATTACAGAATGCGTGGTTTTTTTAGTATAAATAAAAATAGGTAACTGTCAGATATTGTAGGTATTTAATTTTTTGTCTAAATTTGCTACAATAATGTTAATGATGAATAAAAAGCAGATAGAAGCTCGTTTTTTATTATTAAAATAAAACACAGAAATGATGAAAATAAAGAAAAAAATAAAGAAAATCGATAAAAAAATGATTATACGGGCAAGCGCAATCAGTGCAATGATGGGTGTCTACGTTTATCTTGGTACTGTGTTTGTGCTACAATACTCCATTAAGGACATTTATGAACAGTTTGCATACGAGCAATCAATGCAAACTGGCATTGATCCTATCTTGAAGAAGAAGATGGATGTGATGGTTGCTGGGCATCCAATAGAAAAAATGACACGCTTTATCGCGAAAGAGGATCCGCAGGTAGCGGCATTTCTTGTTGGGATTGCAAAAAAAGAAAGTAATTGGGGAAAATATTCACCAAAACTCAATGGAAAAGATTGCTATAATTATTGGGGATTTCGCCAGCAAAGAGAGCGTATGGGAAGTGGTGGACATACGTGCTTTGATAGCCCAAAGGAAGCTGTAGAAGTTGTCGGAAAGCGTATCGCAGCATTGATTGAAAAAGAACAGATTAATTCACCACGTGATATGCTCGTATGGAAGTGTGGTTATAGTTGTGCAGATCACGATCCTTCAAGTGTCGATAAATGGGTACACGATGTGAGTCTTTATTATCAATCGATCTATCATTAAATGAATGGAATACATAAAAGTCATCTAAGGATAGCTGACTTTTGCTGTTGGAAATATTCTTGAGAAGAATTAAAAGGTATAACATTCACGTGCGATTTGTGAAGTGTTGTTTTCGATAATATTATTTTCTCGTAAGATGAGTGTACGAAAAAATGGACGTGGTTTGTTTGGGGGGTTTTTATGAATCGCGCATCGCATACCAAAGCGGAGATTATTTGTTATTGTGTTGTTTAATAATGTGATCGTACCGATACCATCCGATGTCAAAAAGGCAACACCATTCTTTACATTGCGGTCAAAGGTATTATTTTCGATAAGAACGATGTTATCATAGATCTCTGATTCAAGGCCACTTTCTCCATTATTACTTGCAATATTATTCGTTACGGTTGCATGAAGATGTGGATGAAGGTCGATACCTTCTTCGCCATTGTTGACGATCAAAGAATCTGTGAGGACGATACGTCCATCGTGGAGATAGAGACCTTGTTTATCATTTTCTTTAACGATGATCTTACGAAATGTCACAAGTGGTAAATTCGCGATCTCGGCTTTTGTAAGATCCTTGATCTCATATGTTGGTGGTTCAGGAATATTATAACGAATTGGCTCAGATTTAGGTCGTTTCTTTTTTTCCATGGAGATGCCATAACGATCGCCTTGTGAAAAAGTAGATTTGCTGATAGTAGTTGTTGTCCCCAGAGGAATTGTTAGCACATCGCGGCCACCAGAAAAATGAATATTGTATAATTTTGTATGATCACCAACGGTAACAGTTGACCCGGATGCTTTTTTGTCACGCTCGATCTTTACAATGCCATCACCAAAAAGTGTTATATTGTCTGGTACAATGATCTGCTCATTATAAATACCAGAACGAATAATAATTAATGTTATATTATTTTTCTGTGCCTGCTCTAGCGCCTTGTTTATGCTATGAAAGGGATAGAGTGGCGCACCAGTCTCTTCTTTTGAAGGTGTATAAGTATTGACGTAGTAGATTTGAGGAAGTGGTTCCTTGAGGCTTTCTCTATATTCTGTACGCATAAAATCAAGCGCATAGAGCCATACGACAGAAAGGATGACAAGGAGTAATAATTGTCGTATGATAAACCACAACATAAAATTCATTGTACGCACGTATTGCTTCGATGGCAATAGGCGTCTATAATAGGTACGCTATGACAAAACCGAAAGATGATTGCATCATTATCGAGGGTGCACGTGAACACAATTTGAAAAATATTGATCTTACAATTCCACGTAATGCGTTGGTTGTTTTTACAGGTCTCTCTGGTAGCGGAAAGTCAACACTTGCTTTTGATACGATCTTTGCAGAAGGGCAGCGGCGCTATCTTGAAAGCCTTTCAAGTTATGCACGTCAATTTCTTGGACAAATGGATAAGCCAGATGTGGATATGATCGAAGGGCTCTCACCAGCGATCTCAATTGACCAAAAAACGGTGTCACACAATCCTCGTTCGACAGTAGGAACCGTGACGGAAATTCAAGACTACCTGCGACTTCTTTATGCAAAGATCGGTATTGTTCATTGTCCAAAATGTGACACGCCAATTACGACATTGTCGACAGATGAGATTGTTACACAGATTCTTGACATTGGGCATGATGCACAGATCGAGATCACTGCACCAGTGATCCGTGCACGAAAAGGAACGTACTTGAAGTTTCTTTCTGATATGTGGGACCGTGGTTTTTTTGAGGCTTATATCAACGGAAAGAAATATCAATTAGATACTGTGAAAGAGATTAAATTAGATCGTTATAAAAAACATGACATTGATATCGTCGTTGATACGATCACGACAACTGAAGAGAATATTTCGCGTATTTTTGAAGCAGTTGAAATCTCACTAAAGATCGCCGAGGGCCTTGTCTGCGCACGAAAAATTGGTGGTAAACGAAAGGGAAAGATATCGACGTTCAATCAGAAGCTTGCGTGTCCAGATCATCCACAGATAACATTCCCAGATCTTGAGCCACGACTCTTTAGTTTTAATTCTCCTTATGGGGCATGTCCTGTCTGTGAGGGGCTTGGGATGAAAAAAGAGATTGATGAAGAGTTAACGATCCCTGACCTCAATAAAACGATCGCACAGGGTGGTGTCCTTCCTTGGAGCACAAAGAAAAAGAATAGTTATTATGGAGGGATCTTTCATCATGTGCTACAGCATTATCACATTGCCGATAATATGCGTTTGAAAGATCTTTCAGATCGAAAGTTTGAGATTCTGATGCATGGTGATGAAGATCCAGATGAAATTTCTGTGAAATTGCGGAGTGCAAAAGGTTCCGTATGGAAATTTAATGTTACGTGGAAAGGTGTTGTTGGATTTCTTGCAGAGCGTTATCGTAAAACTGATTCTGATAGTGTGCGACGTGACATTGAACAATACATGTCACAAAAGCCGTGTGGTGCCTGTAAGGGGAGTCGCTATCGTGAAGAGATATCGTGGGTAAAGATTGGTGGAAAAAATCTTGATGATGTCGCACGTATGACGATCACGGACGCACAGTTATTTTTTCGACAATTACAGATGAATAGTCGTGAAAAAATTATTGGAGAACGTATCGTGAAAGAAGTTGTGTCACGTCTTACATTTCTTGATAAAGTTGGATTGGGGTATTTGAATCTTGCGCGTAGCGCGCATACACTTTCTGGTGGTGAGGGGCAACGTATTCGTCTTGCAAGTCAGATCGGTTCGCAGCTTGTGGGAATTCTTTATATTCTTGATGAACCATCAATTGGTTTGCATGCGCGTGATAACGCAAAGCTTTTGGAAACACTCATTCATTTACGTGATCTTGGTAATTCCGTGATCGTGATCGAACATGATGAAGAAACGATGCGCGCAGCTGACTTTTTAGTTGATATTGGTCCTGGTGCTGGGAAGCATGGTGGAGAGATCGTGGCAGCGGATACGCCAGCAAAGGTTTTAAAAAATAAAAGATCACTTACAGCACAGTACCTTAATGGTATAAAAAATATTGCAATTCCTTTGGAGCGACGACCAATTGCAAAGAAAAAAATGCTCACTATCCATGGTGCAGGGGAACATAATCTGAAAAATATTAATGTCAGCTTTCCACTTGGACTTTTTACTGTTGTGACAGGCGTGAGCGGAAGTGGAAAAAGTACACTTGTGGAGGATATTCTCTATAAAGGAGTATCACATAAGATCATGCGATCTCTTGTGCGACCTGGGAAACATCGTGAGATCGTCGGCCTTGAAAATATTGATAAGGTAATTATGATCGATCAAAGTCCGATCGGGCGAACGCCACGTTCAAATCCAGCGACATATACAGGTCTTTTTACACCTATTCGTGATCTTTTTGCGGCGACAAAAGATGCAAAGATGCGTGGGTACAAGCCAGGTCGCTTTAGCTTTAATGTAAAGGGTGGTCGCTGTGATCATTGTGATGGAGAAGGGCACCTCAAGATCGAA
This sequence comes from Candidatus Moraniibacteriota bacterium, assembly GCA_030592425.1. Taxonomy (GTDB): domain Bacteria; phylum Patescibacteriota; class Minisyncoccia; order Moranbacterales; genus JAUVJK01. The sequence continues at coordinate 12,506 of JAUVJK010000005.1, forward strand.
ATGCAGTTTATGGCAGATGTCTTTTTGCCATGTGATGTTTGCAAGGGCGAGCGGTACAATAGCGAAACACTACAAGTACATTATCGTGGAAAATCGATTGCAGATGTTCTTGCAATGACGGTTAATGAAGCTGTGGATTTTTTTGAAAGTTATCATGCAATCCATGCAATTGTTCAGACGTTGCAAGATGTTGGTCTTGGTTATATTCATTTGGGACAATCCGCGACAACTCTTTCTGGCGGAGAAGCACAACGCGTGAAGCTTGCAACAGAACTGGCAAAACGTGCAACAGGAAAGACACTTTATATTCTCGATGAGCCAACAACAGGTCTTCATTTTGCAGATGTAGAAAAATTACTCGATGTTTTACATCGCTTAACAGATAATGGAAATACGATCGTTGTAATCGAACACAATATGGATGTGATCAAAACAGCTGATTGGATTATTGATATGGGACCAGAGGGTGGCGATGGTGGCGGACGTGTCGTGATTGCTGGTGCGCCAGAAGAAGTGATCAAATATCATAAAGAAAGTGCAACAGGAAAATATCTTCGTTCAATTTTGAAAAAAAGTAATCATTTGTAGATCCCTTCTTCTCTATATTTCTCACTGCGTCCATAGCTACTTTCCTCCATAAAATATACAATGATGTCCATATGGACATGAAAGTATAAATTTGTGATAATGATAAGTGTGATAAATAATCGTAATTTATGGTACAGAAAAAACATAATAAACAATCAGCCGGAAATTGTGTTACCAATACTGGCGTTACTAAAAAAGCAATCGAAGATTTCTTGTATTCAGATTCTCCCACTGCAACTGCGACAAAATTTGCACTAGCGATTATTGCTATGGGAGGAATCGTTTTTATTGGTGCACTTGCACCAAATGTATATAAATCTAGTTCACAGTACAATTATAGAACATATGATAAGAAGCGTAGAAAACCAAAATATACACAAAAGCAAATTAATAATGCACTTTTAAATTTAAAAAGACAGAAATTGATACAAATAAAGAAAGATACAGATGGACAAAAGCGGGTTATTTTGACAAATAAAGGGAAAAAACGTCATGTGACATTTGCAATTGATACGATCACAATCAAAAAGCCAAAAAAGTGGGATGGGAAATGGTATATCGTATTTTTTGACGTACCAAATAAATATAATACGGGACGGCGCGCGTTACGCTACAAGATAAAACAACTAGGTTTTAAACAATTACAAAAGAGTGCATGGATCTATCCGTATGAGTGTGAAGATGAGATTCTTTTCATTGCAGAAGAATTTCATATAGAGAGATATGTGGAGATCGTGCGTGTTGACCGTCTTGTTCATGAGAAACAAATTCGCAAGGCTTTTAAGATCTAGGAGGCAATCTCTGCTGAGTAGTAGTGTAACAGCTTTCTATAAAACTATACATTTTTGTCCATATGGACATGAAAGTATAAATATTCGAAATAAGTATGGCTGTATCGTTAGAGAAAATTAGAGAATTACCAAAGACACCAGGTGTGTATCTTTTTCGTGGTACACACAGAAAAATATTGTACGTAGGAAAGGCAACATCACTGCGAGATCGTGTACGGAGTTATTTTTCTGGGCAAGAGGAAAAAAGTCGTGGAGTGCGGATGCAACACTTGATCGAAGACGTGCATAATATAGAGATCATTGAGACAGATTCCGTGTTGGAAGCATTGATCTTGGAGGCAGAGCTTATTAAGAAGTATCAGCCAAAATATAATATTGATGGTAAAGATGACAAAAGTTTTAGTTATTTTGTTATTACAAAGGAAGATTTTCCGCGTGTTCTGATCTTGCATAAAACAGATTTTGAGAAGAAAAAATACAGGAGCTTTCTTTATGCAAAGGGAAAAACTTTTGGACCCTATACATCAGCGTATCACATGCGCGCGGCACTCAAGATCATTCGGCGGATCTTCCCATTTCATAATCGTAGTGAAAAGAATGAGAAAGGTTGTCTTTCTTATCAAATTGGTTTATGTCCAGGTCCTTATGACGGAGCGATTACACCAGTAGCATATAGGCGAAATATGCGAAATATCTCCCTCTTTCTTTCTGGGCATAAAAAAGCACTTGTAAAGAAATTAGAGATCGAGATGCGGCGAGCTGCAAAAAAGGAGGATTTTGAGGTTGCACAACAATTAAAACAGCAGATCTTTGCGCTGACGCATATCAATGATGTTGCCTTTTTGAGTCGAGAAGTGTCATCTGACACACATCGCATAGAAGCCTATGATATTTCACATATTGGTGGTGACTACATGGTTGCATCAATGATCGTTTTTCGTGGGGATACACCTGATCAGAGTGCATATCGAAAATTCAAGATAAAAGCTGTGGAAGGCGTTAATGATCTTGCTGCGATGCGGGAGGTTCTTGCACGACGCCTACGTCATCTTGATGATTGGGGTGTGCCAGATGCAATCGTGATTGATGGTGGTGCGGTGCATCTTGCGATGACAGAAAAATTATTTGAGGATTTTGATATAAAAAATAGTCTTGGGAAGAATGTTGGAGTTCTCGCTGTTGCAAAAGGGCCGACGCGAAAAAAAGTAGATGTGTATGCGAGCACTCTTTTTCCACCACGCAAGACATTGATTGAAAATAAGGATCTTTTGGAAACTCTTCGTGAGGAGGCGCACCGCTTTGCGATCACATATCATAAGAGTTTGCGGGACAAGGCTTTTATGGCGGAGAAATAAACAATTTATTACAGTGATATTGGAGAATAATGAAATATTTTACACTGAAATGAAGACGCATCTATTTATTGTCTTCATCTAGTATGCAATAATATCTGACTATAATTGCTCATAGAGAGAATAAGAAGCTGACCCTTTACATAATGGCAAAAAGTGTGTATCATAGGTAATTGATATTTTAGTTATTATTGAAAATACTATTTCTATGTCACCCACAAAAAAACAAATTAAAAGTGTGCGTAAAAAAGATCGAATTATCGTGCAAGGGGCACGTGTTAATAATTTGAAGAATATTTCTGTTGATATGCCACGCGAGGCACTTGTTGTGATCACAGGTCTCTCTGGTTCGGGAAAATCTTCTCTTGCATTTGATACAATTTACGCAGAGGGAAACAGACGCTATATGGAAAGCTTATCTTCTTATGCGAGAAGTTTTCTTGATGTTAATGCAAAGCCAGATGTTGATAAGATCGAGAATATTGGTCCTTCGATCTCGATCGATCAAAAAAGTGTTGCACGTTCACCGCGATCTACTGTTGGCACGATGACAGAAATCTATGACTATCTACGTGTTCTTTTTGCAAAAGTCGGAGCTGTGCATTGTTCACATTGTGATGTTCCTATGCGGCGTACAACAAATACAGAGATTTTGGATATGATCATTGCATTGCCACAAGGAACGAAACTTGCTCTTTTGGCTCCTGTGAGTGATGAGAATCGTACTGTCACGGAGATCTTGCATACAGCGCAACAGTGGGGTTATGCACGCGTGCGCTTTAATGAGAAGGTCATGACAATTTCTGAAGCATTCCTTATTGCCGATGATACTGTTCCAATGCGTGTTGATATTGTGATCGATCGTATGGATATTACGCGAGATGCCATTGATCGTGAGAGGATCATTGATTCTATTGAAACAGCTATGAAAATCGGAAAGGGTTCGATGATCGTTTCCTATGATGGAAATGATAAACAGCATAACCATGACTATAAATGTAGTAATTGTGGCGAAACAGTGCAGAATATTCGACCACATCATTTTTCTTTTAATCATCCGAAAGGTGCCTGTCCAGAATGTTCTGGTCTTGGGATCAAATCTGAGATTGACCCGGAAAAGCTCATTCCTAATAAGAAGCTCTCACTCGCAGAGGGTGCGATCCATATATGGAGTAAATCAAGTGGAAAAATGGGGGATGAATCACAACGAACAGATGCATTGGCAGTTCTTGCAAAACGCTACAAATTTTCACTTAAAATGCCAGTGAAAGATCTCTCAAAGGCTCACTTGGCAATTGTATTATATGGTGTGCCAAATGAATTGCAGAAAGATTCGACACATGACCTTGATAGTGCGCGGATAACAAAATTATTTCGTGGTGTGATCCCAGAGTTGGAAGAAAAGTATAAAGCAACACGAAGTGATTATCTTCGTAATGAGATCGAGAAATATATGACAATGCAAACATGTCCTGGTTGTGAGGGAAAACGTCTCACACAACAGTCTCTCCATGTTACCATTGATGAGCGCTCAATCGATGATATCATTAATCTTTCTCTAACAGAATGTAAAAATTATTGTAAAAATATAACAAAAGGTGACCGCCTAAGTGATGAAAAACGAAAGATCTCACTACCACTTTTTCGAGAGATCATTGTACGATTAGAATCATTAGAAGGTGTTGGTGTAGAATATTTGAGTCTTGGACGATCAACGGAAACTCTTTCTGGTGGCGAAGCGCAACGTATTCGTTTGGCAATTCAGATCAAGTCAGAGTTAATGGGAGTCGTCTATGTTCTTGATGAACCAACAGTTGGCCTGCATGCTCGTGATACAAAAAAATTAGTTTCGACATTAACAGCATTACAGGAAGCGGGAAATTCTTTGATCGTTGTTGAGCATGATCGTGATCTGATGAAAGCAGCTGACTGGATCATTGATATGGGGCCAGGAGCAGGGGATGATGGTGGAGTTGTAATGTTCTCTGGTACCTTGCAAGAATTGAAGAAATCGAAAACAACAACGGCGCCCTATATTACAGGAAAGAAAAAAGTAAGTTCCAAGAAATCGTATCGTAAAGGTTCCAAAAAGAATATTGAGATCGTCAAAGCATCAGAACATAATTTGAAAGATATCAGCGTAAAGATCCCATTAGAAACACTCGTTGCTGTCGCCGGCGTTTCTGGGTCTGGAAAGTCGACGCTTGTAAATGATATTCTTGCACGTGTTCTCGCAAAGGAATTTCATGGTGCACAAAAAGAACCTGGTGCACACAAAACGGTAAAGGGTCTGTCCGCGATCAATAAGGTGATCTCGATCAATCAATTGCCAATTGGTCGAACGCCACGATCCAATGCAGCGACATATACAGGTGTTTTTGCTCATATTCGTGAACTTTTTGCAGCGACGGATGATGCCCGTGATCGCGGGTATACAGCGAGTCGTTTTAGTTTTAATATGCGCGGTGGTCGATGCGAAGTGTGTCAGGGTGATGGGCTTAGAAAAGTAGAAATGTATCTTTTACCAGATATATATGTTGCATGTGAAGCATGTGTAGGATCACGATATAATGAAAAAACATTGGAGATCGAATATAATGGTGTCACAATCGCAGAAGTTCTTGATATGAGTGTGAGTTATGCGGCGGCATTTTTTAAAAGTCATACACTTATTTCAGAAAAATTACGTACGATGGAAGATGTTGGATTGGGCTATTTGTGCTTGGGACAAAGTGCAACAAATCTTTCTGGAGGTGAAGCGCAGCGCATCAAGCTTGCAACAGAGCTTGCGCGTAAAGCAACAGGAAAGACATTGTATGTCCTAGATGAGCCAACAGTTGGTCTTCACTTTGATGATACAAAACGTCTTCTTGGTGTTCTTGATGCTCTCGTAGACAAAGGGAATACCGTTTTGGTCGTAGAGCATAACACAGATGTGATCACGCATGCTGATTGGGTGATCGAGCTCGGTCCAGATGGTGGTGATGGTGGAGGGGAGATTGTCTTTGAAGGAACGCCAAAAAAAATGAAGAGCTGTAAAAAAAGTCCAACAGCAAAATTTCTCTAAAAGAGAAAATAATGAATGAATTACAGAAAAATATTATTGCAACGATTTGCTATTATGATGTGCTTGATTATCCTTTGACGAGCTTCGAGGTCTGGCGACATATGATTGCCGATGATAATGCAAAAAAAAAGGTATCATCAACTCTTGGTGAAGTGATCAGAATGTTAGGAAATACATCGCTTGATCATTTAATCGCGCAAAAGAATGGTTTTTATTTTTTACATGATCGAGAGAATCTTGTTGCGGAACGGATGCGTCGTAATCGTATATCGATCAATAAATTACGTCGTTTACGTCATTTTGCGAATATCATGCGCTATATGCCGTTTGTCCGTGCAATTCTTGTGACGGGGAGACTTGCAATGCAACAAGCAGATCAAGAAAGTGATCTTGATGTTCTTGTTATTCTCAGCGGTGGTCATATCTGGACAGGGCGGGCTGTGATCACTGCACTTCTGCAGATCCTCGGTGTGCGAAAACATGGCACGAAGCATCGCGATCATGTATGTCTTAATTATTATATTACAGATAAGGCACTTACTGTCCCAACGCAAGATCGTTTCGCTGCGCATGAATATGGATGGACTTTTCCATTATTTGGGTGGAAAACATTTCAAGAATTTCAACGTGCCAACATGTGGATGCAGAAGTATACACCACAATTTTGTGTAACAGATATACCTCATGGCTATTGTATGCAAGATCACAGCATTTCTCAGAGCAGTCGTACAATTGGAGAATTTCTCTTAAAATTGCCATTCTTTGAAAATAAAATGCGATCTCTGCAGAAAAAAAAGATCGATATGAATCCAAAAACACATCTGAAAGATGCAAATATCATCGCAAACGATCACCATCTTGTTTTTCTCCCAAAACCACACAGTCCACGTGTGGAACAGGCGTATCAAGAAAGAAAAATGATAATTACTGAGGGAATATTATAGGTAAAGATGTCGTCCTTCAGATTTTAATTTTGTTACAATTTTTTTTACTTCCTTTACTCTTCGTCGATCGGCGATGAGGATCGTATTGTGATTCTCAATAACGACAATATCTTTGAGACCCAAGGTTGCGATGAGTTTATCACGAGAATAGATGAAACAGTCAGAGCTGTCGACATCAACATGATTTCCCTTAGATACGAAATGAGATGCGTATTGGTCTTTGTAAAAATCATAAAGAGATGCCCAATTGCCAACGTCACTCCACTGTAGTTCTGATGGTACAACAATACGTTGTTGTTCTGTAAGTTTTTCGACGATAGCAGTATCAATTGGTTCATCGGGTAGTTTTTTATAGATCTTTTCAATTGTTTTAGGATCAGATTCTTTTTTCTGCCATTCTTTCTCGATTTTTGTCACTGCTTTTGCGATGTGTGGCGTAAGTTTTGTAACATTTTTGAGAAATTCCTGAGCATTGAAGACGAAATAGCCAGCATTCCACAAGTATTCCCATCCAGAGAGATATTTTCGTGCTGTTTTTTCATCAGGTTTTTCTTTGAAAGATTCGACAGAAAATGTGCGATTCTTATAATTACTCTTGAGTTCAATACCCATTTTAATATAACCAAGCTCTGTACTGGGAAAGGTTGGATTAATGCCAATTGTTGTAAATTTCTTTGGGTTATCAATAGCTGCTGCAAAGGCCGTCTTCATGACATCAATGAATTCATCAGTATTTTTGATCGCATGATCAGATGCGATTGTGGCAACAACGGCATGCGGATCATGCATTTTTATGAATTGTGCAGAGAGTGCGATTGCTGGTGCGGTGTTACGCGCACACGGTTCAATGATCAACTGTTCCTTATTGATATGAGGAAGCTGTTCAAGAACAAGATCAACATAACGTGTTGTTGTTGAGATGTAAATTTGTTTATGCGGTACAACTTGTGCAGCACGATGATATGTCTCTTGAAGCATCGTACGATTTTGTGAAGTTAGTCTGTGAAATTGTTTTGGATTTTCTTTGCGCGAAAGTGGCCAGAGGCGCGTACCAGATCCACCAGCCATAATGACAATGTAACACTTTTTCTTTTGTGGCATAAACTCGTTGTAAAATGATAATGAGCACATTATAGCAGAAGTAAATGAAATTTGCATGTAAGAGTCTTTTCGTTGACGACTATCGGAACTTTTGGTATCCTTAGTGATGTATTTAGATAAACTTTTTAGACGATATATGAAAATTATTGGTATTGTACAAGCTATTGTTTCTGTCCTTCTTGTCGTCTCGATCCTTCTGCAGAGTCGTGGAAGTGGCCTTGGCGCTGGTATCGGTGTTGATTTTGGTGGTTCGTATCACACAAAGAGAGGGTTCGAGAAGTTTCTCGTGCGTTCAAGTGTTGTATTGAGCGCTCTCTTTATTGTTGTGAGCATTGTTGCTGTTGCGATTGTTGATGTGTAAAAAAAATTCGCAAACCACCTTTGATCCTTTAATATATGAGTATCACGAAACCGTCATTTCTGACAATCTTATTTTCACCACGGCGCCTCTATCAAGTGCTTCGTGAAATGACGTTGATCGAGAAATTGATCACGGTTGTTTTAGTTTTACTTGTGATCGTTGCCCTTGTATGGTGGGGACGAATATTGGTCGATCATCTTATGGATGAAGCGCCACAATTTGGCGGTGCATATACAGAAGGTGTGATTGGTCAGCCACGTTTTATCAATCCATTGATCGCGCATACAGAGGCAGGGAAGACAATGACCAATCTTATTTATAATGGCCTTTTTGCCTATGACCATAAGGGCAAACTAGTTTCTGATCTTGCAGAACGCCGAGAAGTAACGGAAGATCTCAAAACGTATACTGTCGTTTTGCGTGAAGATGCACTATGGCATGATGGAACACCTGTGCAGGCAGATGATGTTGTTATGACGGTAAATATGATCAGGGATGTCTCTTATCAAGTGCCGTCACGTTTGCAGTGGACAAATGTTGTGAAAATTGAAAAAATAGATGATCGAACTGTGCGTTTTATTCTCGAAGAGCCGTCAGCAACATTTTTACAAAATTTAACTGTTGGTATTCTACCAGCGCATATTTGGGGAGATGTAACAGCAGAACAGTTTCAATTATCAGAATTTAATACACAGCCAATTGGTACTGGTCCATATGAAGTTGTCGATCGTACAACAGACGAGGGTGATCGTATTATGTCTTATGAACTCAGTGCAAATGAGGATTATTATCGTAATCGACCATACATTGATCAGATGACGATCAAATTTTATCCAAATTATGACAATCTGATTGCAGCATTTAATCAAAAAGATGTTGATGGTATTGGCCTCGATTTTCCAGAATATATTGACCAGATCAATGTCGAAAATGACGTATCGATCTATAAATTGTCAGTGCCAAATTATGTTGCAACATTTTTTAATCGCAACAAAAGTGCTGCACTTGCGTTTTCAGAAGTGAGAGAAGCTTTGACGATGGCAACCGATCGTAACGAATTGATCGATCAAGTATTTACTGGTAACGCAGAGCGTGTTGGTGGGCCACTCCTTTCATGGATGGATGGCTATAATGCACAGGCACAACAATCAGATTTTGATCGTGATAAGGCAAATGCACTTCTTGATGAGAAAGGTTGGGTGCGTGGGGAGGATGGTATTCGACAGAAGGATGGTACACGGCTCTCATTTACACTCCAGACCGTTGTAAAATTACCACAACTCATGCTTGCGGCAGAGGTTCTTTCGGGGCAATGGCGTGAAATTGGCGCAGAGGTAGTTGTTCAAGAACATGAGATCAGTTCATTCAACAGCACTGTTTTACAACCGCGCGAATATGACGCTGTCCTTTTTGCACATCAATTAACGGCGACACCAAATCTCTTTCCATTTTGGCACTCAAGTCAAACAACTGGGAGTGGCTTGAACTATTCTCTCTATAAGGATGATGGCGTCGATACACTTCTGACAGAACTTACAAAAACAGCTGCAGATGATCAACGCATGGAAAAGTTGTCAAAGGTACAAAAAGCAATTGTAGAAGACGTCCCAGCGACATTTCTCTTTAGCCCAATTTACCTTTATGTTCAAGGTGCACAAGTACAGGGTGTTGGAGAAGAGAATTTTCGAGTCAATCAGCCAAAGGATCGTTTTTATAATGTTCATGAGTGGTTCGTTAAAACAAAACATGTACGAAAAGAGAATGAATAAAACAATCCATTAAATAAAATTATGACACTAGATAAATCAAATTTGCGGCGCGTTATTCTTGATGAAGCTTCTCAATTTGAGGAAGGTTTTAAGATCGCGGAAAAGATCTCTGTACAAGGCTCTTTTGATCGTATTATGGTGTCAGGTATGGGTGGCAGTGCTCTGCCTTCAAATATTTTACGCATTTATCTTAATAGTCTTTTTTCACAAGATAGATCATATAAGAAGATTGATGTTTTCCAGAATCGCTTTTATACACTGCCACCAGAAGCATATAATAATTGTCTCAATCTCATTTGCTCTCATTCTGGAAATACAGAAGAAACAATTGCTTCTTTTCAGGAAGCGCTTGATAACAATCTCCCATGTATTGGGATCTCATCAGGCGGTGTGATCGAGAAAATGTGTAAAAAGAACAAGATCTTACATGTAAAGTTACCAGTGCCATACAAGAATTTTCAACCGCGTATGGCGACAGGGCATTTTGTCGGTGTGATCATTCAAATTTTGATCAATCAGAGAATGATCTCAGATTGTCGCCCTGATATCATTACTGCTGCAAAAAAGCTTGATAAAAATATTCCAAAACTGGAACAGCAAGGAAAGGAGATGGCAAAGCGTCTTGTCGGGAAAACGCCTGTGATCTATGCATCAACGCATTTTAAAGCGCTTGCAATGATCTGGAAGATCAAGATAAATGAGAATAGCAAAACGCCTGCATTCTGGAATTATTTCCCAGAGCTTAATCATAATGAATTTGTTGGTTATACAAATCCGCAGGGAGAATTTTATATTATTTTGTTGAGAGATAGTTGCGATCATGAGCGAAATTTGAAACGATATGACGTGACAGAAAAGATCTTGAAAGAAAATGGCATCAGTGTCGAAGTTGTAAAAATGCCGGAAGGCACATTATTTTATCATATTTTTGCCACGCTTGCTCTCGGAGATTGGATGTCATATTATCTTGCACTTGAATACAAACAAGACCCGACACCGGTTGATTGGGTTGAGGATTTCAAAAAAGAGCTTAAATAGGGCATTATTACCCCTTGCCAAGAAGATGATTCTATGCTAGGATAAGATATCGTTAGATTCTTCTTATGTTCGACAATTTCATAAAAAGCTGAGATTTTCAGATCAGCTTCTTTGTGTGTGACATGTTTTATCGCATGATTCACAGAGTATATATTTATTAACAAATATTGCAATAATAGTCTTGGTGGCCTGTCTGCAACGCTTTGCGTAGCGATGCAGGCAGATGAAACTAGCATGCCTGCCTACTAGCAGGCAAGACATACATAATAGTCAAAGTGGTGAAAGTGGTAGACACTCTACGTTCAGGACGTAGTGAACGAAAGTTCTTGGAGGTTCGAATCCTCTCTTTGGCACATTTTTTCTTCTCATTATTAATTTATCAATTGAAAATAGTACTTGTTCTGTATTAATGAGACAGATGTGAAGAGTGATCTCTTTTTGTGATGATCACGCTTCTGAGTATATAAAACTATGACAGAAGGAAAGAAAAAAGAGACCGCATCTCAGCGCAAAAAACGCGCGCAGGGAGGGTCAACTGTACGCTCGCAACATAAGCGAGGTGCAAGGGCAACACATAAGAAGCCCGCACATAAGAAGCCGACACATACTGCTAAAAAGCAGAGTGAGTCAGGTAAATCTGTGCAACATAATAAACCACATCAAGCGAAGAAAGCGAAACCTACAGCATCGAAGCAAGCGCCAAAGAAAAAAGGCAAGAAGCAGGGACGCGGACGTCGTGGTGGTCATAATCGCAATTTGCAAACCAATGCAGAGCGCGTGCTTATGGTGACCGATAAAGGGCCTGATGCAAAGCGCAAAAAATTGCCGCCATTGCCAAAAGATACACTGCGAATCATTACAATTGGTGGACAAGAAGAGGTTGGGCGCAATATGGCAGCATTTGAATACAATAAAGATATTATTATTGTTGATATGGGATTACAATTTCCAGAAGAAGATATGCCAGGAATTGATTATATTGTTCCAAATATTAGCTATCTTAGAGGAAAAGAAAAGAATATTCGTGGTGTGATCTTCACGCACGGGCATCTCGATCACATTGGTGCAGCACCAATTCTTTTGAAAGAGCTTGGTTATCCACCAGTGATCGCACGTGATCTGACACTTGCTTTGATCAAAAAGAAAGTAGAAGACGGCAATCCTGGTGCAGCGAATAATCTCAAAACAGTGAGCATTAAAGATCTCAGTAAAACATTGCGACTTGGCGATTTTCGTACACATTTCTTTGATGTGGAACACTCGATCATGGATTCAATGGGTGTAGCACTTGAGACACCAGCTGGTACAGCGATTCATATGGGAGATTGGATGATCAATAGGGATCCATCTGAGGGTAATGTACTGACATACGAAGCGCTAAAGGAATATCCTGCACCGCGTATTTTGATGTTAGAAAGTCTTGGTTCTATTAAGACAGAGTCAAAATCAGAGAAAGTAGTTCAAGGAAATTTGGAAGATCTGATCAATAATGCTCCAGGACGGATCATTCTTGGAACATTTGCGTCACAGGTCAAACGCATCAGCCTACTTCTGCAATATGCAGAGAAAATTGGTCGTAAGGTCGCATTGGATGGTTATAGTATGAAGACGAATGTTGAAATTGCACAACAACTCGGTTATCTCAAGATCAAGAAAGATCTTTTGATCCCAATCAATGATATTGATAAATATCCAGACAAAAAAATTCTTGTACTTTGCACTGGTTCACAGGGTGAATACAATGCTGTTTTGAATCGGATCGTTACGGATAATCACCGCTTTATCAAGATCAAGAGAGAAGATACAATCGTTTTTTCTTCATCTGTTATTCCTGGAAACGAACGAACGATCCAACGCTTGAAGGATAATCTCTATCGTAAATGTGATAACGTGATTCATAGTGATGTTATGGATATTCATATAGGTGGACATGCGACAGAAGGAGATATTAAAGATGTGATTGCGATGGTGGAGCCACAATATTTTCTCCCAGTATACGCAAACTATTTCATGTTGGATGAAGCAGCTAAGCGCGCTGTAGAGATGGGTTTTCCGAAAGAGCGAATTGCACTCCTTGATAATGGTGGTATGATCGAATTTAATACCAAAGGACAAGCACGTAAACTAAAAGATAAAGCAGATGCGAGCTATATCTTTATTGACGGACTTGGTGTCGGTGATATTGGACATGTTGTCCTGCGTGATCGCCAAATGCTTTCTGCAGATGGGATGTATGTGATCACAGTGATCATTGATAGTAAAACGAAGGAAGTCGTTGACAATATGCAGATCACATCTCGCGGCTTTATAGTTGTGAAAGATAACTTTGAACTCGTGAATGAAACAAAGAAGCGAGTAAAGAAGATCATTAAAACATCAACTAGTAGCGATACAAAAATGGATTGGAAGATCGTTGAAAAAAATATTCGTGATGATATTGGTGAATATCTTTTCCAGAAAACAGAACGACGACCAATGGTGCTACCAGTCGTTATCGAAGTATAAGGGTGGATTGGTAAGTGTGTGAACTAGTAAAATAGTGAATTCGATAAAAAGCAGGCAATCTTGTTGCCTGCTTTTAGTGTGTTACAATAGAAGTATTGATTATTAGTATACTCTTATGAACAAACAACGACTTTTTTCTGGTGTACAAGCGACGGGAAATCTTCATCTGGGAAATTATCTCGGAGCTGTACAACAGTGGGTGCAATTGCAGGAGGAATATAATGCGATGTTCTGTGTTGTTGACCTTCATGCAATTACTGTGCCACAAAATCCTGAAGATCTCTATCAGCGCACGATCGATACGGTGCGCGTTTTCCTTGCGTCGGGCATTGATGCAAAAGAAAATATCGTTTTTGCACAATCGCATGTTCAGGAGCATACAGAATTGTGCTGGATCCTTAATTCTATCGCACGAATGGGCGATATGGAAAAAATGACACAATTCAAAGATAAAAGTG
>JAUVJK010000044.1 GCA_030592425.1 Candidatus Moraniibacteriota bacterium
CCTCATTGGGAGCGTCGAGAATCCCCCGTTGAGCAGTATCTCCTTCTTCTGCAGGATTTAGGAATAAAATATAAAGGAAAGAAATTACTCGATGTTGGTTGTGCTCGCGGCATAGAAGTCGGAAAATTTAGAGAACGTGGTATTCTCGCTGACGGTATCGACGTGGAAGAAAAATCAATAAGAGTAGCAAAAGAGAGAAATACAGAGGCTAATTTTGACGTTGCTAATGCCGAGGAATTACCCTATCAAGAAGAAGTTTATGACCTCATATTCTCTATAAACACGTTATTTTTCACAAATATTGAAAAAAGTATTCCAGAGTACTGTCGCATCCTTAAGAAAGGCGGTTATGGCATTATCAGTTTTGATTCGCATATTGAAAATCTTCACGAAAATACGCCAATGCATTCTGATTCATTGGAGCACATAAAACAAGTACTCGATGATGCTGGAGCAGAGATCCTAATGATCGGAGATGAGGAAAAAAGAGTGGATGCTCAGCAGAAAAATGCCGATGGCACGAAAGTCCCAAAACATGAACATACTTTTCACAAGATCATTTTCAAGAAATCTTTGAACTAGAATAATGCTATCCGAAGAATTAAACAACTTTTTTAATAAATACTTTTTTGTTATCAGTTGAGCCTTGTATCTTATATTTCCATCCGTCACAATTGAAGTTTTTTAGATTTTCTGACTGATCAATTCTGTTTTGGATAATCCAGTTTGCCATGAGACCACGTGCACGTTTTGCATAAATTGCGATCGTACGTACTTTTCCATCTTTTTTTATCTTAAAATCAACATCGATCACTTCCCCATTCAACTGTTTACGATCAAGTACTTTTGCATATTCTACTGATGCGAGATTCAGAAGTGTTTTTTCTTGTTTCAAAATTTCATTCATCCGTTGCGTTAATTCTTCCCGCCAAAATGCGTAGAGATTTTTGTATTCTTTTTTCCCAATCGTAAATGACATTTTTGTGCCCATTTCCAAACGATACGGTTGCATATGCGTCAGTGGTGTAAGAAGTCCATAAAAACCAGAAATAATACCTAGATGATTCTGCGCAAAAGAGTAATCATGCTTACCATACATATCAAGGTTAAATCCACGATAGACATCTCCCATGAACGCATAGATCGCTGGTGAAAAATTATAGCCACCATCACAACCTCTTTTACGTTCTTTATACGTGCCATTCCATTTCTGAAAACGACCATGATTGAGTTGTCCGAGCTTTTCGGAAACGTGCATCACATTCTCGATCTCTACTGCAGACAATTTTTTCATCATTTTTGCTAATTGTTTTGTCTGTCTATTGTATTGTGAAACGCTTGCTAAATTCTCCCCTTTCGGGAAATTACGAGAAAAATCCTGTGTCTTTGATGGTGAAATGATCGTGTACATAAAGTAATTATTGTAAATTTTTTTATTATATATAACTATAGTATCAGATAGACTACATCTCTGCATATAATAATTTGATATGATATAGTAGTAATATATTCGATTTCATTGTTATTATAAATCTTATGAAACTTATCACGACGATCTCTGATCAAGAATTACCAGCTGATACATCTCATTTCATTCTGCGTGAAGCTTCCCGTGCTATTCTTTTTGATAACAATAATCGTATTCCACTTCTTTTTGTTGCAAAGCATCATTATCACAAACTGCCAGAAGGTGGCATTGATGATGGAGAGAATAGAAAAGATACCCTCATAAGAGAGTGTCGTGAAGAAATTGGCGCAGAGATCGAGGTCATTGGAGAGGTCGGAAAGATCGTCGAACACCGCTGTAAGTTGAATTTCACACAAAATTCTTATTGTTACTATGGAAATATTGTTTCTAAAGGAGAACCTGATTTTACAGATTCAGAGATTGCACGAGGATTTCATATCACATGGCATACACTTACTGATGCCATTACACTCCTCGAGCAAGAGTCACCTCAAGACTATACTGGTGTGATCATCGTTCAAAGAGATCTCGCATTTCTCAAAGAAACAGCGAATATTCTAAATAAGAGATCGTAATAAATAATATTCTCTACTATGAATAATGATATAACCTACCAGAGACCCCAAATAGGCATCGGTGTAATCATCACAAAAAATAATACGGTCCTTATTGGGAAACGAAAAAATGCACATGGCGATAGCATGTGGGGATTTCCTGGTGGACATCTTGAGCTAAATGAATCGTGGGAAGACTGTGCGGCGCGAGAGACAAGAGAAGAAACAAATGTCTCAATTAAAAATATCCAATTCGTAGCAGTGACAAATGATCTTTTTCTCAAAGAAGAAAAACACTATGTAACGATCTTCATGCAAGCAGAATATGCCTCTGGCACAGTAGAGATAATGGAGCCAGATAAATGTTCTCAGTGGCAATGGTTCACATGGGGAAAACTACCACAACCTCTTTTTCTACCGATTGAAAACTTATTACACCAAGGCTATCATCCATTTGATCATTCAAAATAAAAAATCTCTACTACACTTTTTGTGCAATAGAGATTTGGAACACTTCTCCATTAATTAAATGAATTTCGCGTTCACCAGATACTGAAAGGAATAAATGCCTTTATCTAAGAAATTTGCATATGGTCCTGTGAAGTGATCGCACAAAGCACGAGCACCATCTACCTTTGATTTAGTACCGCAATCTACGATCATGAGATCCTTTGGTGTATTACCAGTAGCAATGTATCCTATTTTGTAAATTGAGAAATTATCCTCATGCTCTGACGGAATAAGGCTTCCCATATCCTCTCTTTCCAGATACTTAACACCACATTTGGAAGTTATATCCCCTGAGTAGTTTGCATTTTGCGCAATCCTTTTTACCGCAGATGTTGGAGTCACTCTTCCTGACTGATGATATTCAGTCAAGGAAGTGATTCTATTGCGAAGGCCATCCTCATGAACACGCATGATCAAAGTTGCAATTGTCAGTGACATATTATGAGCTTGAATGAAAGTGAAATCATTCCATCCTTCATAATAATCTTCCCAAAAATCACCGACACCAACCAAGGTGGCTCCTGTCTTTTTGCAATATAACACTACTTCATGAACTTGCGTGTCATACTTTCCACAATAAAGAATGATCTCTGGAGAACTATCGATAAATACACCGTCATATGAAACAATGACAATGTAGTCATCTTTCAAACCGTCGTAAATGTCCTGCGTTAATCGCCCTAATTCTATACCAGAACTATCAGGTCCAATGAGACCGATTACTTTCTTGGGTTTTTCTTGCATTTCCTTCTTTTTCATATTCAATTCCTCTAAAGTACATTGTGTCGTAAATACCCTTACGACATGGGTCGCCATAAAATTTGGCATTGTCATAGTATAGCAGAAAACTATAGGATTGTCAATCATTTCTTGTTCTATCTAACACTGGCAGAAATTTGCCTATATCACTTTTATTTTAGCTTTATTTTGTGTAAAATAGAGTTTATATGGATATTCTTTTTACCTACAAGTTAGCAATTCAGATTTGCATCGCTATTATTCTTTTTCTCGCTGAGACAATCGTGCCGTTTCGAACTCCGGTAGAAGACCGCCTGCGTCACATCGCCCGCAATCTCTCACTCGCACTAGTCAATGCGATTCTTCTTGCAGTTGTTTATACTGCCATTCTCGGCAGTATTTCATTGTTTACCACAGCCAAAGGTATTAGTCTTCTCGATCTTTCATCTCTTTCACCTTTATTTGAATGGATTATTCTTTTCTTACTCTTTGATATCACGCTCTATTTCTGGCACCGCTCCAATCATGCTTTTTCCTTTTTATGGCGATTTCACCGCGTTCATCATGCAGATCGCGATCTTGATTTTTCCAGTGGTTCGCGGTTTCATTTTGGCGAGCTTTTTCTCTCGATCCTCGTTAAAGCAGTTTTTATACTAATCACCGGCGCAACTTTTTCACACATTATCATCTTCGACCTCCTTGTCACGATCTTTGCTCTCTTCAATCACAGTAATGTCCATTTCACAGGAATACTCGAAAAAATAATCCGTACAATAATCGTCACGCCCGACATGCACCGCGTGCATCATTCACAGATCCAAAAAGAAACTGATTCAAATTATTGTACACTTCTGTCCGTGTGGGATCGCATCTTTGGCTCATTCCGCACACAAAAAGAACAGGTAAAGATCACAATTGGCCTCACACAGTACGCAACAAAAGACAAAACAACTTTCTGGCAACTCTTCATCATCCCCTTTAGGTAATGGGTTTCATTACTATTTCTTGCACAATAGCAATGGATTTGCTAAAATTGTATTATAGAAATAATAATTAACATAACATTTTCTATGAATAATAATGAAATGATGGCAGGGGCTATGAAGTCCGTGTCAACAGCATCGATCATCTATGGTGTGATCATGATCATCATTGCTCTGTTCTTATTTACGAACCCAGAGAACGCAATGGTAATTCTTGTGAAGCTTTTTGGTGTCTATGCAATCGTCTATGGGGCAATTGAGTTCTTCTCAATGTTCTCGAGCCGTAATCCATCAAAAGGATTTTCCTTTTTTGTAGCGATCATCAATATCCTCGTTGGTATTTTTGTTCTCTCACATGTTTTCTTTGCAACAGCAGTAACAACTCTCTTCATCGGTTATATGATCGCTTTTGCGCTCATTATCGCTGGTATTGCATATTTCAAAGAACATCCCTTTCTCGGAATTTTGAAGATCCTTATCGGTATCTTCATCATCTTTGCATTCACTGTGCAAACAGTAACACTTATCGTCTGGCTGATCGCACTTCTCACACTCTTTGCGGGAATTGTCGCAATCGTCTTTGGCGCTAGTACAAATCTTGATGCAAAAGAAGCAAAAGAATCTGACAAAATTGAACAAGGATAATGCATTCTTGATCATTCACTTTTCAGACGGTAGCACATTGCTACCGTCTTTTGTTAAGCAAAAAATTATAGTCGTGGACAATGACTGTTCATACGACATAAATCTGTTACAATTATAAATATATAAAGTGAAGATAAATTTATATGAAGCAAAAACCATCACAGATCATCACATCCCTCTTGCAACTCTCTTTGATCTTTGCAATCATCTATTCCACTTTCACGATGAATTGGGAAACGCTCCTGATCACAGTAGCAACGCTTATTCTCACGCTTGTACCATCTGCGTTAGAGCGCTTCTATCATGTTCGTTTTCCACATGCAATTGTCTTGAGTATCGTTATTTTTGTTTATGCAACCTTATTTCTTGGTGAGATCTTTGATTTTTACGAAAACTTCTGGTGGTGGGATGATCTACTACATTTTGGATCAGCAATTGGACTAAGCCTTGTTGCATTTCTTGTCCTTTATCTCCTCTATAAATCTTCGGTGCTCAAATCACCACCAAGTGTCGCTGCTCTCTTCGCTTTCTCAGCTGGAATTGCAATGGCAGCAATGTGGGAAATCTTTGAATTTAGCATGGACAGCCTCTTTGGACTCAATATGCAAAAATCAGGACTTGTTGATACGATGTGGGATCTGATCGTCTCTGTCATTGGCGCTGGTCTTGTTGCTATTTGGGCCTATGTCTATCTGCGCTTTGGTTCCGAAAATATTGTCTCTCGTACGATCAGTGAGTTCCGAAAACTTAATAAAAAGCCTATTGATCACACTGACGAGGAAAATAACTAAAAGATTTCGTCATATTAAAAAACTCCACTATTACAGTGGAGTTTTTTATGGATCTATTTGATTGCTAGAGTTTTTACCCCTTAGATCTGAATATCTCCAACTACTTCGTCAAGACTCTTCTTTCTTTCCCCTTCTGGCTCGCGCACAGCAGGAGCATCTTGTGATTCTCTTGAATCACGTGATTCCTTTGGCGTATGCGTAGAACCTTCTGGTTCATTGATCTTGAGGTTAACACGCGCATTGTTACGTGCGCCGATAACGCGAAGCAGTGTACGAAGTGCTTTTGCAGTTGATCCTTCGCGACCGATAACCATACCCATATCTTCCTGGTTTACATCCAGGCTGATGAGTACACCCATCTCGTCGATCTTGCGATTAACCTTGACGTCATCCGGATTGTCAACGAGCATCTTTACGACTTCCTCGATGAATTGTGCGTCTCGTTCCATATAATTCGACACTGTTTAACAGTTTACTGCATTGATCACACCAGTTCGTGGGTCGACCAGCGCCACCTAATGTAATCTTCTGAATAAATTATAATATAAAGTGAAAGAAGTGTCCACTTTTCATTCAAAGTATGTATGATACGAGATCATACAAAAAAATAGCTCTATGTTCTATCAGTTTGTTTTCTGCTATAATACCGACCATGGATTATAAGGTAAAAAAATCTTTCTTTCATCAGACAAAAAAGTCTCTTATACTTTTTGTGCCAGTTTTTGTGTTGGTATTCTTCCTCATGACACTTGTCACACCAACTTCTGCAGATGAAGACCTTGGCGATCTCCTTGACGAACAGAAAGAATTAGAAAAAAAAGAGGAAAAATATCGAAACTTGATCGAACTCAAAGCAAAAGAAGAACAGAAAATAAATACGCAGATCTTTGGTATCGAATCACAGAGCATGGAGATTGAAAGTGACATTTCTGACAATGAATCAGACATTGAACGTATCAAAAGGCAATCCGTTGAAATCAGTGGTCGTATCAATGAGGAAGAAAACACTCTTTCACGCAGTCGTGAACTCCTCGCCTATATTATGCGTGCACAATACAAAAAAAATGACGTAAGCATCCTCAATAAGATCTTTTTTACAACCAACGATAACAGTCCTTTTATCTACAAAGACAATGTAAAACAAACCGATCAAAAAGTACATGATATCATCCGTGCCTCTCTCGCCATCAAGGAGGGATTAGCAAAAGATAAAGATAGCCTTGCAGAAAAGAAAGTAGAAATTGTCGATCTCAATTATCAATTAGAAGAACGTAATAACGCCCTCGAAAGTACGAAGGCACTTAAACAAGATCTCGTCGAAGAAACACAAGAAGAATCAGCAAAGTATGAGCGACGCCTCTCAAAAGTTGAGGAAGAACA
>JAUVJK010000068.1 GCA_030592425.1 Candidatus Moraniibacteriota bacterium
CATGAGAGCTTCTCTCAATTCGATATCAAAGCCACTGAGTGCCTCTAGAAAGATCGTTTTATTTGGTTTAAGTATGCCAATATCACAAGAAAATATTATTTTATCAAAATAGTGCGCTATACCCATATTCTTGAAAGCCTTTTTCGATGAGGGCGGGGAATTAGTTACAAGTATCAACTTTATATTTTGACTTTTTAAGGCTTTCAGAACATCATCTGTTTCCGGAAACAATTCATAATTCTTCGGTTCTAAAAATTCATTAATGACTGCAATCTCATCTGGATTTAGCGATACTTCTTCATTGAGATTGTCAACCAATTCTCCTTGGGATTGGGTAGATGTATGCCACTTAATAAAATGCTCTCTCAGCTTAGTATATCGATCTTCTCCCAAAGTATCTCTCGTTCTTGCTGTTAAAGCATGTAGTTCAGGAATGACAGCAAGTGTGTCCCAGAGGTCAAGAAGGATTGCTTTATAGTGACTCATAAATAATTTGATTACCTTTTATAATAAATGCAATATACTGGCAGTTTACGCTCAAAAAAATCTTTTGGAAAGGGGATTTCTGTACAAGGCAGGCTGTGATATACTGAATTGACATGAAAAAGAAGGAAAAGGGACAAAAAGAGTTGATTATCTATCAAGCGAAAAGTGGCGCGATCGAGTTTCGCGGTGATTTTTCGCGCGATACGATCTGGGCGACGCAAAAACAAATTGCGGAGGTTTTTGGTGTGAGCACAAAAACGGTCAATGAGCATCTTCAAAATATTTACAAAGAAAAAGAATTGACCAAAAAAGCAACTATCCGGGATTTCCGGATAGTTCAGAAAGAAGGGGAACGAAAAGTTAGGCGTGTAGTAATGTTTTACAACCTTGATACGATCATTTCTGTCGGTTATCGAGTTAATTCAAAGAAGGCCACAGAATTTCGTATTTGGGCAACGAAGATCTTGAAACAACACATTATTCAAGGGTATACAATCAACAGAAAAATTATTGGGAAGAATTATGATAATTTCATTAAAGCTGTGTCAGATGTTGAGAAGTTACTGCCAAAAGATCATGTCATTCCAACAGAGGATATTCTTTCACTTATCAAGGTTTTTGCTGGGACATGGTTGTCACTTGAATCATATGATGAAGAGAAATTTCCGAAAAAGGGATTCACAAAAAAAGATGTTCACGTACAAGCTGATGAGCTGTATGCTGCGGTTGATGAATTGAAAAAGAATCTTAGGAAGAAAAAACAGGCGACGGAACTTTTTGCACAAGAAAAGGACGTGGGAAGTCTTGAAGGAATTTTGGGAAATGTGACGCAAGCAGTGTTTGGGAAAGATGTGTATGCTAGTATTGAGGAGAAAGCGGCACATTTACTGTATTTTGTTGTGAAGAACCATCCTTTCACGGATGGAAACAAACGAACAGGAGCATTTTCATTTATCTGGTTTCTGAATCGGGCACACATTCCATTTCGTCAGAAGATTACACCAGAGGCACTGACAGCAATCACGCTTCTCGTAGCAGAATCAAAGCCAAAAGAAAAAGACCGTATGATTGGGTTAATCTTGTTACTACTTAAGAAATAGTTATGAAAATAGACTTTATTACAATTTTTCCGGACATTTTTAGCTCGTATATCAATGAGTCTATTTTGCGACGGGCGCGCAGTAAAGGACTTGTTGATATGAATGTCCATGATTTGCGCGATTATACGGATGATAAACATCACACCGTTGATGATACACCCTATGGTGGTGGAGCAGGGATGGTGCTCAAGGTTGAACCCATTTTTAAATGTGTAAACGCGATTAAAAAAAATTCCGAATTACTAATTTCTAATGACGAATCAAATCCCAAGCCCCAAACTCCAAATCCATCACTTCACCGACAGATAGACAGAAAAAATGTTCAAAGGGATGCAAATGTCGAACAGGAGTGTTTCAAGCAAAGCGATATAACAACTTTAACAAATAGAACAATTAGAACGATTTTGCTGTCGGCAAAGGGGACGAAATATACGCAACGAGATGCTGAAAGACTAAAAGAATATGATCAATTGATTTTTATCTGTGGACGGTATGAGGGTGTTGATGAGCGCGTGGCAGATTATATTGCTGATGAAGAAATCTCGATCGGTGATTATGTTTTGACGGGAGGTGAGCTTGGTGCACTTGTCGTTGCTGACAGTGTTGTGCGACTGCTTCCTGATGTTCTGGGCAATGATGATAGCGCTGTTTATGAATCGCATAGTACAGATGGCTATCGCGAACATCCACATTACACAAAACCCGAGGTGTATAATGAATGGCACACACCTGAAATTCTTCTCTCGGGAGATCACGCGGCGATCGAAAAATGGCGTAAGGAAAATGCAAAACAGAAATAGTTTCGTATGAAAAAAATTCATAATAAGACACGTACAACAAAAAAGAAACAAATTGATTATGGATCAATTGATTCGCTCCTTTTAGGTATTGTCATGATTTTGATCCTGATTGGTCTTATTATGATTGCTAGTGCTGGTATTGCTTATGGTGAAGCGCGCTTTGATGATCCATATCATTTTCTGAAACGTCAGATGATCTATGTTGTCATTGGTCTCGGCGCTCTTTTTATTACGCAAAAAATTGATTATCATTTCTTCCGCAAGTGGTCCTTTGTGATCTTTATGGGCGCGATCGTCCTTCTTATCCTTGTGTTGATACCAGGTATTGGAGGTGATGTGTACGGTGCAAGTCGATGGATCAAGATTGGTCCACTCTCTTTTCAGCCATCGGAGGCAGTAAAACTTGCATTGATTCTCTATTTTGCTGCATGGTTTGCGAGTCGTGGTACAAAAACAGTACGAAAATTCTCAGAGGGTGTCGTTTGGTTCGTCGGTGTACTTCTTCTTGTTGGTGGATTGATCATGCTACAACCAGACATGGGGACGATGATGATGATCACAGTGATCGCGTTGGCGATCTTCTTTTTGGCAGGAGCGCGGATGCGGCATATTACTGCGATCATAGCTAGTGGTATTGTATTACTCTTTATTCTGATAAAATCAGCACCATACCGCGCGGAACGTCTCATGACATTTCTCAATCCAAGTCTTGATCCACAGGGTGCTGGTTATCAGATCAATCAGGCGTTACTCGCAATAGGGAGTGGTGGTGTTTTTGGTCTTGGCCTTGGTTTTAGTCGTCAGAAACATCTCTATTTACCAGAACCTGTTGGTGATTCGATCTATGCAGTGATTGGTGAAGAAATTGGTCTTTTTGGTGGATTGATCATTATCTTTCTTTTTATGGGATTTTTATTGCGCGGACTCAAGATCGCCAATAATGCGCCAGATGTCTTCGGGCGTCTCGTAGCGGGTGGAATTGTCGTATGGATCGTCTTTCAATCACTCTTCAATATTGCAGCCATTACAGGTCTTGTGCCGTTGACGGGTATTCCCCTGCCATTTATCAGTTATGGTGGAACGTCAATTGTCTTTATGCTCATGGCAATTGGTATTTTACTCAACATTTCCAAACAAAGTGACCTGAAATGATCGTGTATCCCCCGACCTTGTATACAGACGTGCCTGTTGTATAATGAAGATACAAAGATAGAAAGTGATCGTATGATTATTTATTCATGTCTTTAGATCTTTTAAGACTTTTAACTTTATTAGTACTTATTATTATGGCACTGAGAGTCGTTTTGACAGGTGGTGGAAGTGGTGGACATGTCTTTCCATTGATTGCTGTTGCGAGAGAATTGCGCGAAAAAAAGAAACAGATCAAATTTCTTTATATTGGTTCAAAGGCGCAATTTGGAAAACAAGCGAAGGAACTAATGGCACAGGAGGACATTAAGACAAAAAATATTCTTGCAGGAAAAATACGGCGTTATTTCTCATTGTACTATGTTTGGGATCTGATCAAAATGCCACTTGGTGTCGTGCAAAGCTTGTGGATTCTTTTGTGGTATATGCCAGATGTGATCTTTTCAAAAGGTGGCTATGTGTCTGTACCTGTTGTGATCGCTGCATGGATCTATCGTATCCCGATATTGACACATGAGTCGGATGCCATCCCTGGATGGGCAAATCGCTTTATTGGAAAAATGTCACGTTACATCGCCGTTTCATATCCCGCAACACGTTCGTACTTCATTGAGGAGAAAGTCGTTCTTACAGGAAATCCTATCCGCAGGGAATTATTACAAGGA
>JAUVJK010000009.1 GCA_030592425.1 Candidatus Moraniibacteriota bacterium
CAATAGGAGCGTTGTCATTTTCTGTTTTCGATTTCTTGATAAATAGTGGCATTCTAAATTTTTGCTGCGCATTGTACGAAGATTTATCTGTTGATATTTGTTCAAATTTTGGGACATCTGATTTTCGTGTTTGTGTCGTGACAATTGGTTTTGATGAATGTTTCTTAGTGTGTGGAATAAAGGTATTATGAACGAGGCTAGCGATGAGCGTAACGAGAACGCCTATTAAAAGTGAAAAAATAATAGCGAGAGTAAATTCTCTCCACGAACCACGACGAAGTTCATGTGCGACAATTTTAACTTCTATCTCGTCAGTTATTTTGTAGTATTCCTTGATGTTCTTAATCCATAATCGTACTGCGGCAATCGCTATCGCTTCTGATTGCTCAAATGATGAACTGCGGATGTTTATTGTGATATATCCAGTTTGTAGTGTTCGTTTTGTCCGTATGTGTTTATTCCAATTATCGATAGTGGTCTCAGAGAGGTCTTCTATGAGGTCATTTTTAAAATCATCTCTTTCAGGTATTACGACAATATTATTGATGACATGATCAGCTTGAACAGCTGTTGTCGTATTGTTAGGTTTTATGAAAATAGTTGTTTCTGCATGATAATTATCACCATAAGCTATCATAAAAACAAACACAATTAGTGTTGTAGCAATACCGCCTCCAATTGTCATCGATCGTCCCATAGTTAAATTAAATACATTACTGTAAAACAGGTCACTTTAGCAGTAAAATGACTCTTTGTCAAATAAAAAATCCGTAATACATTAATAATCGTATTACGGATAAATGAAGGACTGTAAGATCAGTTATATCCAGGAATTTGTACTGTACAAGTCCAGACATCTCGATCACTTACTGGTTCAAAACATCCTGAAAAGTTATATTCAGGGAATGTCGCTGCGATGTTAAACGGTTCTTCTCCTAATTGCCAGTCAACTTTGACAGGAATGCCACGTTTGAGATTAAACCACTGCGCATAACCGTAACCATTGTCGCCACCAGAGTTGATCAGTGCAAATTTGATCTTTGCGCCGTCATCCTTGATCTCTACCTGTGCGTACGTAGTACTTACTGGATAGAGTCGTTGCCAGCTACTTTCAGTGAAACTATATGGTGCTTCAGCTGTTGCATCAGGATGTGGATTATCTGGTGAGTAGATGATTGGTGACGGAGGCTCGTGGCGCGCTACACCCAGCGTGTAATAGGATAGCAAAAACAAAACACCAACATTTGGTTCTGGCGGATGTTCTTTGTAACCACCAGCCCAGATACTTGTGTCATCTGCAGGTTGCCATTCATGATAGAGCCCTTCCGTTTTACTGATATCAAAGTCGGGATACTCATCGAGTATATTAGATTCTCCATCGCCATTTTTGTCAGTGAATGGGTTATCGCCAACCTTCCATCCAACTGGACGAGGAATCCACTTCTGTTGTGTTACTTCCATGGTATCGCCGACACGTTGACCTACTTTGAATTTGAATTTATTATCGTCAGATTTATTATCGACTTGAAATGCTGGTATGCTATCCATGAAATCATATTGCCAACTACCGTCTACGAGCGGGAAATCAAATTCTCCAGCCACTGTAATGAATGGCACTAAAAGTGTTGCAATAGCAAAAATGGTTATTTTACTCATCTGTTCTCTCTCCTCGGTTTTAGTAGTAAGTTTTGTAAAGAACTACGATTGCAGAACGATGTAATATAGCAATCATTCTAAGCTTTGTCAAGGCGAAAGAGATTATTATGGCGTGGCGCTGAGCAGTATACATTTTTTTATTTTAACTGAGTTACTTTTTTGCGATGTACTTTCGTTGCATGAGGCCTGCGATAATCCTATTTGCAATCAGAGCAATGATTACTATTTCAACACTAAATCGATCAAATGTAATGGAAGTGAGAAGAATACTTAGAAAAGCGATTAGACCATAGAAGTGCGCCTCATTAAACTTTCGATAACTATATTCGGAGATACTTGCAAGAAGCCATCCATAAATAGATGCACAGAAATGTACTGTTGCATAAAGTGCAAAGAGGATGATCCAATAGACATGTAATTCATATGCTGGGCCATAAAGATAGAGAATCCCGGTCATTGTGATGGCTGAGCCAAGAAAGATCATTGGGAAAAGAAACAAAGTTGCATGATCAGCTCTCTTGAGTAAATGTGCTATATTCTTTTGTGCACTGATTGTTGGGAAATATACATTTACAAACATCTGGACAATGCGTGCAATTACAACGATTGATGCTGTAAAATAAGCCATATAGAGTCCTACTACTTCAGCTCCAAGATAAAATGCAACAATGACTTTATCAATATTTTTGACGGTTGCATTTGAGATCATTCCAATGATGCCGAAGCGAGCAAACTGAAATAATTTCTTCAGTATTTTTGTTGAATAGTGCCATGTGAATATTCTTTTAAACCATAGTGTAATGCTACCAAAAATAGTAAAGACTGCACCGCCAATGATCAATGCAGTTATATAGCCTTCGAAATTTTGTATACGAATAATCTGATAGAAGAAAAAAAGTCCAAAAAGAACCGTAATTCCTTCAAGAATCCGAATGAATGCCTGTGCAGAAAATAATGTATGTGCACGTAGGAATGCATCCACCATTCTTTTGATGGAAAAACTTAACGCTAAGATGATTGCAAGCCAATAAAGATGTGATGTAATACCGAAATGTTGTACAATGAACGGAGAAAATATAATGAGTAATAAAATACCAAGAGAAATACTTCCAGCAAACAGAATGACTGCTGCCGATTGATAAAAAGGGCGCAATTTTATATCTCGTGCTACGAACCTGATCATCGCCACATCAACTTCAATAACAAGAAAGAGTGCGATAAATTGTGCAATGGAGTAGACAATAGCATAGTAACCATATTCTGTTGGGCCAAGATAGCGACCAGCAAGTATATTGGCGCTTAGTAATAGTAATGCGCCAATAATGCCACCAAAAAAAGAGAGGGAGAGATGATTGAGGAATTTCGTTTCCTTCTTGCTGAAAGAGGTATTTAAAAAAGGTATACATTCATGTTCCTTAGTTTTATTTTCTATCTTTGAATTTTTCCGTTGTCCATTAGTGTTTGTCGTTTTTTGAAGTGGTGGATTGCTTTCAGTCATATCTTTTTGTTTGTTCTTTTTGATCACCATACCATAATACATCATAAGATCTGCATAGTATGTTTCTTCATTGTTGATCTTTGTAACGCGTTCACGCACATTGCGGCGCATTTCATGCGAAAGCATTTTATCTGTGATCAAAAGTTCAATTTTGTCTGCAAGATCAGGGACATTTCTAGCTTCAAATGTGAGTCCACTCTTCCCTTCTGTTATCATTTCCTTCGTTCCTCCAATGTTAGATACAATTACTGGCGTGCCAAATGCCATCGCTTCGGAAATCGCGATTGGTGAATTGTCATACCAGATCGATGGTAATACACTTATAGCAGCATTTCTCTGTAAGTCTTCCCACTGTTGTGTCCATTTTTTGCAGAATCCAACAAAGTGAATATGTTCTCCTAAATGGTTATCATGAACAAATTGTTTGAGATTCTCTTCTTCAGGTCCATGTCCCGCAATAATACATTTATAATCTTGCATCTTTCCTTGTTGTACAAGTAAATGCACAGCCTCTAGAAGAGTAAAGAGACCCTTTTCTTCTGCGATACGTCCCATGTAGAGTATATATTTCTTTTTTTCAAATGTATGCTGGTATGCGGAAAGGGTTAGTACATTCCTGAGTACCACGATTTTATTCCCTGAAATACCATATTCTCCACAGATCTTTTGCATAAAAATACTTGGCGCTAGAAAAAGATTGACATAATCATAGAGTCGAAAGAGTCTATTTACATAGCCCTCTAACATGGCAACAAAACTTTCACTTCGTGAATTATTGATAGAACAATTGAAAAATAACTTATAATATTTTTTATGTCGACATGATTCATCGATCTCTCCATGTGCAAATAATTTGTAATTTGGACAAATAGCATGGTAATCAGAGAGCTTGAAGACGATGGGAATTTTGTGCTTTTTCAGAATAGGAAAGATCGATGGCGTAAGATAATGATAGATATTATGGACGTGTGCCACATCTGGTTTCTCAATTGTTAGAAGTTTATCTAATTTCTTTGCCGCATCACGATTGTAGAGAACTTTTGGAATGTGACGCATCTTTTGCCAAACATTCATTTCTCTGAGGTCAAAGTGTTGTGCAAAATAGTGACTGTAAGGAGAAGACTCATTTGTGGGGTCGTCCATAGAAAAAACAACCACTGAATGACCGCGTCGCTCGAGGAGTGCTTTCGTTTCAAAAAAAGCAGAAACAGAGCCTCCGCCGCGTATTTTTGAATAATATTTGTGAATCTGTAGTATTTTCATAGTTAATGTCTATACTCTTGATTTTTTCTAGAAAATAGTATATAATATGTTGTTATCTAAAACAGCCAAATATACATCATTTTTACATTTATGTCAATTATTAGTCGACAATTCGCCGGAATAACCCTCTTGATCGTTGTCGTGACTACGCTTGTCGGCGTTCTCTTCTTTAATGTCCCATTGCTTGCAGGCTTAGGGATGGTGTTTTTTGGCATCCTTTTTATCTTTTTTTTACAGCGTCCTGCAGTTGGTCTTCTTCTTATTTTGTTCACACGTGTTCTGATCGATCAAATTGCCAATAGCTATAATATTTCAATCACAGAAAATATCACACTCAACATTGCAGCACTTTTTGGCATTCTTGTTATTGGTAATGCGATCATCTACATTTTCGTGACACATGCGAGACCTCTGAAAAAATTACCATTGCTCTTTCCATTTTTACTGTTAATAGTTATTTTGGGCTACAGTATATTTGATTCAATTAATGCCCTCCTTTCTCTTCAGGAGTCGTTGCGTATCTTGAGTATCTTTAGTATTTTTCTTGTATCATACGATCTCGTTCGTTATAGTATTTTAAAAATTGATCATTTGATCAGTGTTATCCTTTTAAGTGCTGTCATTCCCTTTGTGATTGCAGTGTATCAAATTATTTCTGATACGGGCTTGTCAGGGACAACGGGGATTGATGGACGTCTTTATGGAACATTTTCCCATCCAAATGCATTTGCTGCGTATGTACTAATCATATTCGCACTATTGATCTACGGGGTACTATCTGAAAAGGGAGAATTTACAGTGAATCATTTGTGGAAAAACAAAATGTTTCTTTCAATCCTTGCGACAGTGACACTATTGATTCTTCTTTTAACCTTCAGTCGTGGTGGCTGGATGGCGCTACTTATATTTATGACACTTATCGGTATATTTAGAGCTCCAAAAGTACTTATTTTAACTGTTGTTATGATCTTTGGATTCTTCTTTCTCTCTGACACCGTGCATGATCGTATTGAAAATATATATAATCCCCCAGCAGACAGCTCTATCAGATGGCGCTTTGAACAATGGCAAGACGTTATTGAAGCCTGGAAACTTGACCCGATCACTGGATATGGCGCAGGTACAGAAGTACTGATTCATGAGCAAGAACAGGGATTCTATGCGGGAAATCCCTATACGCACAATGACTTTCTCAAAGTTCTCCAGGAAAATGGCATTATTGGTTTTATAGGATATCTTATATTAATTGTCAGTACTCTCGTCGCCTTGACTAGAGCATATCTGCGCGCTCCAAAAGAATTTAAATTCTATATTTTAGTGATTGCATTTCTCTTTATATCTGAAGTCGCCTTTGGTATGAGTAGTAATATCTGGCGTGGAACGGCTGTACAGTGGATCCTCTGGAGCTTGATAGCGAGCGCTCTTGCTGTGAGCACACTCTCTCGTCAACATTTACCATCAAAAGAAGTATACTAAAAAATAGAGACCTATTCTTCCAAAGCACGAATGAATCGATTGATATAAAGATGTGTATCACGAGCTTCATCAAAAGCATTGTCAATGTCTTCGTTTTGATTTCCGAGTAAATTCAAGGATGAATTTTGCATGTACGCAAATGTTTCCCTCTGAAAATTGAGTGCGATTTGCTCAAAAGAACGTAAATGTTTTTATAATCGAATTCTTTCTTCAAATGATGGAGACTCATGTAAAAGGAATTTATCTTTCAGTTCAGAGATTTCTTTTAGTTCGTTCTCTAGCTGTAGCGTGTAGGTTTGTAGATCTTCAAGATGATGGATTTACTCACTGTAGACGTGATTTTTCGCACTCCAATAGAGAATAAATATACCAAAAAATATCATAAGACTCGCTGTAAATATTTTTGATCGACACATAAAATGATTTTCATTAACTTTCATAAAAAAAGAAGGTAATACTCACAGTCATAGTTGCTATGATGTAAATATTACCTTTGTATTGCACAGTTTCTTGACTGCTTATTTCTTGTAGATGCGGAACACGGCCCTCGTGTTATGCGGCCCTACCACTTCTAGACCCACATCACCAACATTAACTTGTTCCATTGATTCTCCTGGATTGAGGAGCGTCATCAGTTCTGCGTCGGTGAGCGGATTGACAGAGAGAAAGTGTACACATCCCCTGTTGTGGATCCATTCCATTGGATATGCAACGCCGTCAGGCTCGATGCGAAGACGTTTTGCCTTGTAGGGCTCCTTCTCTCCAGGACGGTAGTGAGCTTCGATTGCATCGACCGCTTTATTCTGGGAAAGTGCAAGTAAACCACTTGATACTTTGCCACTAAATGGTCGTGAATCGCACTGCGAAATGACCACTTTGAGCATGCGTGGTGTTGCCGGACACATGGCCACAACGCCGTCAAGATTACCCTGAAGTCCACTGATCTGTGCGCCTAGGTCATCGAGTAAAATGCCGATGTTAGCATTTTCAGGTGTCTGATCGAGATTTTTGACTGCGACACTGAGAGTGTTATGCAAGGCCATGAGCTTCGTCAGCCTGACACTCGTTTGACCATGCATTACCGTCAGATCACTGACGACGGCTTGCAGGGTTGTTGGTGCAGTTACGCGAACAGGACTTGTCTGCGGTACATCCATCGCTTCAGGCGCGGCCCATAGGGGGCTTACTACCAAAAGAAATGACACTGCTATGAGAGTTGGATAAATCTTGTTCATTGTGGACCTCCTCCACGTGGTTAAATAACAGATTGGGCATTTCGGTACCCAGCGTGAGTACAACGAAATGTCATAATCACGCTTAGTAATAAAATAGTCTTGCGGATAAGGAAATAAATTGTTCTTTCTCCTATCCGCAAGGTTGTTTGTGTTGGATCATTTGACAGTGTACATGTCTGTTGTGCTATGTTTGCCACCATCGCCCTTGTCATAGCTCTTGTGATGAGTCAATTTCGTTCCAAATTTGCGTTCCATCTGCGCTTGTGTTGGCTTGGAAGGCCAATAACCTTTTTTCAGTACGGCACCCTTCCCACCAGTACACTTACCCATTTTGGCCTTGAAGCGATTCTTTTTTGACTTTGTGGAACCGCGGTCAATTACCTCAACGCCTGTTACGATATCCTTCCATACGCCGCTAGTACATGAGAAGCCACTTGCGGTAGCCGTTGTACTTGTCGCGATCAGAAAAAGAAGAGTACTTAAGAGGAAGATCTTTGTTCTCGCCATTTGCTTTTCTCCCGAAAAAGATGTTCGCATCTCAGTGATGAGATTCCTATAAAGAACGATCCATGTGATTCAATTGTTCAGGTCCTATCAATGGCCTTGTTTTGACACAAAAATGATATTGTGTATAAAACAGCGCAACTGATTTATATTAGTCAGTCTGTTATTGTAGATAAAGAGGTGTGATTTGTCAAGTCCTCTTCATGAGATAGTGTTTTGTACATTTATAATTTCTCCTCTTTATCAATATCGAATGTTGGTGTTGAATGAATGACTGTTTGACCGCTGATTGACTTATACTTTCTTCCTTTTTTTATGCCTTTCGGAAAGAAATAAACAATCCCAAATGCAATGACGATCCCAACAATAAGTCCAAATAAAGTATTTTGTAGTACATTAGGCACTGTTGGTTGTAGAGGCGTATTTGGACCATCGATTACTTTCACTTCAACACGATCGCCACCCCCATGATAGTCTCCACTCTTGTTGACATAAGTCCACGCAATTGCTTTTGCAGTTTCTTCTGCCTGCATGCGATTGGAATCGAGTACACTCACGTGAATAATACCAGTATTATTCACTTTACTGACGAGTACTACTTTTTTCCATTGTTCGATACGTTCTTCGGGGTCAAAAGAAAAATCATCGCGTGCGGCAAATGGAGCTTCTTGAACTTCTTTAAAGAAGGAGTATGTGTAGATAACGCGTGAGAGGATGCTGCTAAGAAATTCAGCAGATTTTGTTGCACTAAAAGCATCTACTTTTTCGCTAGATTGCTTTTGAATAACGATGAGGGAAATGTCACTTTGATACTTTGCTGGTAAAACAGCACTTACTGTAAAACTTAATACTGTAAAAAATGCGATTGTGAGTACGACAAATTTCCATTGATCGAGTAGATTGTTTAAAAATGTATAATGCATAAGTCTAAATATTATTTTTGCGAAATTGAGAGATTATGATTGTATGTTTGAGAAAAAGTATCATCTCTCTGGGCCTCTTTGATACCTGAGAGGTATCGCATAAGGCGTTTTTGGAAGAAGAGACGTCGTAGAGGCGCTTCTCGTCGCATCTCCAGATATTTTGTTTTGGCAACATAATCTTGAAATGAGTAAAATAGCGCGATAAGAAATCCGTAACGACCATCTAAAAACCCCAATCTGATCACATACATATAGAGAAATCTAATTAATGATGTAAATGGTAGAAATGTCCAGAGGTCCTTTATAAGCGCCTTAGCATAGTACACATTCGTAAAGGCCTCCTTCCAGTTGATCTTATTATGATGACGCTGATAGACCTTAAACATGTAATTTGCATGCCATGTTGAATAACGATTGAATTTTTCAAAAAATTGTGAGAGAGAACGATCACTGTAATGGAGAATATCACCCACTATCGTTTTTGTGCGCTCTTTTGGTAAAATGATATGTGCGTGAACATCACGATCTTCATAACGACATGATTGACGAAAAAGACGAATATTATATAAAGGATAACGACCGCCCCATCGCAGAAATTTTCCTAGGAAGAAATGTTTTCGCGCAATACTAAATCCATCATATTTCTCAATTTCTGGAGAAGCAAGAAGTCGTTTGATCGTATTTCGTAGTTCACGAGTGACAACTTCGTCACTGTCTAGGAGGAGAATCCAAGAGTTTGTAGCACGTGGAATAGCCCAATTCTTTTGTTTTGCACTATAGACGTATTCGTGCCGGATAATGCGTGCTCCATGGCGTTTAGCGATGCGTAAAGTATCATCTGTTGAGAAACTATCCACAACAAAGATTTCGTCTGCCCATGTAACAGAATTTAGCGCTGGTTCGATAAGGTTCTCAACATTGTACGTTGGGATAATGACAGTTAATTTTTGACGCATGCTCATAGCGCTAGAATCATCAATAAAAATTCGAACAGAGTAATGTAACATTATCTCCTTTTTTTGTCAAGTCAGATGAGTAAGAAAATAAATAAAAAAGGTACGGAAATAGCAATGCTATCCGTACCTATTGCGCTTCTTGTGATATTGTCACTTCATGAAGGCTTCTTCGAGTTCATGACTTTCGATACCGCCAGTAACAGGTTTGTGAGATTTTTGTCGTGCTGTACGATCCCATTTTTCCCACAACACCTTTGCATAGATGATCTGTGTCGGATCTTGTCCTTTTTCGAACTCAGCACCGATACCGATCTCAAAGATGTCATTGAAGCGTACGCCTAGAGTTGGTGTGAGGGTTGTATTTCCCTTATGAAACCCCTTCCATACACCGGCACTAGCGATCAACATGACCTTTTGTGAAAGTTTATACTGCACCTCAGCCTTCGCTCCAACACTTGCTTCATCGCGATACTTGTTGTTGTAGTCCGAAGAATGGTCAAGTACTGCTATAGGGACTTGTGCAAATGCACCTACTTTGAATGCCCATTTATCATTAAGATAAATTTTTCTCTCTAGGCCACCAGTGACAGAAATGGTCGTTTGCTTCTCACCGCGTGTTCCCTTGCTTGGCTTATAAGATTCAGACTGTCTCCAAATACCCCTGACACCAAGTCGCTGCGTATCTCGCGTGCGATAGCCTTTGGTTGGAGTTTGACCATATTGTCGCCATGCATACCCAGCACCTATCGTTGTCTTTTGAGAATTTGCATCCTTATCAATGCGCTTTTCATCACGATGTGAGCCGGATACGGATGGACCGCGGCAATTGAGGTTCTTTGCGCCCTTTTTGCCATCACAGTCGTAGAATGTGTTCTCAAAGCGAAGACCAACTGATTTTTTAATTTTCCTTTGCTTACGATATTGAACACGGGCATTGCCATCAAGTACACTATAGTGCTCTGATGGTTTTGTTGTGGTGGATTTCGTAATTACATTAAGATCTTTCGGAAGATAGACTCGTTTACCAGGTTTGACTGTTGGACCATGCTCTGGATTTTTGTAGTACTTTGCAATGATTTGAGCACTCTGTGGATTATGATAGAAATATTTAGCAATTGACTCCCATGTATCACCTTTTTGAGCTTTATAGAAACGGTGTGGAGGAGCTGCAATTGCAGTCGTTGCGAATATTGCGATCAGTACCACTATCAGTATACTGATCATGTATTTCTTTATTTTCATCGTATCACCTCTTTGCTACACGTAATGATTTTTTCGAGCGACACTGCTTTTGTAGCATTTTGTAGTGGCTCGCTGTACCTTGATAAAAGTATTTCTTTGGCTTGTGGGACGCCGCTAGTGCATTACCAACGACATTACTTACGACGAATGACGTAGGGTCAAATGTTGTCACGCCAATTGATACGCCCCCATTTTGTCGTAAACGATCGACTCCTGTATACTCTGGATTTCTACCAGAAATATCCTTAAATGGGATATCTTTTGGATAAAGAGTATACGTATTGCCTTTTTTCCGTAGAACAGTTCGTTTTGGGTCTGTGAGCCAATTGAGATATTTTTTCTCACCTTTCGTATTCGGTCCAATATCTCGGATCTCTGACGCCTTCGGGAAAAGATCTGCTATCATTGTTCCTTTTAATAGTAATTTTTTGCCCTTGACTGTAACGGCAAAATTTCCACCTGTTGAAAAAATGATTGGTCGCATACCTGTCAGATTTTTCCATGAATCATCCACAAGCACAAAGAATTGCGCTTGGCATGTTGAGGTCATTTCCTTCATCAAGTAAGCTTGTAGAAATACCATCGAATTACCACTCTTGCCTACCGTTCCTTTGCGTGGTAAAAGAGCTTTTCCATGCCATACTCTGCGATTTGTAAAATACATCTTCAGATCATCATCCTTGACGGAGATGAGCATCTCAGGCCCAAATACCTTAGGAAAAACGATTTTGAAAACTGTGACATTTTTATACTTCCTGTTCTTGTGGCCTTTGTAAAGATTTTTCGTTACTTTCAGGCCAACGGTCTCGGTCGGCTGTTGTCGCACTACTTTTGGCGCGAGGTCTCCCTTTGGTGTCGTTGCACATGCTGAGACGAGTAATACACTCATCAAGATGATTAACATGATCTTAACATTCTGAAACATGATCTTCTCCTAATGTAGAAATAATATAGAAAGGTTGTTAAGGAGCACTTCTCTCTCCCTATAAAACGAAGAATTAAAACGCTTTATAGGAAGAG
Organism: Candidatus Moraniibacteriota bacterium; assembly: GCA_030592425.1. Classification (GTDB taxonomy): domain Bacteria; phylum Patescibacteriota; class Minisyncoccia; order Moranbacterales; genus JAUVJK01. The sequence continues at coordinate 11,774 of JAUVJK010000009.1, forward strand.
AGAGAAGTGCCCTAATGTAACAAAAACGTAGCAATTTGTCAAGAGCTACGACTTAGAGGAATTATTTCTATCTTTGATCTCACATGGAGACCTGTTGGGTTACAATAGTGCTTGTATAGTGATATTTTCATTATCACGGAGAATCTGGAGTGTAATCATGTCGCCACTGCGGTGTGGTGCAATTAGTGCAGAAAGCGAATGATCAAGGTCGACTTCTTGGTCATCGACTGCGATAATGATGTCACCAACACGCAGATCCGCTGTTTGTGCTGGTGAACCAGAAAGAACCGCGAGGCCTAGGCGGCCTGATGGTGAGTAAATAATCGCACCACGATCACGAGGAAGCTCTTTCGCAACGGCATATTCCTTTGTGATGGGAAGATATGATGCACCAAAGAGTACACGGTCAAAATCTCTGTGTGCGATGTAATATTCCAAGGCACTGCGCACATCATTTGTCGGGATCAATACATACTCTGCAACACCATTGAGACCAACTTTAGTGACTATGCCAACCATTTCGCCATAATAGTCTACAACAGGCCCACCAACATAGGATGCAAGGATATTATTATCAAATTCAAAGACACCCTCAAGCTTTTCGGATGAAGAAACGATGCCACCAGAGAGGTTGTAAACTTTATTGAGATGGGACAAAAGACCGGATGCATAGCGATTTTGATATTCCCCAAAGGCATGACCGATAGCAATAAGTTTTTTCCCAGGTCGTGCATCACTAGAATTTGCCATCGCAATAGAAGTAAGATCCTGACGATCAACGGAAAGGAGCGCAACATCAGAATAAGGATCAATGCCAAGAAGTTTAGCATCTGCAAATGTGCCATCATAGAAAAAGATTGTATACCGTGCATTTTCTGGAATGATTGCTGCGCGCACTGTTGCAATAATACCATCACTTGTTAGGACCATGCCGGTGCCATTTTGATTTGCTTCGGTGACTGATTGTATATCTTTTGCTTGTGACTCGACAGTAGACACAATATTTACGACAGTTGTCGCTGCTTGTCCAGATACTTTATTAACGCTATCATCCTCACGGACCGTAATTTGTTCGGTTTTTTCAATGACCATTACATTATCCGTAGCTTTTTTTATAAAAGTATAACTAGAAAAAGGCTCCACGGTCGCAAGACGTGGAAATAGTATGCGGTCTGTGACAACAGCACCAATGCCCCCAATGATCAAGATCAGAACAATGATGCCAATAATTGATAGTGCTTTTTTCATAGTATTTCTATTATACAATAATATCCCACTGTGCGGTAACAAGGAGTGTGATCGTGACAATGCCAAAGAAAAGAAAATTCGCAAGAACGCGCCTTTTTGAGAGAATACCAAGAAAATTGCTCTGCGCAAGATCCCAAAGTATATAATAGAACATAAGTGCAATGACGCCTGTTGTCAAGTAACGAAATGGCCAAAAATGCATTGCCCACGCAATTTGTGCAATTCCTAGACCAATGACCATGCTATAAAGCATTGCAAGAGATTTGTTATCTGTAATAATATAAAAATATGAGTACGCTGTCACAGAGGATATCGCAAAAAATAAAGCCATTAAAAGCCCAACGGACATTTCAATTGTTACTGGGATACCGAGAGGATGATAGATCTCACGGAAATTTATGTGAAAGCCAATTACAGCAGTAAATGCAAAAAAAACAGCTACCATGGAAGCTGCAACATAAATTCCGCGTGCAAGATAATCATCACCAATATGACGCATGCGCGTAATTCCAATGAGAGTTGCGTAATAAACGAACATGCTTGCAACGATAAAAATATATTGCATCGCTAGTGGATCGATAAAATAAAAGAGAAGAGCAGCTGAAATCGTTAAGAGAATTGTAAGTGGTAAATAAAGATAGCGACCTCCTATGATATGGACTGCATGAGCAGAGATGAGCGTTAATGCAATTATTACACCAATCATTAGGAAGATGTGATCCTCTGCAATTGCCCAGCTAACAAAAAAAAGGCCACTCCCAAAAATGAGTGTATAACTAAGTGCTTTGAGATTAAATAGCGATTGTTGCATTGCTTTATAATACAATCTAACGCATCCACACGTCAACTAGTTTAGGTCTGCATTTCTTGTTGCGATTATCAATGACTAACCAAATAATTAATTACGTGTATCTGGCATGATCCTAGTAGTTGCTTCTTGAGTACCTGATTGTAGCATTACAGAAATTTCTATGATTTTTCCTGTTCGCCATAGTGTTAAATTTACTGTATCACCGATGGTGTGTATTAGGAGAAGTTCTTGCAGGGAATGTTCTGTATCTACATTGACCCCATCAACTGCAAGGATGACATCATTTTCTAGAAGACCTGCCTGATCTGCACTTGAGCCTGGAATAACAGCATTATCTGTTTCGTGTTGACCCCGCAAGAGAAGAGCTCCGTGATCCTCATTGAAATTATCCAATGTATCCGCAATTTCTGGTGAAATTGCGATAAAACGAACACCTAAGAAGGGACGTGTAATTGTCCCATTTTTCCGCACTTGATCGATGATTGCACTGACATGATCGATTGGTATTGCAAATCCAATATTCTGCGCGCCTTGTGCTGTAGCCGTATTAATACCAATTACTGTACCATTGATATCAAGTAATGGGCCTCCAGAGTTTCCGGGATTGATTGCTGCGTCAGTTTGAATGATATTATAGAATTGTTCGCCGCTTCCAAAATATGAACCAGCTACAATATCACGTCCAATTCCAGAGACAATCCCACGGCTAACGGTATTAGGAAATTCACCAAGAGAGTTTCCTATTGCTATCGCACTTTGACCAACGCGTATCATCGATGAATCTCCAAGTGTTAGAGCAGGAAATTGCATATCACTTTCGATATTAATAACAGCAAAATCAGTAATTGTATCGCGCGCAAGAACTGTTGCCTCATATTTCGTTCCATTAGATGTAATGACGGTATATTGTGCATTAGGGTCACTTACAACATGGCGGTTCGTAACGATCAATCCGTCTTCAGAAATGAAGAAACCACTACCACCACCAATTTTTTGGCGCTCAAATTCTTCAGGTAATTCTTCAAAAGGACCACCAAAGAAGATGTCATAAGGATTATCAGGAGAATACTTCATGCGTGGCACATCTTTTGAAACAATAATACTAACAACAGATGGCGTTGCGTTCTCTACAAGATTTGTAAGAATATCATCAATCGTGTTTGTAGTATTGTCTGATAGCGTTGCTATGAATGCTCTGTCTATTTCTTCTGTTGAGATTGCGATTTCTTTGTTGTTCGTGGTTACAATGATTGTGCCAAGACCACCAGCGATAAAACCAACAACAGCACTGATGATGATAACGGTAAGCACCATGAGGGCAAAGTGTTTTCTTTGATATGGATTCATTTGTTTTTTATTAATTTTTGTGAGAATTCGTTTCTTGTTGTGGGAGGATTACTTTCAGTGCACGAGGATACATCTTATAATGAAGTGGTGGTGGTAATTTATACACTTCCCCATCGATCGCAACATTCAAGAGTGTTTTTTTTGATGTGATCTTGCCTTCTGTGAAAGTAAGCCTTCTAAATTTTTCGGATAATGCCAGTGTATTTGTAAGTGTGAGAAAGGCAAGTGTGATTGCACACGGTATATTTGTGCACGTACTTGCATAGCCTGACAATATACCTTCTGTAAGTCTAGATCTTTGCCCTATTGCAAATGGGGAGATGTTGTAATGATTGTTTCCGATAAAAATGATTGATGTTGTAATAGTGTTTTTGTGATTTTTATCCTCTGTTTGGACTTCTAATAAGGGAAATCTAATTGCCGTTTTGAGGAATGCATAAGCCATCTGCATCTTCCTGTGGAGTTTTCCTTGAGATTTTTCTTTGTCGCGTTCAAGTACGGCGATTGGATAATAACCAAGCGAAGAATTGTTGAGAAAAACTTTTTCGTTGACAGTGCCATAATCGACAAGTGAAATCTCGCCAAAGAATAGATTTAAAAGAGCTCCTTCAAGATCAAGCGGTATACCAGTATCTTTAGCGAAATGATTAAAAGTACCCATTGGTATGACGCCTAGCGCTGCATCAGAGTCCTTGATAAGTGTTGCGATACTATTGATTGTTCCATCACCACCTGCAGCTACAATAATATCAAAATCATCCGCAATCATTTTTTGGACTGTTTTTGTGATATCTTTTCCTTCTACTGGTTTTACATCTATATCACAATCTTCGATGTGATTACGCTGGAAAATCTCATTGATAAGAGAACGTGGATTGTCTAATAAGGAACGAAAACTTCCAGCATTTGTGTTGAAGATAATTCCAATCTTTTTCATGGGTGTATTCATTAAACGTTAATCATTGTATTAATGATGAAAAATGACGCGTGAAAATAATTTCTTGTGATCAGATGTATCTTCAAATAACCGTACTTTCTTATGTTTTCCTCCAAAAATAACGATATTGTCGATGTTATCCTTGCCAAAAAGCCAATGATCAAATGTTGCTTTATTTATAAAACTTGGATTTAAACCAGGAAAATAGGAAAGAATTTCATTAATGTTCGTATTGAAGTCACCCACGAGCATGACACGTTGACCTTTTTTCATTTGCGTAAGAACAACCTTTTTGAGAGACTCGATCTCTTTATATCGCTCTATCTTGAGCACTGACATATGGAGAGAAAAGATCATAAGGTTGTACGATGGAATATACATAACGGAAGAGCCCCAACATGGCTGAACATCATATTTCTTTAGTTGGACCTTTTGTGCAATCCCTTTGAATACGGTAAGAACTGCAAAATTCTTGTCGTCTTCGTGTTTTTCAAAAAACTTAGATTTGCCAGTGATCATGCTCTTATAACCACGGCGACGGAAGAAACGTCTTGCGTAATTGAGATCTGACCCAGTAATAAGTTCTGTCAAGACAATGACATCGGGATTACCGCGGACCGAGAATTTTAAACTTCTCTTGAGATCTTTTTTGAGGAGAGGGTAAAACTTATGAATACGAAAAGTACAGTAGAGAAAAGTAACAAGATCAAGGAAGATTCCTTGATCTTTATGAACACCACCAAAAAGCGTGTTGTAGAGGACAACGGATAGCTTTTTATATTGCTTTTTTTTTCTGTGCTTAAACATGATGCGTTAGCATTATAAATAGTGTGTTTGCCGTGTAACTAGTATATCATGTCCTGTCAAGAAAAGTGTATACACTAACTTGTGCGTGTGATCTTTCGCATAGCTTTTTGAAATTTTGGATCAATTTTTTTGTGCACATTGGTACCCTGATCACGATTTGTATCAGACTCATCAATGATAGCGCTTATTATGAGTTTTTCTTTAGAAAAATTCTTTTTATCTTCGTCCAATTCTTTCTGCAACATAAAAATAGTGAAACATTGTTTCAATGTAAGTATATAAATATAGAGATACTGCTAGAAGAGTGAGGCGTCTCCTTGGGGATTGTTTCTTGCAGTATTTTCAAAAGTACGCATTGCTTGATCGCTGAAATCAACGATTTGGCGTTCACTGTCCCACATAAATTCTCCACCAAGGACGCTAAATTTCATTGTACGCATCTGCTCCTCGAGCCATTCACCAAAAGTCATTTTAGCAACAAAGATTTGACTTAAACTGACAATTTCTGGCATCCCCTCATCTGCTTTCTTGATGTCATTAACACGGATAATATGATAACCAATTGGAGTTTCGATGATCGTACTTATTTCACCCTTATTCATTGTGAATGCTTTAATTGAAAGCTCCTTCATTAGTTGATCCGAAGTAAACCAGCCCATTTCGCCATCATGTTCAGTACTCTGTCCTTGTGAAAATTTCTTTGCAACCTCTGTAAATTGTCGTTGATCATCAAGCTCCTTTTTTGCTTCTGTGATCTTTTCGTGAAGGGATGGATCAGGTATATTATTTTCATAAAACCACGATTCTAGTTCTTGTCTATACATATCTGGTATGATCATTCGTTGTATGAACGTATCCGTATTCCAACCATAACTTTGTTGGATTTGTTCTGCAACATTAAATTCTGCATCTGCTTCAGCAAAAATATTTTCCAACTCAATAAGCGCATTCGCTGGATCAACAGTGAGGTTACGTTCCTTTGCGAGGATGACAATTGCTTGATCCTCTACCATCTTATTGATAATATCTTTCTTGCGAATCAATAATCGTTTTTTGCCTTCGGGAGTCGAAAAGTCGATACGTAAGCCACTTTTTGCTATTTGAGGACTTTCATATTGATGTTGTAATGCACGTAAATTATCATCAACAGTAGCAGAACTGACCCAATGTATACGATTAACTGTTGCCGCAGGCATAGGCGCAATACGACGCATTGATTGTGTAAGAATTGAGTCATCATTAAAAAAATAGGTCATAATCGCAACAACGATAATAAATATGATGATGATGATGGCCATCAACCCTCCAATTTTAGCTACTTTTTTTATAGTGTCAGACATTGTCCTTTCTTAAAAATATTGATTCCACCATTTTAAATAGTTAGGAAGATTTTCCTGTTCTTCATCAAATGAAGTATTTACTTCAGAGGATTCCTCTACTTGTTGTGAGGTGCTTTTGACGATCACGACGCGCTCCCCTTCTTTTTGATAATTGAGTTTATCTTTTGCTTCTTTTTCTTTGAACTCGTCAGTTTCAAAATATGCAATTTTTTCTTTCAGATCACTATTCTCTCCATTGATATCATTTGCCTTTTGTTGGAGAGTATTAATCTCTTGTTGAATACCTGTGATGCGCGTTTTCTCTTTTGATGTTGCGATCATAATGATAAAAGCAACAGAAACTCCAAAGAGTATCACCAAAAGCGATCCGATTGTCGCATTTTTTTTCATGAATGTCTTTTTACTTCTTGGTCAAATTTCAGCTCGAATATCCTGCTCTTTATTAGGCATACAGAAACATCGGCGCAATGAGCCAGCCAACCATTGATAAGATCATCAGTGTTCCAAAAATGATCCAGAATGTCTTGAGTAATGTTTTTCTTTTCATATAATGAAAGTATAGCAAATTACAAAGAAATGTGAAATGTATTCTTGAATGTGAAATTTTTTATTTACGTAATACCTTGAGAAAGGCTTCTGGTGGGATTTCTACACTTCCCGATTGTCCCATGCGCTTCTTCCCCTTTTTTTGTTTTTCAAGAAGCTTACGTTTCCGTGTAATATCACCCCCATAGAGTCCAGCTGTAACATCTTTTCTAAATGCGCTGATTGTCTTGCGTGCGATAATCTTTGAACTGATTGCTGCTTGGAGCGATATTGCAAAGTTTTGTCTCGGGATCACATTTTTCAACTTTTCGACAGTTTCGAGACCTTCATGATAGGCTGCATCTTTTGGAACGATACGAGCAAATGCCTCCACGAGATCATCTGCAACAAGAATATCAAGTCGTACAAGGTCACTTGCACGATAGCCATTCACTTCGTAGTTCATTGACGCATAACCCTGGGAGACGCTTTTGAGTTGATCATGAAAATCAACAATCACATCCATAAGCGGTGCGTCAAAGATCAGTTGAACGCGCGTTTCATTAATGTAGTCTGTTGTCCTATATTCAGCGCGCATATTACCGAGAAGCTCCA